>CAWVZW010000003.1:0-90210 GCA_963934735.1 uncultured Planctomycetaceae bacterium
CGGGTTTGCCTTCACCTTCGCCGGGTTTGCCTTCACCTTCGCCGGGTTTGCCTTCACCTTCGCCGGGTTTGCCTTCGCCCTCGCCTGGTTTGCCTTCACCTTCGCCTGGTTTGCCTTCACCTTCGCCTGGTTTGCCTTCACCTTCACCGGGTTTGCCTTCACCTTCACCGGGTTCACCGCCTTCTTCGTTTTCGCGGATTTCGTCAGCAAGGTCGCCGGTTTTACCAGCAAGCTCTCCTTGTTCTTTAGCGATACGTTCGGCATCAGCTCCACCTTGGTTTTGACCTTGGATTGAGCGTTGTTCACGTAACAGTCTTTCAACATTTCGGATGTAGCCGCGGATACGGTTTTTTTCATCCTGCAGACGATCAGAACGATCTTCGGTCATGAGCAAGGCAAGCAATTTTTGCAATGCGACTTGCGATTCTGCTTGGGTGTCGACGGCGCGTTTGAGTTGTTCTTGATTAAGCAGTTTTACGATAGTCTGCAGTTGGGTTGCGGTAAGATTATCACGCGATTGTTTGTAAGCTTGTCGCAGCAGAGCAGCTCGTTTTGGATTGTTAGCGGCTTCAAATTCAGCCATCCGTAAGATCAGTTCTTCAATTCGTTTGTATCGCTGTGCAATTTGGCTTTGGGATAACGCAAGTTGGGCTGCGGAAGTGGGCGCGGCGTTTTCCGCTGCAGGCAACGCATCGGCTTCCGTAGCGCCTTGAGCTTGTACTTGAGGCATAAGGCGAATTGCGGTGGAATCAAATAACATTAGTGCAAGCAGCAGCAGTAATGTTAGAGGGCTAAGAAGCCTTTTCATTGTGGTTGTTGAAGACATGGATATCATGGAATTTTGATCCGTTCGCTAAATCGTCGTTCAAATTGTTTGTGAATTGCTTTTCCACACACTATTTTTATGAAATTCCAGTGGTTCCTGTCTATTGCAATACCGAGAATTCCACGTTGGGCCTTACATATACTTGTGAATGAATCAAGCGATCTATACACAACTTCGCGAATTGAAAACATTTACATGCGATACGTTTATTTTAGCAGATCAAGAACCTGTTTTTTACGTTCTTGTTGAGTCTTTTCACTGATTTGTTCTTGATCGTCGATTAAACTTCGAATTAGATCAATTAGCTCGTTATAAGTCTCTAACTCCAGCATATTGTCCAAAACGACGGTCATTTTAAGCAGGACAACGTCTGCTCTGTCCAGTGCCAAAGCAGCCTGGTCAATTTGGCTCGTTCTCCCACCAATTACGACCTCAAGTTGTATTAATTCAGCATCTAACGCGGGAAAATCAACTTCACAAATCAGTCGCAACGGGTCTGATATCTTCTGAAGTAACCGATTTTTATGGTCTTCCGTGTCAACGCGATTATTCATTAATTGCAGGCGAATATCATCGAAGGAGACGGCGATACCGAGTGATTCCTGAGTGGATTTTTGACTTTGAACAATCGCTCGCTGAGTCCTCAGAAGTCTTAGACTTTCTTCGCGTAATTTTTTCTCCTCAGGCGACAGTTGATTACCATCATCGTCTTCGGGTTCCGCGCTAGCTGAACCCGAAGACTTGTTTTCAACTTGAGTAGCACTTTCGAGTACGAGTTGCAGTGAATCCCGCATGCCTTGCACTTCGGCAATGATTAGTTCGTAACGTTGTCGCAGAGACAATTCGCGGCGTTCGAGTCCGGCCAGCAAATCGGTAGGGGTAACGACATCCAACGTAAATTGACTACTGCTGCCGATGTTCGGATCGCCTTGCAGGTCGTAATTGTCATTAGCGCGAACACTAAGATTTATTTTCTCTCCAGGCTTTAATTCAGCTCGACCGTCAGCGGCTCGTTGTTCTCGGAAATCTAGCGGTGATTGAAGTTGATCACCTTCCACCAAGGTGATGGAAAATTTAAGCGGATCGCCTTCATCGAGTTGGACGTCAAACCAACTTGACTGGACGCCATAATCATCCGTCACGGTTCCAGCCACCGGGATAATGACGTCGGGAGTTACCGCTGTGCCAATTCCCATAAGCCCTATTTCGACGCTAGGTGCTTTGTCGGTAAGCGCGGCGATACCAACGATAAATGGTTCGGTGGAAATAATCCCATCACTATCGAGCAAGGAAATATTTAGTACTAAGTCTTGATTGAGGTGTTCAACGGGGAACTGAAAAGCATTACGATCTCCGGCGAGTTGGACTATGATCTGCCGCCCCGCTGCTGTTCGGCAGTGGATTACCGCGTTGGTATCGAGAATGTTCTGAGATTCATCGCAGACGCTGAGCTTTTGATTCTCGATCGTGAATTGTATTTTTGTTCCTGCGGCATTTGTTAGGTTATCCAACTCGAGGTTGTCCTGAAGTTGTGGTACATCGTCGGGAGTTGCTGACTGCGACATGATGCTGACTGGGATTTCTTTTGAATCTCGAGCGTCAGTAATGCCTGTATAAGTCACTAGATATTGTGCCATTGCGGGGTCAACGATATGCAATTGTTGCACAGGCTTGTTTGTTAATAGATTGAGCTGTACCGATGTGCCCAGCGGTAGCGAAGTTCGACCGGGAATCCAGTCTTGATCTTCGACAGGCAACAGTTCTGTGTAGGCAGGGTATTCATAGTCAAGAGTGACTTGACTTATCTCAGGGCTTTCCACGACATCAATATAAAACGGTCCGATACGATGGTCATGGCCGATGACCTCGAATTCTAGGCTTTCGGAAATTGCATCGATTGGATTATCTGCGAGCGCGAAATATTGATCTTGACCAGGTGCTCCACCCTCCTTGATCAGGCGGCGTTGTCCGCTGATGCCATCAGCTGTCTCATAATGAAATGAGCAGCGGTCGGGAATCTGTTTATTCCCGTCGGCTTGGATGAGAATTCGCAGCGTCGCACCCCGAGCTACTTTGACATGCCCTTGGGTAAACTTCAATTGTTCAGGCGTTTGGAAATCATATCCAGTAAAGTCATCTCGAATGACCGAAACACCGACGATTTGAATATGGGCAGCTCGTTCCCATTTCTCACCGTCCAGTAGATATAGGCGTCGCATGGCGAGATCCGCCATAGATTTATTTGTCACGGCGAATAGGACTACCGAGGCAATTAGAGCTAAGGCTATAGCCACGCGTTTTAACAGCAGTCGCTTGTTGAAGACTTTATTGACATCGACGCCATCGAGCGACAGTAATGCCGATTCGACAGTTTCCGATAACATTTGCTTGCTATAGGTGACGTCCTTAACGACATCAGCTTCATTGTTGTCAGCGGACGTAGCGGCACCCGTGGAGTTCTTTTTGAGTGTCACGGAAGTGACGAGGCTGTCATTGAAAGCGGAGAATTGACGTTCGAGTAGTATTGCCATACTACGATCGGAAAAGGCAATGAACGCTCGTTGGAAAACCCACCGGTACAGAATATAGCCAAAGGCGGAAGCGACGATGACGAGCAATATGCCGCGAGCCACGGTACTCAATTCATTAGCACCAACCAAAATTGGCAGGTAATCCATGGCTAAGCCGATCCAGAACATGGACGTAACCCAGATCAGGCCGAGGCTAATGCCTTCAACCCAGACATACATTTTAATTCGTGCACGCAGAGTTTGCAGCAACTGTTGAATCTTCGGGTCGAGTTGTGACGTGAGGTTATTCATTTAATTAATGATGAACGTGATGTGAAAGTGGTTGTTGGATTGTGTACATGTCAGGCTAGTTTGCTTAATCTGCGAATGATCCATTCGAAGCAAAGGACGCCACTGATTAAAGCGATTAGCCACCCCATCAAACGCTGTTCGAAATCGCGGTCTGGCGTTCCTGGTAATTCAGTTTCTTGATCATGAGCGGAAATGATCTGTGTTAGTGATTCGTTTGTACTGGTGTTCGTTGAATCTTCAACGCCGATAAAATAATGCCCCGATGTTTGCTGAGCGATATGAGTTAGCAGAGCATCGTCACGTCGAGGGTTTTCAATCTCCAATTGAGGCACTCGGACTCGTACTTCCCGCGTCAACAAATCAGAACTGCCTGGCAGCGCCAATTCTATGCGATAATCACCTTGTTGAGTGGCAATAAATTGGCTGACATACATGCCAGGCTGTGTAGCATCAGCTAGTTTTTCCAATTCAATTGTGTTGCGAGTTCCATTTGGATTGACTAGAGTCGCAGTCACAGATTCGACAACAAGGGGATCTCGTTGAGCATCGGTAAGTTTGGCACGTATGCTAATGTGTTCCCCGAGGAAGCACCGGTCTTTGTCCGTTAGAAGGACGCCGCGGTTGGAGTCTCGCAGCAATCGCCCTTGCGCTGCCCAGCGGATGAGCTTGGTATAGTATTTCTCAAAGAAGTCTTCTTCGATGCTCCGCAGTCGCCACATCTCGCCACTTGCTTGGTAGAAAACTCGCCCTGCCCCATAGAAATGACCTGCCATATAGATTGGTAGTTCTTGGTCGATCGCGGTTTCCGGATCAGAAAAACGTGCATAGACTTTTGCGCCCGGTTTCGGGTCTTTGGCTTTGTAGTACCCGAAGACTCCGTCGAAGGATGCCCATGCTTGTTCGCTACCAATTTGATCGTTATCGAGCCAGAGAAATTCAGCCGTGAGCCCTTCATTGGAGAATTGCACGGGCCATGCAGTGTCGCCGCCGAAGCGACCTAGGCTCAGCGTAACTCCGCCTTGGTTGTAAAAGACCACTGGGTAGAGGTTTTTGATCAGGTCGATACCGGGTCTTCGCCCGCGTCGCATTCGCGACCATTCGGGAGTGAACACAGGTCCGGCGACCACGATTAATCCCCCAGCATTTTCGGAGACCCATTTTTCAAGGAGTTGTAGTTGTGAATCATCTAGTTGTTGCCAGTCGGGATCGAAGGCGACGACGCAATCATATTGGAAAAGCTCGTCGTCAAGTTGTGGGAAATCAAACAGAATATCATCGGCTTCCTGACTGATACCAACTTCGCCTGTTTGCAGGAATACGTCGACTTGTATTTCTCGATCGCGATACAGTAGATTTCTGAGGAAGCGATATTCACGTGTCGGTCCGCCAGCGACTAGGAGCACTCGGTTTCGGCGAGTGACGATTTCAACCGTTCCGGACTTTTGGTTATCGCGAGGATTGTTGTCGTTATTTGGAGGCTTAATCCGAATGATATAGTCACGTTTTCCTTCTAGCGTGTCGTCAGGATTAATTTCAAATTCGACAGGTCGAGTTTGGCCGTCGCTGCCAAGGTCCCATTGGGTCTGTTCTTCAACGGTGTTCTGTGACTCATCGTCAACGGCAGTTCCCGTTGGTCGGCTAATCAGTTCAACGGTTACCGACGTGTTTTCAAACCCGAACGCTTGGATATAACCGGTAATTTTGAAGTTGTCACCCGGATAGACTCGCTGCGGTGCTTCCATGTCAACGATGCGGACATTCTTGGCTTGTTTATCACTGCCAATACCGATTGGGTAGAGCGGGATTTCGAATCCACGCGCGATTCGAGCTGCGGCTTCGAGTGTTTCACCAGAATTGTTGCGGCCATCAGTATAAACGACGATACCAGCGATCGGCCCACCGCGTTCTTTGGTAACGAGATATTCAATTGCATCGCCAAGTCGAGTTTTCGTACCGCGCGGTGAAAGTGCGGATGCCCAATCAACATCGGGTAGATCGAAGTTAGGGTTTGTAATATCGGGATTTGAGGAAACGGAGGTCAGGTCGGGCGAAGTGATGCCTAGCGAGTCGGTGAAAGATAGTTCTGGGTGCCGTAAATTCCCCACGCCTACAACAACGACTGCTGCAATAGCAAGTACGGCACCGCATAAAAGCGACCAGGCACCGGTTTCGTTTTGTTGATTGTGTCGAGCACGGAATAAGTAGTACAGCAGTGACAGAATTGCTGCGGCAAGCAGTGCTAATCCGACTTGAACAAGTTTACGTACGTTTGCAACAACTTGGGCAGTGAGTCCATTTGCTTGGCCGGTTGATGCTCGAGCAACACGCGGGAAGGCAGCGATTTCCGTCGGTCGCACATCCTCAGAGAAACGGTAGACGAGCACGTCATGCTGTTCTCTTAAGTCTTGAATGGTCTCACCATCGGCTAGTTCTTTGACCACGTGCGCAATGCGATTTACTTGCGTCTGATCGCTGTCATCCTGCAGTCCCATACTTTGACTTGTATCGACAAGTACATGCACGCGAGAATTCTTGACGATAGTTTCTTCCGTAAGACGCTCTAAATTCAAGTAAAAGAATAGGATTCCGACCAACGCAGCGACTCGCAATAGGATCAAGGTATAGGCCGTTGATTTCCGCAACTCGACCGCATCACGGCGATACATCCACACAACGTAGGCGACCATTAATGCACAAATAAAGACCAAAAGGAGCCAATGCCAAGCTTCGGTAAGTGCATGTATACGCGCAAACTGAAGTCGGGTTTGTTGCACCTGGGCGAACATGTTTGTCAACTCGAGGTTGTTGAGGGACTGCGGCAGAATATTCATGTCTTACTCCCAACCACGGGGTGGTAGCTAATGAGGTAGGCGAGGAATTGTTCGCCAAGTAATCCGGCTAGCAAAAGCAACATGATCCAGAAACTTGCGGTTCCACCGGCCTGTTGAATCGCACTACCGAGGAAGTCATCAAGGTCGTTGAGTTCGATGCTAATGGGGCTTAAATCTGCAATTAGAGTCTGTCGATTGATGATCGTCGTGTCACCTTCGTGGGATTCGACATTTAACGCGAACCGCTGTGCTTCAAATTCGCCATCGGTACGTTGGTAAATGACGTCGTAGATTCCACTGGTACCTGTTTTGTCACGCTGTGACGCCTGGTCCGGTTGGCCGAGATCAGCAGTCATAATCGGGGATTGCGAATCGAGTTGAGTCGCCTGGACTTGTTCAATTGGCCGCGTTGTTGCATCGTCCGACGGAGATAGGAAGACAACGTCTTTGCGGAACTGAGAGATGTCCAGTGGTATTCGAAGTGGCGAACCGACTTGGTGTTGGTCAAGCAGACGTTGGTTAGAAGTTATGTGCGCGTGGAGTTTAAGCGTGACGACGACGAAACTTGGATCTTGACTCCAGTTATTCCAATCAGCGCTGAGTGTGCTGAGAAAACTGACGACGCGTCCTTGGCCGAACGTTTGTTCCACCGCGAATGGCTGTTGGTTGTGCAAGCGGCAAATGACTCGAGCGGTTGAGTCATCGGCGGGTACCCATTGCGGATCTGCTTGGATATATTGATCAATCTTAACTCGCCGAATCAGAGGGTTACGTTCGTTAAGAAAGAAATCAAAGACGGGGTGATCTTGGATATCAAGATGTGGTGTGGTTTCGTCGAGTGGGGGCACAAGTAGGGCCGGACCGGCCAATCGTACTGGCAGTAACCCCTGCCCTTCGTTGTAAAGTTGATCGTTATAGAATTGAATGTCCATCTGATCGCCCGCGAAGATCGCCAAGCCACCACCGGATTTCACATATTGTTCTAGGTTTGCGATTGCGTCGGCATCGACTCGGGCCACGTCCATCATATAGATGGCGCTATATTTCTGCAGTGCGTCGGGTGTTGTATCTCGCAAAAACTCAACAGGTTGCACATCGGGAATGATCCCAGTATTTGTCAGTTGACTGGGGCGAAACACGCTCGTTAAAAAATACTCGTTCCGTTTTTCGGGCGAGCCATCAATCAGTAGCACATGGTCGCCGTCCGCAAAATCAAGCACTGCCCACCGGCGATTATCCGTTAGTAACGAGTCCTCTGGGAGTTGCGCATCGACGACGTGTTGCCCGCCTTCGGGGAAGAACACTTGGATGCGTTTGGTGACTGTCTCATCCGGTTCAATGGCGTCAATGACGAGCATTGGCAACTCGTCAATTTGGCCAACTAATGACGCGGGCTCGTTGGAATCGAGCTGACTGCGAGCATGGAATATCGAGCGTATTTGGACTTGTACCTTGGTTGCGATTTGCTTGCCGTAGTTGTGGACTTGTAAATGCATAAACAAGGGGACGCCGGCGACCCGCGTATCGTCAGCCGGAGACAGTCCAATGATAGCTAAGTTATTCTCAGCCGTTTTAAAGCAGTCGACAAAATGAATTTCTTCAGACTCTCCTGAAATTATAGATAACGCCTCTTGGATTTGGGGGGTATCCCCCCATTCGTTTTTACGGAAGTCCGAGATGACATAGACGTTGCGATGTTGATCTGAATTTAGTGGCAGCAAGTGGTGCAGCATTTCCAATGCGGAGATCGGACTGGTAGCAAGTTGTGTGACTTGAATTTCTTCTTGTCGGTCGGAAAGTCGGGTTGAAAAATTCGTGTCGACGTAGGCGCCCGAAAAATCGGCAAGTTGCTGCGCTAATTGTTCGGCGGTGTCGGCAGTTGTAGTTCCCGAGTTGCTTTCCGCGCGGGAAAACCGTATTAGCGTGAAGCGTTGGTTGTTGAGTTGACTGGCACGTAGGCCGATGCGACCGATGATTTTTGATGCCGTATCAAAAGCCGACTGACCACTGGCTGTTTCTGACATGGAATAGCTATCGTCGAGCAGTATGAAATGATGCGTTTCGCGACCGCCGAACCGATTGAGCCAACTGCTCGCTGGGTCCCATTGCGCCAACATCGCAACGATTATCGCAATGATAAACATCCGCAGGAGTAGTAACAGCAATTGTTTTAGCCACACCCAGCGGCGATGCTTTTTGTAACTCGCCAATAAAAAATCCATTGCAGCCCACTCCACGCGCCGATGGCGCATCATGTTGATCAAGTGGATCAATAGCGGAGCTAGGGCAATCAAAAAGCCCCATGTAAGTGCTTGGAAGGTAAAGTTCATTGAGTGAATAACGTTGGATGTAAGGAGGGTGTGTTTGGTGGAATACGGGTTAGCTACGGCGATGGCCGAGGCGGCGACTGAGGTATTTTGCTAGGACGGCGTCAAGTGGGTCACTGGTGCGGATGAGGGCATAGTCAACTACATTGCTAGCGCACTGCCGGCGAATGTCAGTTAAGAATTCGTTCATCGCCGCGAGGTATCCTTCACGGAGGGCGCGAGGGTTGCAGTTGAGGAAATCATCTGATTCAAGACCATCAAATCGCATGGCGCCGTTGAATTCAAAGTCCAATTCATCGTCATCAAGTACATGGAAAACGAGAATATCATGGCCGCGTTGGCGTAGAAGTTTCAGACCTTTAATCGTGCCCTCGATGTCGCCGAGCAGATCAGAGATTAGCATGATCATGCCGCGACGAGGTACCGTTTCAGCGATTTCTCGCATCACCGCATACATGTCCGTTTTGTCGGAGGGCGATTGTGTGTCAAGGCTATCAATCACACTGTGAATATGATTGCGTTTACTGCGAATAGGCACTCGCATGCGTACCTTATCGTCAAAAGTAATACAGCCCACCGCATCTTGTTGTTGGAGCACAAGGTAGGAAAGACTCGCTGCGATGGTGGCAGCGTATTCGAACTTGTTTAAGGGGCCGTTACCATATTGCATGCTGTGCGATACATCGACGACCATGGTACAGCGGAGATTAGTGTCTTCTTCGAATTGCTTTACCACCAGACGATCTTGGCGGGCCCATACTTTCCAATCGACATGGCGCAGGTCGTCCCCAGGCACATATTCGCGGTGCTGTAGAAACTCCACGGATTGACCAAAATACGGGCTTCGATGCATGCCGGAGAGAAACCCTTCGACAATATGTCGGGCGCGAAGATCTAATCGTGTAATCCGTCGGATTGCTTCAGGATGCAAAAATCTTTTGGAATCGGGCATCGTTCGTTAGTTCATCTTCTTTGCTGGGGGTTACGTCGATTAATTGTTCAATGATGTCATCAGAGGTCATGCCGTCACTCTCGGCGGCAAAATTAACGGTAATGCGGTGTCGTAATACGGGTTTGGCTAGTGCTTGGATATCTTCCGTTGCAACATGAGTGCGGCCATGCATCAAGGCACGTGCTTTTCCTCCGATAATCATAAACTGGACGGCTCGAGGCCCTGCGCCCCAAGCAACGTTTTCGGTAATGAAATCTGGAATGCCTTCGCGGCCGACGCGGGTTTGGCGAACGAGTGACAAAGCGTAGCGTATAACGTGTTCGCTAACTGGGACCTGGCGGACCGTTTGTTGTAGCGAAATGATCTCTTCGGCTGAAAGAATCGAATCAACCGTATCGACTGGGCCTGCTGTGGTTTGCCGAGCCACTTCAAATTCCTCGTCGAAATTAGGATAGTCCACAAAAATCTTGAACATGAAACGGTCTTGTTGGGCTTCCGGCAGCGGATAAGTTCCTTCTTGTTCGATTGGGTTTTGCGTTGCTAGAACGAAGAACGGTTGCGAAAGTTTGTGCCGGATACCGCCAACGGTGACTTGACGCTCTTGCATCGCTTCAAGTAATGCCGCTTGGGTTTTGGGTGGAGTACGATTGATTTCGTCGGCCAAAATCATATTGCTAAAAATAGGGCCTTCTAGAAATCGTCGTTCGCGGGATCCGGTCGATTTGTTTTCCTCGAGCACTTCCGTGCCGGTAATGTCCGCAGGCATCAGGTCAGGCGTAAACTGAATTCGGCTAAAGGAAAGGCTAAGCGTATCAGCGAGCGTGCTGATCAACAGTGTTTTAGCGAGTCCGGGAACACCTTCAAGCAGACAATGGCCTTGGCTGAACATTGATATCAATAATTCTTCGATGACATCCTGCTGTCCAATAATAACTCGGCTCAGCTGAGTTGTAATCTTTTCTCGAGCGTCTGCTAGTTGTTTAACGGCGTCTGAGTTCACGCCGGTCGGTTGTTCTTGGTTGTCGCTTGCCATGATGTCGGTCATCCTTTGCGAGGCCCTAAATGGAAGTGAGAATTAACATAGAAATTGGTGAATGAATCCATACAGGATACCCTTTTCATACCCCGCTTGACTAGCATCTCGCCAATAATATTTTGCGGTGATTCTGTTGACCGACAGCGCAACGGCGTCCGCACTCACAGAAGAACCGATGCTAAGGCTTGGGCGCTGGCTTGGGTGCCGGTTTAGGCAGCGGTTTGGCACCAGGTCGGATTGGAAGCGGGATGGGAACCGCTTGGATTCGTTTTTGAGGAAGTGGCTTAACCGGCAGGGGTTTTATGGCTTTTGGGTTCGCAGGCTTCTGCTCGGCGTTATTGCGATCAAGTGCTCGGCTAGCGTTCCCAAAGGCATCAAAGAATCCTCGAGTGAATTGATTGAAGGAACTATCGCTGGCTGGTACTGAGTTGGCAAGCATCCGTACCGGCGCGGCGGGATAGGTCGGGTCTGTGGAAAGTTCAAATTCGTAAATGTGATTTTTATCAGCAACGACCGTCACCTTGTTCTCAGCAGGTTCTGCAATGACGTTAAATATACGTATGTACCCAGGGATTTCGCGTGGTGGCATCAGTAGTCGCCCGTCACGTTTGTCGATGCAGAAAATCTCGCTGCGAATTGATCCTTGGGTTCGATTCTGAGTACTCGTGGGATTGAGTTGGCGGATGAACGCTAGTACGGGTGAGTTGGGAGACTGTGCCAGCGGCAGTCCCCATGACTCGACAGAAGCCGGAGTTTGCCATAAGAACTCGCCGGTCTGTTTGTCGAGACAGTAAATATTGCCGTTGATTAGTTTCGTTTGTAATCCGACCGAGGGTAAACTGATCCCGCGGGAACTCTGACTGCGATTGGGAATCACGAGGAATCGATTCTGGTACTCAATGACATAGAGGTTGGATATTTGCGGTTCGGCTTTGAGTGTTTTTTGGATGACCACTTCTCCGGACAAGAGATCACGGATTTCAAATTTACCGTTCTGCTGCATGACCGCCAGTTTGTTGGACAAAAGTTGCCCGCGAATTCCGGTGGGGTAACTGATCTGCCAAAGTGATTTACCGGTCGAGACGTCTTCGAGTCGGAGCGTGATATCGCTTCCTTTGATTGTATATCCCAACGCTTTGAAACCGCTGATTTTCCAGCGTTCACTGGAGGCCACCACCACCGTGGCCGTGTCGTTTTCGCCTGGCTCTTCACCCTCAGCGGCGTCAATGATGTTTCCATCGATTAAGCTAAGCGAGAGTGGTGTATGTTGTGGGTTGTTCGAACGCGGTGGGATGATGACGACTTTGTCGCCTTCGGTATAAATCTCGCTTCCAATAGGCACCCCGTTGCGGACCCATATGGTGTCACCGGTAAGTGGATCGACACAATATAGGTCTTCTTGGTTCTGAAAGACGATTCCCAGTAGGCTGATCGAACCGCTCATACCTAAGCGGCGACCGGCATTGTCGATGGCGTTGTAGCGTCGAGTACCCCACGGCGTGGTTGAGACTCGCGATCGTACCGGTATCGGTGATGCTGGGTTGGCATTGGGTCCGAGGATAGATCGCCGCCAGAGGATCGCTTCGCTGGGGTCGCTTTTGGCACTGAGCAAGTCGATAGCTAGCATCTCGCGACCGACAAAGGTGAACATGTAGTGTCCCATGACTTTGGCATAGGCCACTTGATACTGCGTGCCAAATATCTGCCGCCCGCGGTGTAGCGAAACTTGTTGGATTATATTCCCGTTAGGATCACGAAGTGTGATTGCGTTTTTTTGCTGGTCATAACCAACTTGAGTACCTTTGTTCCACGGTCCGTTAACTTCCAAAAGTTGGATATTGTAGATTCGTTGGTAACTTGGAAATTGTCCCTTGGTGTCGGTTGTTTTGGAAACTGTCGTGAATCCTTGCGGCCATTGCCCATCGTCATCGCGAAATGCCTTGAACTCATCACGTTGCAATTCGGTATTTCGCAATTCGATCCCAGTCATGTTCTCAAACACCGGTTCGTTAGGCCAGCGTTTGGCGATGTCTTGGAAATGTTGAGCGGCTAAGGCGTGTTGTTTGCTCACTGTTAGTAGTTTAGCGAGATAAACCATGGTGGTCCGCTGTAGTAAGTCGTCTGTGCCATGACGTTGCAGGTGGATTAAGAGCATTTCTGCTTCGAGCATTTCGCGTGCGTAGCCCGCCTGCGTTTCAATTAACGCAATTGCTAATTCCAATCGGGCTTGTTGAGCTAGCGGGTGGGTACCGAAATACCTAGAGAAATCGCGCAGTTGATTGACGTTGGCCGCAGCAACAGCGGCTTGTAAAAACTCTGAGATACGATCTTCTATCTGCTTGCGTTGCTCTGCAGTGGCAGAGTTGAGCAGCGTATGCAATTGCCCTTGCACCAAACGGTCAATGCGGACGTGTACCCCGTCGGTTGAAAGTCGCAGCGCCGCTGTTATGTGCGCTGAGATATCCGCCTGTTTACTCGAATGTTCAATGAGTTCCAAATAGGTCTCAAACGACCCTGTGATCTGGCCAGTTTGACGTTGACCTTCCGCTTTGGTCTGCAGGTATTCTTCGAATTGTTCCATCGTCAAGGTAAGTTTTCGCAGTTCAGGACCTAACGATTTGTAACTCGCGTAATCAGCCCGCAACAACGAGATCATTGTGCGTATCATTAATTGCTCAATTCCCAAATCGTTGGGGGCAAGTTCTGCGGTGCTACGCAGCACAACCAAGGCTTCGTCGTATAGTTCCTCTTGAACCAGTAATTCACATTTACGTGACAAAGCCCATACATCGTCCTTGTTCGCCGCTAAGCGTGTGGCGACTTCTGCCTTGAGTGGCTCAAGTTGGTAATAGACTGTTAGCGAATCGGGGGTCTGCGAGATGATTTGGTTTTCGTAGCAAATTAAATTCCCCAGCGTCTTTTGGAGTTTCGTTTTATCGACGACATTGCCAGTATGGATGTCGATCTCCCATAGTTCTTTGGAATGTGTGGGAATAAAATACGTTTGCTCGGCTAAAAATCCACGCCCATTAACGATTCCTGGGCTGATGTCGACCGTCTTTTCCCAAGCGTTTTCACCGGTAGCCATGTTGATGGCTGATATCTTCTGCTCCCCGACGATGACGATTGTCCCCTTGTCGATGCATGCAACGTATAGATCTTTGTTGCGTGTAATAGGTTTCCATTGCGGTTTGCCTGTTAACAAATCCAAGCAGATCAGTTTGCTGCTTTCAACTGGAGTGGCAATAACAGATCCATCAGCGATAGTTAAAGTGGCATCAATCCATTGTTGCGAACGTTTGGTCACATTACCAAATTGAGTTCGACTAAAAGGGTAGCCTCGCACCATATTCAAGTTTTCATAGGTATATCCCCAAAGCAACGTTCTCGCGGAAATATCTACAGCGACGATCGCTCCGGCTGAGGTTGGGCAGACTAATACTCCATCGGCAAACGATGGAGTTGCTCCGGCGAGTCGTCGACTTTTGTCGACCGAGATAACACGCGAATCGACGTGAGCTAGTTGCTGTTGCCATTTTAACGAGCCACTAGCGGCGTCAAGCACGCAGAGTCGGATTTCGCCGTCGATTTCGACTATGGCATAGAGTTCGCCGTATAAAGGAAGCGGTGGGCCTAGGAAGAATGCGCCAGCTAACGCCGGTTCGTCTTCGCCAGATGTGCCACCAACGATCCAGGCAAGTGAGCCTTCTGTTTTGAGGTCGAGGGCAGCCAGTTGATTGGTCGATTCCGCGCCGGATTGTTTTCCGGTTGCTGGGTTGACCATGAAACTGGTGCGCGAGGTTTGCTTGATGACCGGTAAATCCCAAAGCAGGAACACTCGTTCTGAGTCGCTTGATACCTGACCATAGGCATTGTCTTGCATTAGTCGCTGTCGCAATTCGAGTTGTCGAGTCGTGGATGCTCCTTCAGGGTTTTGCGTCGAAGCTTTTAATAAGGACTCTTGATCGTCGGTTTCAAACCAAGGGAATTCCCAAAGCCGTTTGCCAGTAATGAAGTCGATGGCTATGAGTTGACGTGGAGTACGAGTAAGCACGGTGTTTTGGACGACAAGTGGCTGCACGGTAGAAATGGCATGCTGGTTTTGCAGCACCTCGCCTTGAACCATGGACTGTAAATGGATTTCATCGCTGCGGTCTCGGCCTGTTGGAATTGTCCAGCGCAGAGACGGCATTGGATTGCCGCCTTGGCTATTCGCGTTTCGTGAGGGGGATCCGCGAAACAGTACCCATTGTATGTTGTCGCTCAACGAGATTATCTCGCCCTGCCCCGCTAATGCATTGAGCCACTGTAATGGGTCGTCGTCGGCTGCGTAAATATTGTATTGCTTGCCGCCTACGTCAAAGCGACTGGTGGGAATGTTGTCTTTTAATGTTCGCAGCGTTTCCGTCGCTTTACTGGGGATCTGAGCATGCAGCCAACAGGTGGCAAGAATCAGCGATAATTCGGGATCATACTTACTGCGTGCTGCTGGGGAGTCGTACACCCGCTTGAAGTTTAATGCGGCCGCTAATGGTCGTCCGTGGTCACGGTCGCGGTGGCCAAGCAGAATAGCTGCTTCGTAACCGGCGGAGGTGTGGAAGTATTTGCGGGTGATGGTTGTTAAGTTAGAGAAATCACCCGTAGCTAATGCCTCATCTAGCATGCGAGTAGCATCTGACCCGTATTGTAATTCATATAGTTGTAAGGCGACCGGTGGTAGATTTCCCAGTAAACGCTGGGCTTCGCCCTTGAGGCTTACGTAACTGCCAGGGGCTTCGGGTGTTTCAACGAAGTAATCTTGGTTCTCTTCTACTGGTGGATTAGTGCCCTCGGGGTCATTGGCGTCTTCCGGTTCAATTTCTTCGGTTAGAATGGTCCCCAAGTGCGAGACAGCGTCACTATATTGCTTGTCTGCAATGGCGCGGTGTGCACGCGATAAATGTTGCTTTAATATACGAGGCGCTGGTAAGAAAATATTAGGAGTGGTTGCTTCCTGAGCCCTAAGTATTTGCAACGCTTGTGGGCCAAAGCAGACGGACAGTAAAACGCTGAGATGGGTAAAACAAGTGACCCAAAAGTGTAATTTAGTGCGGTGAGCAATGTTCATCCTGTAATCCTCTTTATAGAGCGATATATTCGATTTGGTACATTCGAACCGATTTGCAATCGTTTTTGCGGGTCAAACCCGATTTTTTCAGTTTTTTATCCAAAAAAATTTCAGCCCTTCTGCATCTCAATTTCTCCGTGCGTGCAATTGTACCTACTTTCACAATAAATGTCTTTGTTGTTGTTGGCGTTAGCCCCCAAAATGGTGAAGACGAATTGCTGAACGCATCTCAATCAACCCAATAACAGAACCGATATAAATATCATAAAGACTTATATATTAAGGGGTTATGATTGATACTGCGATTTCTATACCGTACAGCAAGAGACTGTATTGGGAAATGAAAAGTTAGTAATACAAGCGGAGGATTAGGTTTCTATTAGAAATAAATACTGAGGTTCTCACGGTTGTAGCGTGATGCTAGGCCCTAACAACATATCGCCGGATCACCGTTTATCCGCGATGAAACGACTTATTTTTGAATGTTTTTCCTTGGAGGCTCTTGCAATTTTAGCCTCAAAAAGGCTTTAATTACTCGCATAAGGTCGTCCGTCGGTTTAATAATAGTTAAACGACGAACGTATGAACTAAAACTTATATCCCTTCATGGAGGACATTTTTAATGGCTAAGGCTCCCACAAAAACCGCTGTACTGAACAGCATTGCTGAGAAATCCGGTGTAAACAAAAAAGACGTAGCTCTCGTGCTAGACGCATTAGCTGCTAGCATTGGTGAAACAATTAGTGACGGTAAAACACCATACACAATTCCTGGTCTTTGCAAAGTTGTACCCCAAATCAAGGCTGCTGCTCCAGCAAAATTTCAAATACCTAATCCGTTTAAACCTGCACACACTGTTACACACGAAGACGGAACAGTGGAAGAAGTAGAACAAGAACTTATGGATGTCGCTGCAAAGCCAGAACGTAAAGTGGTAAAAGTCCGACCCCTAAAAGGTCTTAAGGACATGGTATCCGGATCGGCTCCAGCAGCAGAAGCCCCAGCGGCCGCTGAAGCTGAAGCTCCTGCTTCGGATCCACCTGCAGCTGATCCACCTTCTTGGGGCTAGTTTCCAACAGAAACTGGACCTTATAGAGTAGTTATGAAGGGTAACCTTCCTAAGGTGGCGCTTTTATATTATTAAAAGCGTCACCTTTTTTATGCGCTTGATATGAGTTTCATATGAACCACCAACACGCGACGTATTAAATACGTAAGCTGCACATCATCAAAAAAGAGCATTTACATGCAAACCATAACCGTTATTGGTCTCGGAACTATGGGGCACGGTATTGCCCAGACGTTTGCTGTGGCCGGATATGGCGTAAGGATGTTTGATGAAAACGAGGCTGTGCGAGATTCTGTAATTGCTCGAATTCATCAAAATCTGGAGGTCATGCTCCAAAATGGCCTATTAGACTCGATCAAACTCGATGATGTGATTTCACGGATGATAGTTTGCCAGAGTGAGCAAGAGGCGTGTGAGCAGAGTGAATTTATTACAGAAGCGATTGCCGAAGACTTAGATATCAAACGAGCGTTCTTTGGACGCTGCGAGAAGATAGTCACACAGTCAACAATATTGGCGAGCAATACTTCTAGTTTCCCTAGTTCCTTGATTGCCGCTGGACTTTCTCATCCCACGAGATGTATCAATACTCATTGGTTCAACCCAGCACATGTGATTCCCGTCGTTGAGGTCATCCCAGGGGAGCACACTGCCGAGGACGTCGTCGATAAAGTCATGGAATTGTTACAGTCAATTGGTAAGCAGCCGATTCGTTTACACAAAGAAGTGCCTGGTTTTGTGTTGAATCGACTTCAAGTCGCGTTGTTTCGCGAGATGTTAGATTTAGTTGACCAAGGGGTTATCTCACCTGGCGACCTTGATCAAGCAGTCCGCGGGAGTTTGGCAATTCGCTGGGCTGCAGCAGGCCCAATGCGAGTTGGAGATTTCGGCGGTTGGGATGTTTTGAGCAAAGTGTACGAAAACATTGCTCCAAGTTTGCGTAGTGACAGTCAGATACATGATATTCTGGCGGGCATGGTCTCACGCGGCGAGTATGGTATTAAGAGTGGACAAGGGTTTTATGAATACCCGCAACATGAGTTGCTTGATATTCATGCCAGTAAAGACAAACGCTTTATGGCTTGGGCGAAAATGCTGTCCGATTCGATAACTAACGACGAATAACGGTGAATGAAGGTTAAAGACGATAGAATATAGATAGCTTGCGTTATTGAAAACGGATACTGTTGAATATATGGCCCACACCATCTTAATAACACTTGTCGTCATTTTACCGCTGTTAGCAGTATTGTTATTCCTTAAGTGGCGGCGGCGACCGTCAAAAATCCGCAGTTTAATATTGCGATTTACATTGTTCAGTATCTCGTCGCTGTTGATGTTTGCGGCCCTGGAATACTACTTTTATCACTACGTCAACATGTCCGACGGTTTCGGGTTTACGCTCTCCGCTAGCAACTGGCGGAATCGCTTTGGCATCGTGCCTAAAAATAGTTGGGGCATGCGCGACGTTGAGCATAGTGTAGGTTCAATGGCAACTAAGAAGAAGTTGTATGTTGTCGGTGATTCTTTTACGGCGGGACATGGGATAAACAATCACAGTGACCGGTATGCAAATATTGTCGCCACGGAACTAGGCTCCGATTGGGAAATGATATTGATAGCCAAAGGGGGTTGGGCAACGCGGCGGCAGTTAAGCGAATTTGCTGAGGTGCAGACTGTAATAAATGATCCCGTATCAACATTCAGTGACATCGTGATCTGGCAGTACTATCTGAATGATATTGAGGATGCTGGCATCGCCGCCGGAATCGAGAAACCATCGATCTCAGTAACCGCACCTCGATTACTGAGACCACTTGTGGACCATTACCATGTTGCAAATTTTACGTATTGGAGTATGTTTCGTCGTTTCAGTACACGAGAGCTAATGGGCAGTTATCTCAGATTTATAACCGACTGCTTTGATGACTCGATGGCATGGAATCTTCACCAACGAGAGTTGCGAGAAATTGTCGAGTTGGCTGAGCGCCGCTCCGCGCAACAGCAACGACGAATGATTGTCGTGGTCTACCCGAATCTAATGGATATTTCGGGAACACGTGGAATGTCGGATCGAGTGGTTGAGTACTTCCAATCGCATGACATCACCGTCATCAACATGGCTGATGTACTTAACGGGCGACCAGTTGAGGAAATCACAGTGAATCCATTTGACGGACACGCGAACGAAGCAGTAAATCGTTTGTTAGCTGAAAAGTTATTACAAGAGCTTAGGTAGAGAAAAAAACTGGTTTCCAACTACCAATGGTACCGCGTAACCCGCATGGGTGTACAAACTGGGTCCGCCTCGCAAAGAAAAAGTGGTCGGGGGCGGGCTCGAACCGCCGACACTCGGATTTTCAGTCCGATGCTCTACCAACTGAGCTACCCGACCATCGGGTTGGTGCAAATTGTTAGGAATTTGATCCCTAGGAGGTTCAATACAGCCCCTTATCGGCAACTGTCTAACGTTACAACAGACTAAAGCAATAAAACGAGAACGACAACCCCTGCACCATGTGGTAGGCGGTCCATTGTGGCAATAAAAATGGCGCGCCATAATTGAACGGTGAGTCTTGATTGACATATTACTTTTAGTGTCTAATATTTGATTAAGTTTACTACATGCAAAATATGATTTAAGTTGTATAAGAATGTATTAGATAAACTCCTATACACCTGTTCACCGTTTGTTTTTCATACTCCGGAGATTGATCTTTATGGGTCGCCGTAATTGCCTCTTAGGTTTGGTATGTTCGATAACATTGTTGTCTCAACCTCTATTGTTTGCGCAGGGTCCAAACTCTGCTCGAGTGAAGGCAATTGTCGAAAAGGGAATTACATTTCTCGAAGGTGATTTATCAAGCTATGACCAGATGAAGACGGTCGGTGGGCCGGTCATTGTTGGTTTGGCAGTCTATAAATACCATGATGTCTATGGAGTCTCGGGCGGAAAGAATCACCCCAAGGTGGTTATAGCCAAGACCAATGCCGTTAGTATTGCTAGTACGGTATCCAACTCATCTTTCAGTGGCGAGAAAAAGTACTACGAAGCCGGGATAGCGGCTATTTTATTACTCGAGGTGGACCCAGATGCATATCGGCCTCAGATCGCCGCGCTCATCAAAGCGATTGAAGCTGGGCAGAAAGAGAATGGATCATGGGGATACCCAGGAGAAAAAATCGGTGATACATCAGTAAGCCAGTTTTGCATCCTGGCCTTGTGGACGGCTAAAAATCGAGGTTTTACCGTTCAAGTTGAAGGGATTGCCAATGCTTGTAATTGGTTGATGCGAACTCAGGATCAAAGTGGCGTGTGGGGTTACAAAGGGGTTAATGATCCTGGTGTCGGCCAGTTTCGTCGTACGTCACAAGCCAAAAATGAGTTGGGTGGGACGAACTACGTGGGCGCACATTCCGATGCGGCATGTGGCCTAGGAAGTCTCTATATCACGGCTGGCTTGCTACAGTTTGTTAACCAGCAGCCAGAGCCTCCCAAAAAGAATTCGAATGTGAACAGTGCGTTGCAGGTTAAAAAAACGGACGCTCAGAATCTAAAGCCATTAACGGACACGGTCCCCGACGGGTTTTTACGAGGAGCCTTATCTCTGGGCGATGGTTGGTTTAACTCCAATTTCAATTCGTTTCTCCGAGAGGAGTCACCGCGGTGGCCGTTTTATTTCCTTTACACATATGAACGCTACCGCACGTTCAAGGGCTTGGCTGAAAAGGTACCTTTTACCGACGCTCCCCCTTGGTATGTTACCGGCACAAATTATCTGGCTAGTAAACAACAAACCAATGGTTCATTTACAGGCGCGATTCAGACCGGTGGTCCAGCGATGGACACATGCTTCGCGATGTTTTTCTTGATGCGAAGTACGCTCAAAAGTGTCCTGAACTTAGCACGCGACACGACATTTGTGTCGCTCGGGGAATTACCCGAGGATGCAGCTAACGCTCGGATTGTGAATGGAAAAATAGTGACTACACAACTTGGTGGCGACATTGCAACAATCCTGAGCATGCTCGAAGACCCCAACGCTCCACAGTTCAAAGATATGAAAGCGATTCCAGCCGTTTTGAAATTGTCGGCAGATGAAAAAGAACGTCAGGCTCAGATTGAACGCTTGAAAACGTTGATATCCCAAGGGAATCCACAAGCTCGACGAATCGCGATCCGACAATTTGCGAGGGAACGGGGATTGGATGCGGTTCCGACGTTGTTGTACGCGCTGTCGGACCCGGACGAAACTGCAACGCGTGAAGCACGAAATGCTTTGCGGTTCATTAGCCGTCGCCTGAATGGATTTGGTATGCCAGATGCACCTTCAGCCACAGAAAAAGCTGAGGCGATTGAAAAATGGAGGAATTGGTATTTGCAGGTACGCCCTGAAGCGGAATTAGAACCTGAAGATATCGCTCCGTCTGCCTCAGCTCCCTAATCGTGATTATATTGCCCCATTGTCCTCCTCCTCCTCCTCCGCCTCCTCTTTTAACTATCCACTATGAGCACAGCCAAATCACTACATTTACCAGCTAGTCAGCCGGTTCGATTTGAAGACATGATCAAGATCGATGATTACGATCGTGTGACGAGCTTCCTGATTGCCCTGAATCTGTTGATGGGATTGGCGGTGGCAATATTGCTGCTGATGTGGTTGAGTACAATTGATATACAGCGGATTGCTCCGATTCCGGTCATAATGGTGCCACCCAGACCGCCGGGCGACAATCCGAAAGGATATGAAGAGGATGTGGAAGCTCCGGGTCTGGAGGAAGTACAGGATTTCACAGAGCCACGTATTGAAGAGACGTTTTTAGCCGTCACGGACCTCGTCACAGCAACTTCAGGTGCACTCGTAGCTCTCAATACTGGAGCGACTTCAAGCAGCCATGGAAGCGGCATGGGTGATAAACGGTCACCCGGCGGGACCGGAGGTGGTGGAGGTGAGGATTACAGCGACCGCTGGCGAGTCAATATTACAGCTCGCAACATAGGAAGTTTTGCGCGTATTTTGGATGCCTTTAGTATTGAGTGCGTTGTTTTTGGCGGTGGTGTAAAAACATTCGACTACGCTAGGAACCTTTCCGACACAGCGCCTACGGCTTATTCACGTGAAAAAGCGGATGGTCGAGGAGTGTATGATCCGTCGGATGCAAATGCGAGGTTATGGACTCGCGAGCTATGTGAGAAGGCGGGGATACCCGTTCAAGGCCGATTTCCGACGCACGCCTACCCAACCGATTTAAATCAAAAACTCACAGCTCTCGAATTCACCGCTGCGACAGCCGCTGGGAAACAAATGGATGAAGTCAGGCGGACAACATTTGAGGTACGTGGCACCGGTGGTGCTTTTGAATTTTACGTCACTAAACAAGAATACAAAGTTGCTGCGCGCCGCCAATGACGGTGGCTCGTATCTTTAAACACAATTATTATTACCCCGTTCAGTTAAATACGAGAAAGAATTAGAGAGAGTAAGGCATGCTATTATTTGCACAAGCTGAAACTTCAGCAGACGTTCAAGACCAGATTTTTGATCTCGTTGGTAATTCCATCTACGGTATCTTAGGATTGTTGTCATTGTGGGGCTTGTACCTCGTTGTCATGACTTGGCGGCGGGTAGGCGCTAAGCGATTCAGGAACGAAAAAAAGCTAAATAACTTCCTTGCCGCGGTTGAAGAGCCGTTGCTAGAAAAAGATTTTGAAGGCGTTGCTGAGATCTGTGATCGCGACAAACGAGCGATGGCACAGTTGGTCTATATGGCGGTACTAAATCGAGCGTTGGGATACACCCAAATCCGCCAATTATTGGCAGACCGCTTTCGCCGTGATATTTTGGCTGACTTGGAGAACCGTTGTAGTTTGATTAATACGGTTGTGAAAAGTGCACCGATGGTCGGGTTGTTCGGTACTGTGATCGGGATGATGGGGGCGTTTGGTAAATTGGCCACGGCTGATCAAGTCGATCCGGCAATTCTTGCTGGTAATATCATGGTGGCTCTAATAACTACTGCAAGCGGTTTGGCAATTGCAATTCCACTGACAATCATGTTGGCATTTATAAATATCCGAATTCGTAAGATGGAAGATATGGTAGGAGCAGGTTTAACTCGGTTCTTGCCTGGATTAAAGCAAAGTTTGGATGACTAGTCGGCACCGATAATTGGGTGTTGCTGGGTAAAAAACGCAGTCCATTCCTCGGCGGATGCTTAGGAAATAGTTTGAGAATAATAACGATATGAGTCACGACCAAAATTCCGACACGCTGCTCAAGCGGAGTAAATTAGAAGACACTGAAATGGATATCACTCCGATGATTGATATCACGTTTCTGTTGCTGATTTTCTTTATTGTCGCCTCGAAAATGGATACACCTGCTTCAGCGGAATTACCCAATGCCGTTGCCAACAAACCCGTAATGGCGGACAAAGCGATTGTGATTAATATCTATAAAGAAGGTGACAGAGTGATTGTATCGGCCCCTATTCCTAACTCATCTAAGCCACGGGTGTTCTCATCGGACCCTGACACTCAGTCGACTGAGATCACTGAGTTTGTAAATCAATTTGTACAGCAGGATGAGAAACGGCAAGTTTTATTACAGGCATCCGGACTGGTGAAACACAAGGATATTTCCCGTGTAGGTCAAGCGATCGGAGCAGTAGGTACTGATTCGACGAAAAATATATTCATTGCGATCAAGCAAGTTCCGAAGTGACGTTTGTTGCTAGCTGAATTGTTGGTGGGATGAGACGAAAATTGTAATTAAGATGTTGGAGTGTATCGGTGACAACAGAGAACGAAGATTGGCAAGGCGACGATGTAGTGGACTTCGGCGGGTCTAAACCCGACGACGGCGAACTAGATATGACACCCATGGTGGACGTTACGTTCTTGCTATTGATTTTCTTCGTGATGACCGCCGCTTTTACCATTCAAACCTCGTTACCCATTCCGACTCCGCAAAGTGAAGAGGCCAGCACGCAGTCGATTCCAGATGATAAGGAAGAAGACCCCGAGTTCATTACGGTCAAGGTGGATGCGGAAAATGTGTTTTGGGTGATGGGTGAGGATGGGCTGGATATTGAATGTGGCAACGTGAAAGATTTACGTATTCAAATGCGACTTGTGAGGGCCGATCTCGGAGATCCAGACAAGTTGATTGTAGAAGCGAATGAAGAAGCATTGCACCAGCAGGTTATTGCCGCGATTGATGCGGGGATGGTCATTGGAGTAGACCAAGTGCAATTGATGACGGTGCAGGAAGACAATATTAATTATTAAAACAATTTCGACTCGAAAATGTGTTTGATATAAAACGCATTCTTCTGATGGAATAATACGACATAAACTCTTAATATTAAATCGAGAGAACAACGGATGGACGCTAAACAATTCATAGAACACATCGCTTCCAAAGGCCTGCTTGAAACAGAGTTGTTGGATAAATTGCGCAGGCAAGCGTTACAGGGAGAAAATCAATGGAGTCCCAAACAGATAATCAAGTTTTTGGTGGAGCAATCCTACCTCACACGGTTCCAAGCGAAGACTATATTGACGGAAGTGTTCGCAGAGCGACCTGCTGAACCGACGACGGTTGACGAGAGTTTGGAGTTTGCGACGGATGCCAACGGCGACCCGATCGACCGCGATGCAAAAATTGCAGATTCGCTCGAGGGGCTAGAAATCGAAGAGTCCTCTGACAGCGAATCAGTAGAAGTTATCGACCTAGAGGATGCCAACGTTGCACAAACGCCTGCGGTTGCGAGTAATGTGGTTGATTTGGGAGCGTTTTCAGGGTCTACGGCACCCGTAGACCCATTTGCTACTGCGGCAACAACGCTGCCCAATTCACAGGCGCCGGCGACCGGTGAATCAATTGCTGCAGAGCCTGAAGAGGTGTTAGCAAGTGAGTCGGATGGGCCGAATTCTCTGTTAGACCCAGAGTTTGACAATACCGTTTGGGATAGTCGTCTGGTGATTGGCAGCGCTTTAGTGTTTTCGTTTTTGTCGATTGCGGCAGTGGTGCTCTATATCGTCTTGGCAAACAAATCAGCCCTGAAGCAATGGGAAAATGCCTTCGATCAATACGAGGGGGGTTCCTACCAACAAGCTCTCAGCGCCATGGAATCTTTTTCCGAGACATTTCCAGCAGATGATAAAGCAGATGATGCCTTGTCTTATGCGGCGATGTGTAAAATCCACGTGCAAATGACGAAAATTGGCGATAGCGCCGCCGACAAAATCTACGAGGCAATTCTTAGTGGCAAAGAAGTCCCCGGTTTTTCAGCCATTGCCAGAGAAGAATTGAAAACGGAATTACCGAAGCTCGCTGAATACTATATCAACAAGGCGGTGGCGCTGCCTGGAGTGGACGATAAACGAAGACAATATGAACTGACCCAAAAATCACTTGATATTATCGATATGCCAGGTGCCCTTGGTACGGAACGGAATACCCCCACGTTCAAGACACGTTTAACTAGCATTAAAGAGCGGATGTCGACGGTACGACGGTACATTGATCGTAGTGAGACCCTCGACAAGGCTTTGGCTGAGATCGACAAGGATGTGCAAGCGGGAAATACACGAGACGCTTTCGTGGAACGTGATAACCTGTTGCAAACGTATCCGGAATTAGAAATGGATCAACAGATGCAAGAGAAAGTACTAACCATTTCACGTGCTGAGCAGGATTTGGTAGCAGTGCATTCAGGCGTATTGAAATCTAACAACGATGCGATCGAAGTACCGGCTGAACACAAAGTTATAGTGGCGACTCGTAATGGTCGAAATATCAGCGGCGTACAAGGTTACTCTGTGGCAGTTCTCGCCGGCGGCAGCGTGTATGGAGTTGAGTTGGCAACTGGCCAAGTACAATGGCGTCGACATGTTGGACTGCAGACGTCGTTGAACCCTGTTCGAGTCAGCGAGGCCGGCAATGCAGACACGATTATTGTTGATGAAGGGCGTTATGAGTTAGTTCGCGTTGATACCTCAACGGGTGAACAAAAATGGAGATTGCCAGTCGGCGGTAAGTTGACGCAACCGCAAGTTAACAACGGCATGCTGTATTGTAATATCCATGTCAAAGTTGCGTCCGCCGACGATACCGACGGTGGGTTCGTAAGTGCGTTGTTGGTCGTGGATATGGAAACGGGCAATGTTCAAAGGCGAATTGTCTTTCCAATGCAAACTCATGTGGGTCCAGGTTTTGACGATGAAAATGGAATTATCTATCAAATCGGCGGTCACTCCAACCTGTATGCCATTTCCGCAAAAAGTGGTAAATGCATTGGAGTTTACTTTCAAGGGCACCAGCGTGATTCGATCGTTGTTCCCGCGATTTATGCCGTCGGATATGTGATTCTGGTGGAAAACGGACGAGCACGATCGAAAGTCGCAATCCTCAAGCATGACGGTGAGGGGACTTTTACTCAAGGGCAAGAAAGCAAAACGCTCTTAGGGTTAGTAACCATGGCACCACAAGTATTTGCTCGCCGAATTATGGTTGCGACCAACTTGGGCGAAATACATGTGTATGACGTGGACCCGAATGTTCCCAATCCGCACGGACCTATGACGACCATGGACACTATTCCGGGTACCTATTCTGATCCTATCCGCGAATATAGCTTAGCGGGTGAAGGCGTTTTGTTTATGGCTGGGCGGCGTTTGGTGAAGTACGAAGTGCAAGCACAACTTGGGAAATTGCGAGAAGATTGGATCGAAGAAAAAGGCGATGTCTATGTCGGCCCAATTCAACGATTTGGCTCCGTCGTGATTCATGTTCGACAACGGCAAGGAACCAATGCCATCACGGTTGCTGGGCAACTGGTGGACTCGCGGAGTCCCTCATGGGAAACAGATATTGGTTCCAGCGGTAGCGTTATGTTACTTCCAAGCAAACAGGGTTTAGCCGCAGTGACTTCACAGGCCGGCGTCTTTGCTGTGAGAAATGATGACGACCCTCAGGAAGTTTATAGTCAAGGCGATATTGTGGGTAGTAAAATTGGATATTCCCATGCAATTCAAGTACAGGACCATGTTGTTTTACAGAGTTTAGTAGGTAACGATGAATTGCTAGTGTTTGATGAGTTGTCAATTGATAGTCAAGCCACGGCTGTTAAATTGCAGGGCCTCACATCCGCGCCAAGCGGAGCAGCCACATCATTTAATGGCCAAGTTCTGATGCGCTTGCAGGATGGCAAGTTGGCAATGTTTCAAATCCCACAGGGGACGCAGGACGTAGTCGCTTATCAGCCTACTTTATCAGCTGGGCAGCGAGTTGCGTGGTCTAGTCCGGCACTACCGAGTGACGATAGTGACTCCTTTGTGATTTTGCGAGACCGCAAAAACTTGATGCGGATTGCATTGCGACAGGATCCGGTGGATCATCTCTCCAAACGTGCGAGCACTGAATTTGCCGAGCCAGTCTATGAAACAATTGCAGCGCTTAAAAATACAGTGTTTGTTGTCAGACGCGCTGAAAACAATGATCAGGTTGTTGGATTGGGGTATCAATCGCTGGAAGAGTTGACAAGCTACAATGTGCAAGGCCGCGTGATCTGGGGGCCTTATCGATTTGGCTCACAGGTTCTGCTGTATACGTCGTCGAATCAACTATACTGTTTTGATCAAAATCAAAGTTGTCGTTGGACGACCGAGCAGAACAACATCAAGTTGTTGGCAACGGGGTTTGTCAATGACGATGAATTAATCTTAACGGGAGGCGATGGCCAGATTTGGCGTATTCAATTGGTTGATGGCACGACGATTAGCATCACAGATTTAGAACATAAAATAACTCGACTTCCCGTCATGTACGATCGCCAATTGTGGGTGCCACTTGATAACGGTGAAATACGAGTAATACCACTTGGCTGATACGCAAGTGGCTTGTCCAAGACTTATGACATACGAATTAACGTAGAAAGAATGAAGAATTGAGTTGTTTTAGAGAACTTAAAACGAGACGCACAGTCGCGATTCGATGGCGAGTGGTGATCGCTGCGCTGTTGTGGTCCAGTTGTGCAGTACCGGCATCTGCCCAAGAGTTGCTCGTAAACCTGCTCGCACGGGAACCCTTCGACGAAATTACGGTGAAAGATCGAGACGACAATATCGAGGCATTGCAACTCGAACTGCTCGATGTCCCAGGCCGAGTGACGCCGGCACTGAAAAAGTCGGGCAAGATGGAGATTCGTCTTCTGGGAGCGCCCGATGATATCTACGAAGTATTTTGGCTGGATATCGTGAAGATTCGCTTGTATGAAGATATCATGCTCGACGAGTTAAATGTATTGATCACAGCGCGGAATTTTGACGATGCCTTTGATTACTTTTTGTTCTTGGATCAACGTTATCGCGGGTTACCCGGCGTAGAGAACGTCCTCAATCGTTTCCAGTTTGTTCAAGGTTCTCAGTGGTTGAGCGATGGGCGATATTTGGAGGCATTGTCGCTGTTGGAAAAAGTGCATATTGCCAACGAGCAATACGTTCATGACAATGGGCCGGAAACTGCGAAGACAAAACTCAATGAAGCCGCTGGATTAGTTTTGGACACCTATATGCGAGAGGGCAAAATAATCCTGGCACGAAAAATTGCCCAGCGATTAATTCGGACCCACGGAGTTTCTGCTGTAGGTCGAGCTTTGGATGTTCTAAAAGAACTTAATAATTTGGCGGGTGTAAAGCGTGATGAAGCGCGAAAGTTGTTGGACGCCGGGCAGTTGCGAGAAGCGCAGAAAACTGTGCGGGAAATGATTGATATCTATCCCCAAGTAACAGGCGGGCGGGAGATTGCTGTGGAAGCAATCAGACGTTATCCCTTAGTAACGGTCGGTACGGTATACCCCTCCGTGATAGATGATCGCAGTCGTATGGATAATTGGGCGGCGCGGCGTACAGGCTTTTTGACGCGTCGCATGTTCATGGAGTATGAAGGTCCGGGGCCTGAGCGTGGAGAATATCAATCACCCTATGGAGAAGTTCGACAAGGTAGTGATCGACGGACATTGCGAATTCGTATTTCGCCAAAAAAACTGGTCGCGGGACAACAAATCAACGGCTATCATTTGGCCCAGCGATTATTGAATTTGGCAGACCCAAAGCACCCGATGTACAACTCGCAATGGGCGGCGATATTCTTGCGAGTTGAAGTGCGCGACGTGTACGATGTGATTATTCATTTTCAGCGACCTCACGTGTTGCCCGAAGCGCTGCTGCAAGTGTTCCTAGATCCCTCGCTTGATGCTGATGACCCGTTGGCTAAAGACGGACCGTTCGTGTTGGACACTAAATCTAATGTCGAAGCGAATACTTTGCGGTATACCCTGAACGCCAACAGTCCATTTGTACCGACCATCGTCGATCCGAATTTCATTCCTCCTTCGGAAATTCTTGAAAAGACATTTGAATCGGCAGTCGAAGCAATTAAAGCGCTCAAGCGTGGAGATGTGGACGTGATTGATCGTGTCTCGCCGGCGCAGGCGGTGCGCTTGCAAAATGAAATTGGCGGAACGATTAAAGTCGTGCCCTATGCGCTGCCAACGCTGCACATGCTACTGCCAAATTATGATAAGCCTTATATGCAAAACGAATTATTCCGTCGCGCTATTCTATACGGAATCATGAGGCAAAAAACACTCGATCAACTAATCCTGAAGAATCATTATGTTGCCGGATGCGAAGTTGTTAGTGGTCCGTTCTCACCAGGCATCAGTTTAGATGATCCGTTGTCCTATGCGTATGATCGTCGCGTTGTACCACGCCCGTATTCCCCGCGACTGTCGGTCGTGTTGGCGAAGTTGGCCGAGCAGCGAATGAAAGAATTGGCGGTTCAGAAAGATGAAGAACCGGTGTCGATCCCAGAATTAGTAATCGGGCACCCAGCGGAAGATGACGCGCGTGAAGCCTGTATAGCAATTGAATTTCAGCTGGAACAGTTAGAGATTTTTCAAATTAAATTAATTGAATTTGAAGCTGGGAAATCGGTTGATGAAACCGGTGAGTGTCACTTGGTATATACCAAGTTGGCGATGTGGGAGCCACTCGTGGATACGAGTCGATTATTGTCACCTGATGGGCTCGTTCATATCCAAGACGACCATGTCAATCGTTCTGTGCAATGGTTAGAGCGTGCTATTCGCTGGCCGGAAGTTCGAAAGCGAGTGCAACGAGTGCATCGAATTGTAAATGAAAAAGTTGCGATCATACCGTTGTGGCAACTACGGGAATATTTTGTTCACCGCGAAGGAATTACTCTCGGGGCCGAAGCACCAGTGGCGCTATACCATGGTATCCAACGTTGGCAGTTGGTTCCCGATTTTGGTGAGGAGAAATAGAGCAAACTAATGACAACGTTCCGCATTAAAATTCGATCAGCATTTATGTTCTGCTGCACCTTGTTGCTAGTGTCAGTGCTGGGGTGTGGACTGGACGATGCGAATGTAGCGGTCGAGACGGACATCGAGTCAAGCGGTGTAGCGGAGGCGGAACCCGTTGGTTCGGTTTCCGCCGATAGCAAGGCGCAGAAGTCCAAGAGCGAAGAGGTAGATTTGCGGAATTGGGTTTTTAGCCCCTACGAGATGCGTATTTGGATTGCGACGGATAACTCGCCCAGATTCCAAACAATACAAAACGACAGGTTACAACAGGAGGTTCGTTCGTACGTGAGGAACTGGGCTGGTGCGACCTTACACGTCGATCTTGAATCACCGCCAAGTGCTATCTACTCGGATGTAGTGAATAATTTCGCAGATGTTTCGATGCTCGATATCGCAGCGCTTTATGAAAAGCGGCCGGTTGATAAACAGGCTAAGCTACGGGCTGTGCAATACGACGAAGAAAAGAAAAAGGCAATCGCTGCAGCCGTCAAGGAACGTGAAGCGGAAAGTGGGGAGACGGCGAGCACGAGTGTCATAGAAGACGGTGCTGAAGAGATAGAGCAAGTGTTGCTTGCACCAAATCCGTTGCCAGAGTTGGATAAGATTTATGCTGTTTCGCTGCGAGACCGAGGCGGAGTATTTGAATTGCAGTTGGTAGAGTTTGATATCAATGCTCGCGTGCGTGTGCTAGCGGCAAGTCGTAAGTTTCGTAATCTATCGATGTTGTCAGACCAAATTTTCAGTTGTCTGCAAGAAGTGTTTTCGCCAATATCACGGATTCAATACAACGGTATGACAGACGGTAAGACTGCTAGTATTGAAATGCGATCGGCTGGTCTCGTGCCTGATGTAACTCGAGGTTCTCCAATCTTGTTAGAAAAAGGCGATGTGCTGCGTCCGGTTGTGCGAAAGAACGATCGCAAGACGAACGCGCCAGCATATGATGGCGTCATCGAGGTTATCTGGACTTATATGTTCGTCAACAATGTGATTACCCATCAAGAAAAATCACTCAATGCTACTCGTAGCAATGGATCTGCTCGCGGCGAAGTTATTTCGACCTATACGATGCTACGTAATCCACTGGCCGCGCGGCGAAATACAGCCCAGCATAAATACGGGCTGTTAGTACGCCCAACGTCGAATTCTTCGTTGCTAAAAATAACGGCTATGGGTCGCGACGATTACACATTACAGGGGTATAACGTGTTTGCTAAATCCCCCCAAATTGATCTTGATGACCTCAGCGATACACCGACGATTCGCATTGGGCAAACGGACTGGCGTGGTGGTATTGAAATTGATCAGGATTTATTCGCCGGCCAAGGCAAAACAAAGTTAGTGATCATCTATATCAAAAACGGACAACGTGTGCTTGCTCGTTTACCGATTGTGCCGGGGTATCGGCCAATTGAAACCGCTTCACTGCCCAATGATGATTATCGCTTGCAGTTTGAAGCATTCATTGCAGGCCTGCAGAATACGGTGCTGGACAGTACCATACAACGAAAAGTTTATGAAATTCGTATTAAGCATCATGTCGAGAAGAACGAAGAAAAAGACGCTCGGGAACTACTCGTGGAATTGAAGAAAGTGCCAGGATTAGAGGAGTTAGACCAGATTCTCTCGACTGAAGAATCGGAGTTACAAGATGACCCGCTGGTTGATTCGACGATTCGTCCACAAATTGATCGCATGTTCACACAAACTAGAGAATTGATGGGCGAGTTCCTTAAGGGTAACCTATTGTTAGAGATGACAAATTTAGTCAACGATAAGTTTGGTAAACCGGATCTCAATGCAGCGTCCCCTTGAAGAACTTTTCCTAGTATCAATTGATAGAATTTCCCGATGGTCAAAAAGTCTGTTTTTCAACATGCCGCCCTGCGTAGTAATCTGATTACGCAGTCGCAACTCGATGAATCGTTGCAACTATTGTGCGATAGTGATTCAGATGCAGTTGACGTCGTTATCTCAGATGATGACCTAGCCAAGCATCTCGTGTATTCGGGGATTGTTTCGGAGTATCAGGCGGAGCAATTAAAAACGGGCCGTACGAAGTTCAACTTGGGCCCCTATATTATTTCTGACTGGGTTGGTCAGGGTGGCATGGGGCAGGTATTTAAATGTGTGCATCAAGTGCTGGGTCGTGAATCTGCGATCAAGGTGTTACCGCTCGAAAAAACGACAGACTACGCGATCTCCAATTTCCATCGTGAAATCAAATTGCAAGCGAAGATGGATCACCCGAATTTAGTGCGGGCGTTTGATGCTGGTAAAGACGGGAAGGTGCATTTCTTGGTGACAGAATATGTACCCGGTCGAGATCTGCGGCGGTTGATTCGTAGTCAAGGGGCGTTGATGACAGCGCACGCAGCAGGAGTGATTATGCAGGTGGCCAGGGGCCTGCACTACGCGCACTGCAAAGGATTGATTCATCGAGATATTAAGCCGGGAAATATATTGGTGACCGAAGATGGAACGGCAAAGTTGTCGGACCTTGGATTGTCCGGTTTTGCGGACCCAGAAATGGATGACCCCCGCGCCGGAAAAATCGTCGGAACGGCGGATTACTTGGCTCCGGAGCTTATTCAAGTTCCTCGTGAGACGACTTGTGTCAGTGACATCTATTCACTCGGGTGTACACTGTACTATGCTGTGACTGGGAAGGTGCCGTTTCCAGGTGGAAGTGCCAAAGACAAAGTGCGCCGGCATTTGCAAGAAACACCGCTGCATCCGCATCAGTTTTGCGAAGATATCAGCGAGGAATTTGTTGAGCTGATTGCGGATATGATGGAGAAGGATCCGGCGAAACGAATCAAGAAGGCTGATGAAGTGGTTAACCGACTGAAGCCATGGGCAGTGGATCGCACGCATTGGAATTTATCGAACATGACGCCATCTCCTTGGCATGTCCCGTCACAACTAGACGGACCGAATGTGGATTCTACGATGCATGAAACGCACCCTAATGAGCTCCAGGAGGCCTCTGAGGGTCTTTCGGGCATGGAACTCGCCTCGGAGACTCTAGCGATGTCAATGGGCACACAGGACACCATGCGTAGTGAGTCACAGGACATGCTGCCGCCACCGTTGGAGTGGCAAGATTATGCGGACACGCAGTTTCAGTGGACGATCGGCAAGGCGTTGGCGTTGGCAGTCCCCGCAGCGCTGGTGGCTGGTGTTGTGTTGGGTTTGTTGATAGGAATGTAAATCCCCGCTCGTGTAGGCTTTGTAGTGGCGGAAAAAAGTTTACACCTCAGCTGATTTCGATGTCGGCTAACATTTCAGCGAGTGCTTCGAGCGGAAGGCCGACGACGTTTGAGGAGCTGCCGTGGATGATGTGTAGCCAATCCCATCCGTCTTGAAAGCCAAAGGCACCGGCTTTGCCTTGCCATTTATTGGTGTCGAGGTATTGTTGCAGTGCGTCGTCAGAAACGTCGTCAAATAATAGGGTCGTTTCGATGCAGCGGACGCTGATCCGATCGGAAGGACGAGTCCACAGGCATATCCCGGAACGGACCGTGTGATGGTGGCCACGGAGCGTTTCGAGCATTTGCTGTGCGTGGTCACGGTCGTTGGGTTTGCCGAGGATCGCGTCTTGAAAACAGGCAACCGTATCGCAGCCAAGGATTACACCGGTGGCATGCTGCAGAGCCACATCTTTTGCTTTTTGAATGGCTTGCCGCTGCACGAAATCCGCCGCAGATTCACCCAGTTGGTGCTGATCTTCAGCTGATTCACTGGGTTCTTGCACAACGACGCTGTAGTTCGCCTCGAGCAGCAGTGCTTGTCGGCGTGGAGACGAGCTGGCAAGGATTAGCGTGTTATTCTGTTTGAAGTTAGCCATGGTTCCCAGCTAGGCGGGTGTGGAGCTTGGAATTCGAGCCATTGGTGTTGCACGGGGTGCTCAAAAGCGAGTGTCGTACTGTGCAAGGCAATGCCGCTTGAAAAAGTAAGATGACTGCCGTATTTACTGTCGCCGGCAACCGGGCAATCGATGTTAGCAAGTTGCACTCGGATTTGATGTTTACGACCAGTTTCTAGTTTCACTTGGAGGTGCAGCAGGTTATCGTCTTGTTGGATCACAGTGAGTGAGAGGATAGCCTGTTTTGCATTTAGATCTTGTTCATCGCAGATTTCCATACGATGGCGGGCATCATTTTTTCGTACGAAATCGATTATTTGCAGTTGGGCGGGTAGTTCGATATCGGGAAGCACTGGAACAAGTGCTTCGTAGGTCTTATGTACTTGTCTCAGGCGGAATTGGTTACTGAGCCGAGCTGCTGCTTTGGAGGTGCGGGCGAAGACGATGGCACCCGTCACGAGTTTATCGAGTCTTGAGACGACACCGAGATAGACGTTGCCTGGCTTATTGTACTTTGTTTTCAGGTAATTCTTAGCGGCTTGCAGCAAACTGCTTTGAGATTCATCTGCGCCTTGAGTGACCCAGTCTGCAGGTTTATTAATCACGAGCAGATGATTATCTTCGTAGATGACAGAAGTATCTGAGAGCGAGATCATAGTGTGGATCTCAAAAGTGTGGGTGGAATTGTAAATGGTTGTAAATTTTGGTCAGCGCATAAAAAACCTGGCGATACCTACTTTCGCGCTTTTGGCACTATCATCGGCTCGGAAAGCTTAACTACTGTGTTCGGGATGGGAACAGGTGTGGCCTTTCCGATATATTCACCAGGAAGAACCATCGAGCACCGTTAGATGCTCGATGGCTAATATTAGTTGTACAGAGGCAGATGATTAATGCGAGCACTTTATTCAAGCCAATAGCGAAGGTCGCTACAGATTAGTAGATCTCCTAGTTGTAATAGGCTGGCTTTTAGGGCCAACGTTTCCAACGTTCGAAGCGCTGAATATAAGTGATCAAGTCTATTGTCCGTTAGTACCAGTAAGCTGAACTCATTGCTGAGCTTACACATCTGGCCTATCAACCTAGTCGTCTTCTAGGGGACTCATGCGAAACCTTATCTTGGAGAGGGCTTCACGCTTAGATGCTTTCAGCGTTTATCCTTTCCGTAGTTAGCTATCCAGCCGTGCCGCTAGCGCGACAACTGGTACACCAGAGCTACGTCCTTCCAAATCCTCTCGTACTAAAGAAGAACCTCCTCAAGTTTCGTACGCCCACGGCAGATAGGGACCGACCTGTCTCACGACGGTCTGAACCCAGCTCACGTACCACTTTCATTGGCGAACAGCCAAACCCTTGGGAGCTTCTTCACCCCCAGGATGTGATGAGCCGACATCGAGGTGCCAAACCGCTCCGCCGCTATGGACGCTCGGGAGCGATAAGCCTGTTATCCCCGGAGTACCTTTTATCTGATGAGCGATGGCCCTTCCATTCGGGACCACCGGATCACTAAGACCAACTTTCGTTCCTGCTCGACTGATAAGTCTCGCAGTCAAGCACCCTTTTACCTTTGCGCTCTAAGCCTGATTACCAACCAGGCTGAGGGTACCTTTGCACTCCTCCGTTACTCTTTGGGAGGAGACCGCCCCAGTCAAACTGCCCAACTGACACTGTCCCATGCTAGGATTCACTAGATCATGGTTAGAACTAAAACATACTCAGGGTGGTATTTCAAGGACGGCTCCCTGATGACTAGCGTCACCAGTTCATAGCCTCCCACCTATCCTACACAAAATATACTTCAGCCCAATATCAGCCTACAGTAAAGGTTCACGGGGTCTTTCCGTCTAACCGCGGGTACGTGGCATCTTCACCACGACTACAATTTCACCGAGTTGGTGGTTGAGACAGTGCTCCTGTCGTTACGCCTTTCATGCAGGTCGGAACTTACCCGACAAGGAACTTCGCTACCTTAGGACCGTCATAGTTACGGCCGCCGTTTACCGGGGCTTCGGTCGCCAGCTTCACCCTAAAAGGGCTAACCGTCTTCCTTAACCTACCGGCACCGGGCAGGCGTCAGACCCTATACTTCCTCTTACGAGTTTGCAGAGTCCTGTGTTTTTGCTAAACAGTCGCAGGAGCCGATTTTCTGTGGCCCCCAGCAGCTCTCACCACCGAGGGCACCCCTTATCGCGAACTTACGGGGTCATTTTGCAGAGTTCCTTAACCACCATTCTCTCGAGCGCCTTGGTCTACTCGACCCGCCTACCTGTGTCAGTTTTAGTACGGTCACGTTTAGTGATCGAAGCTTTTCTTGGACGTCCTTCCTACCTTCATTACCATCATATATGGGCTTAGCCATCCGCCTTGTATTATGAGAGTTTTTTCTTCCTCTCCAACTCAGCTTCGGCAACGGACTATTCTATCAGTCCGCAGGTGCTCTGGACGCCGTCCCTCCAATCTCGTGGCTCGGGAATATTAACCCGATACCCATCGTCTACGCCTTTCGGCCTCGACTTAGGAACCGGCTAACCCTGGGCGGATTTACCTTCCCCAGGAAACCTTAGGCTTTCGGCGAGCAGGATTCTCACCTGCTTTATCGTTACTCATTCCGGCATAATCACCTGTACACTCCGTGACCGCTCTTTTCAGTACGGCTTGCTAGTGTACAGCGCTCTCCTACCACTGCATAAATAAATATGCAATCCACTGCTTCGGTATAGTACTTACTCCCGTTCATTATCGGCGCAGAATTGCTCGACCAGTAAGCTGTTACGCACTTTTTAAATGGTGGCTGCTTCTAAGCCAACATCCTGGCTGTCTCAGCAATTCAACTTCCTTAGTGACTGAGTACTATTTAGGGACCTTAGCAGATGATCTGGGTTGTTTCCCTCTCGACCGCGAAGCTTATCCCCCGCGGACTGACTCCTGAGATAATTAAATCGGTATTCGGAGTTTGGTTCAGTGGAGTACCCCGGAAAGGGCCTCCATCCGATTCAGTCTCTCTACCCCCGATTCATAGTGGCTCAAGGCTAGCCCTAAAGCTATTTCGGAGAGAACGAGCTATCTCTGAGTTTGATTAGACTTTCACTCCTCCCCACAAGTCATCCCCTCAGTTTTCAACCTAAGTGGGTTCGGTCCTCCACGCAGTATAACCCGCGCTTCAACCTGCTCATGGGTAGATCACTCAGTTTCGCGTCTACCACCTACGACTATACGCCCTATTAAGACTCGGTTTCCCTCTGGCTGTGGCCCGTAAGGCCTTCGCCGTGCCGCAAACGGTAACTCGCCGGATCATTATGCAAAAGGCACGCCGTCACACATCCCATAAATGGTATAGTGCTCCGACCGCTTGTAAGTATATGGTTTCAGATTCTATTTCACTCCCCTAACAGGGGTTCTTTTCACCTTTCAGTCACCCTACTGAGTTCACTATCGGTCATTAGAGAGTATTTAGCCTTACGGGATGGTCCCCGTCGATTCAGTCAGGGTTTCACGTGACCCGACCTACTCAGGAATCCTACTAGGTGTTGAATTGTGTTTCGTGTACGGGACTGTCACCCTCTGTGGTCTAGCTTTCCAACTACTTCCACTACACTATCAACGACCGTTATGTAGGTCCTACAACCCCGAGAGGGAAACCCTCTCGGTTTGGGCTGTTCCTGTTTCGCTCGCCGCTACTAAAGGAATCGATTTTTCTTTCTTCTCCTCTGGTTACTTAGATGTTTCAGTTCACCAGGTTCGCTCCGGAATCTCGGGATCAAAGGTCGTTTGTCACCTCCCCCAAGCTTATCGCAGACTTCCACGCCAATCATAGCCTTCTAATGCCAAGGCATTCCCCATATACCCTTAATAACTTGACCACTAATATTCAAAGCTTCTACTCGCCTGCTCGATACCCGAAAGTATTTTCGCTATTGAGAAGTCACTCTTAAACAACAAGTGTTTAAGCTACTAATCGCAACGATCCGAAGTACAGCTCTGTACTTCTTCGTTAAAATATGATTTTCATCACATTTGTAATAATAATGGCTTATCAACAACTTAAAACATGTAGTCGTGCGCTGTTGATTACCATCGCCTTCGCCTGGCTTTACACATTCAAAACGGTTAACGTCTTGTAAACATAAAACACTCGCAAAGATGCCATCTACCTTGTACAACCAAATTGTCAAAGATCAAGCTTCTGGCTCTTTTAGACCAAGTCCATAAGGGCTTGATACTAAAGAAGTTAGAAGTGATTGTTGTAAACCGAATCTCCTTTGCAGGAGCTTTGCTTCACAACAGAATTACAAGTTTATGAGCGAGTGGGGTTACTGTCAACGCGCTAGGCGTCTAAAAAGCAAAGAAAGTTCTTTCTTTTTAAGCTGCTAAGCTAGTAGATGTGAAACCCCTTTTATTCTCGTCTAAAACCCGTGATCGCCAAAATGATTTTTAACGCCCTGGTGCATGATCCAAGACTTCATTCCAAAAACATTCTGACAAAGTGGAGGTAGACGGACTCGAACCGACGACCCTCGGCTTGCAAAGCCGATGCTCTCCCAACTGAGCTATACCCCCGTAGTGCAATCTTATGAGTGCCAAATGTACGACGCCACATAATTTCGCATGTCTTAACATGTCTTAATATACATCCTCGCCACTATATTTCTAGAGCATCTGTGAGCATTTTTTAGCTCCGCAATTGACTTGACATGTAATTTGCATGTCTGCAACGAATATGTAGTGGGCGTACCAAGATTCGAACTTGGGACCTCATCGTTATCAGCGATGCGCTCTAACCAACTGAGCTATACGCCCCACAATGTAACTTGCAATCAACTCGCACTTTACACAATACCTGTAGCATAATCCACTGGTGCTAATTAACCCAGTCAATCAAGCTAGTTTTTCTTGCTAGTTTCAATAACGGGGAATTGTTTCTATCGTCAACTGGCCCCTAAATAAACAAAGGAACTTGCCGCAGTTGTAAATTATTTTGCCGATAACACAGTCTCATTTGCTGCTCGTTCAAGCCCGTTTGTGACCGCGATGTTAATAGCTGCCCGCATTGTCGCTTAAGGGTCAATTGTCGGAAGAAAAGAGTCTGCACCGCTGAAATCAACTGGATAAGCAGCGCATTTTAAGCTGACTGCTGTATCCATTAAAGGGGGTAGCGGAAAAAAATAATTCCTCGTGCTATCGAGGCGATCGCACGTCGGAGCGTTTTCGTGTTGATTCAGTTTGTGGTCCTCAAGTATCATTTGCCCTGATTTCATAATTCACCAAAATCACCACAAACCTTCCTGTTCTGAATGGTGCGACTGTTCCGATAAAGATATATAGACCAGTCCCAATCAGGCACTGCTTCATCAGATAGTCAAACCACGTGAAAGCCGCAAAGCTATGAGCGCTACGAATATTTCAAATCAAAAACACATCGGAAACTGCCAGTCGAACAGCGGTACAGGTGATCAAAGTCGTTGGCGGCAACTAGCTGTGGTCGCTCGGTTTGCATGGATCGTCGCCTATGCATTGTGCCTCACCGAATGGCTTGTCGCTGCACCCGCGGTCACGGAGACGCTGGACCGATTTAAGCCAACACAAGCTGACGTGGATTACGACCAACCCACCGCGCAGCAAGCAGCACAGTCGCAATTAAAATCGATTCGAGAAGTAAATGCTTCCGGGTGGATCGTGACGGATGCCAATGACCAGGTGCTACGAAAATTCTTTGATACCAATGGTGATACAAAAGTGGACCGCTGGAGTTATTTTAAGGCCGGCGTTGAAGTCTATCGTGATATTGACTCAGATTTTAACGGTAAAGCTGATCAGTTTCGCTGGCTTGGAGCCGCTGGTATTCGGTGGGGAGTCGATAACGATGGCAATGGAACAATTGATTATTGGAAAGTCATCTCGGCTCAGGAAGTATCGCAGGAGCTTATTGCAGCCATGCAAAGCGGAGATCAATTAAGGTTTGCTAGGCTATTTGCGAATAATCGCGAAATTCAAGGACTTGGTGTTAGCCCTGAACTGCAACAGAAATTGAGCGATGGCCGTGCTCAGGCGGTGCAGGCGTTTACAGCATCTGCTGCTGTAAAGCCTCTGCTAGAAAAAAATGCACGCTGGGTTCACTTTGGCGGTACTCATGGTGTGTTGCCGGCGGGTAGCGATGGACGAACGCAGGATTTGTATGTCTATGATAATGTTATCGCCGTCATTGAACACGAAAAGACCCATCGTCAGATTCTTGTAGGGGCACTGCTCCGCTCGGGTGATACCTGGCGACTGGTACAGTTGCCTCCCGCCCTTTCAGTTGCCGGCACCGGAACGTCTGGCAATCAAGTTGCTCAATACGAGGGCTACTTTTTTAGCTCGTCTAACGCCGCGCTAATCGCGCCTAGTCAAGGCGGAACGGCTGAGATGTCCGCTGAAATTCAGGCGTTACTTGCTCAGCTCGAAAAAATAGACCTGCAACTAGCCTCAGCTTCATCCGCCAGTGCTGGGCAGTTGCTCAACAAACAGCGAGCGGATGTTCTTGTGCAATTGATTTCAAAATCCAGTTCGGCTGAGGAAAAAAGCAACTGGATCCGGCAGTTTGCTGATACGGTAAGTGCTGCAGTGCAATCTGGAGCCTACCCGCAAGGGATTGCTCAATTGCAGTCTCTCGATTCGCAAGTCGAACGAGCCGGTGGACCGGATCATGCGTATGTGCAGTTTCGCTTAATGACTGCTCGCTATGGCGATTCGTTGCGAAAATCTCCTGAAGAGTTCGAAACGGTTCAAGAAAAATGGTTGGTCGACTTGGACGCTTTTGTAAAAGAATTTCCTGCCAGTGGAGATGCACCCGAGGCAATCTTCCAGTTGGCAATTGCCGAAGAATTTGCTGGTAGTTATGACCGAGCGATTGCCTATTATGGCGAAATCGTAGAAAAGTATCCAAAGGCACCAATTGCACCCAAGGCTACAGGCGCTCAGCGACGGCTTAATCTCAAAGACAAGCCCTTGGCCCTCGTTGCCAAATCGTTAGGTGGTCAGCAGATTGATACGCGGCGGTTTAGCGGACGCATTGTGGTGATACATTATTGGGCCAGTTGGAGTGATCCTAGTACGCAAGACATGGTTTTACTTAAACGCTTGACCTCAAAATATGGCGATAAAATCGCTATCGTTGGCGTGAATCTCGACGCCGATCGAAACGCTGCTGTGCAGTTGTTGCAAAATAGTGGTTTCGCCTGGCCCCATCTCTATTCTTCAGGGGGAATGGATAGCTCGCTGGCAAACCAGCTCGGAATTGTCAGTGTCCCTATGATTTTTCTGGTGGGATCTGATGGAAGAGTCGTAAAAACAAGCGTTCATTCTGCTGAACTCGACGGATTAATCGAGAAATTGATCAAATAACGCTTCCGTGGCCGATTTGTTTGGGTGATTGCGGTAACGGAATTATTGCAACAGTGCCCCTTTAATATGCCATTTGGATCTGTATATATAGGGTTATGTTCTGGTTTGAGCATTTTGCTGCGTTGCTGGGTATAATCCGTTTGTTTCTGATTATCGCTAAAATCGAAAAAGATTAACATTCGGTACCCTTCTCTACCGAAACCTAGTAGTAGCCCTAGTTACATAGGGAGATTGATAGTTATGCGATGACTGTCAGAGGCACGGAAGTCTCTGAAATCGGTTCAAAGCAAGTTTTATAGTCAGGAGTGAACCAATGCGACGCTTAGTATTCGGATTGGCTGTATTAGGAATGTTTGTGGTAGTCCAGCCACAGGCACAGGCTGACGATCAGGCCGTTGCTCAACGAGTTGTTGAGACAATCCAGCAGCACAAAAAAACCGGAGCTCTCAAGGGCTTTGGCTTGGACTTACAAGTAGAAAACGGAGTGGTATGGGTTAAAGGCGAAGTTGCCAATGCTCAACAGCACCAGTTGCTCATCCAGTCGGTAGCTCAGCTCGAAGGGGTTGTTGATGTTGTCAACGACATCAAAATTCGGGCTCCAAAACCGACTCCGGTTGCACAACCAACCTCCGAGATTTTTGAGGATATTGCACAGGGCTTTAAAAATGCCCTAGGTATAGATGATGAGCCGGAAGTGGCTCCTGAACCGGCACCGCTACCTGCGGTGCTTCCAGAACCGCCTCGTGCGATTACTCGCGTCATGAATGTGCGACCTGTTACGCCCGTAGTTGACGATGATGCGATAGCTCAGATGATTGGACAGCATCTTAGTGCCCTCAAGGATTCCGGTCAGCTTGAGAATTTTAACGTCCAAATTAGTGTCGGTGGTGGCACGGTTTGGATGAAGGGATTCACGGCAGACGAAGCTCAACAAGCTTCGATTATCGGAATCGCTCAGGGTATCGATGGTGTTGCTAAGGTTGTGAATGACATGATTATTCGCAAACCAGCATCATTTCAGATCGGCTCAGTCACTCAGCAACCTATTCCAGCACCGGAACCAGTATTTGGAGTTAAAACAGCACCGGTTGTGCCGCAGCAGGCATTCGTTGCTCAAGCGACGGCGATGACAGCACCTGTTGCTTCGGCGCCTACGCAAATGATGGCGACACCTTCGGGAATCGCACAGGCTCGTTACGAACAGCCAAATTTGCCAGCCTATGCATGGCCGAGCTATGCAGCGGCTCCTAACTACGGTCAGGTGAACTACCCTAAGCAGTATTCTGCTTCGGCGTGGCCATATATTGGCCCATTCTACCCATACCCTCAGGTTCCGCTTGGGTGGCGTAAGGTTTCCTTGGAATGGACTGACGGCTGGTGGTTCCTGGACTTTGAAAGTAACTAAGCATCTTACAGTTAGGTCAGTTATCTAGCTGCTATCAATCGAAAGCCCTGTGGATCACACGATTCACAGGGCTTTTTGGTGTTTAGGGCACTTTGGCATATAAGGATCGCTATTTTCGTTATAAACGGAAAAACCCGCAAGATCGTTACAGTTTAACACGATAACTAATAACAGCAACAAAGGGTCTTTAAATGGCGACCGGTCTACTGAAAGGGAGTTGACCGTAATTTAGAGTCGCAAACGGCAATATAAGGGAATAATGATGTCATACAAGAAGAATATATTTAGAGTGTTGTCAGGATCCGCATTGGCGGTAACGGCAATGCTCAGCATTGGCTGTCTGGCTACGAACGGACCAAGTATGGGGCTATTGTCAGTCCCCATTCCTGTAAGCCCATATTATCAAACCAAAGCAGAAGATGATTTCTGGGTGAAGGAACGATATAGTCGTGTCCCGATTCTAGGACCCGTCGTCGCTGGTGGACCGCAAAAAGCGTTGGATCCCCCAAGTCACGATGAAGTGATGCGGGCATTTCTCAAAGCTCATCCGCTTAAAACAGGTATTCCGTTTCTCTATGATGTGCAGCGTAACGATGTACGAATCGTGATCGACAAAATTGCGGACTATATGGACCCACCTAGGTTCTATCCGTTAGTTGGTCCTGCTCAACTGCATCACGCACATTACAAATGTACTTTACACTATTCTGAAATAGTGTACGTCGGCTGGCCAGTGCCACACACGCTTCTTAACGAAGAAGCGGTTGAAGTACTGTACATCGATCACAATCACTTACACATGGTGGGCAATGTTGATTCGGGACCAGGCAGTCCGTATTAGACATCAACGGAATGGTTGGTTTTCGGTCCAGAAGAACCTCATGAATTACTACACCACGTATTGCCCCGTTGTGTGACCCTTTGGGAAGTCCGATTCGATTTGTCGAAGCGGACTTCCCTTTGTTTTTTGGCTGCGGTCATTCGCGTACCTTCGCCGCCCTTCGCATTCAATTGCGGACCTTCTCGGCCCATTCGCGGTCCTTCGCGGGACGAAAACGGAACTATTGCCGTGTCTGATATCACCCAGTAGAGGATTATTTTCGCTAATCTTCTCTGGCGTTAAATCCCGATAAATATACTGGCCTTATGGCCCTATTTGGGTACCTTTTCACGGATGAAATGGTGATCTGGGTAGTTTGCCAAGACTTTGTTGCTTCAGGGATGTTATAAGTTGATAGTTCTACCGAAAAATATTGCTATAATAGGCGGTTGCTCACTGGTGACTGCATTGTTTCTAACACCGGTCGTTTCTGCTCAAGAACCCGGTGGCTCCACATCATTGTTATCATTGTTAGGTGATGGCGGTCTATTGATGATTCCTATCGGAATTTGTTCGCTAGTATTAGTGATGTTTTCGCTCGAGAGAATGATGAACCTACGAATTGGCCGGATTATTCCCAAGCCATTTGTGCGGCGTGTGTTAGAGCAATTGAAGACTGGTGAACTGGACAAGCGGACGGCATATCGTTTGTGTAAAGAAAATAAATCGCCCGTGGCGGAGGTCTTTTCAGTCACCTTACGTAAATGGGGCAAACCAGCCCAAGAAGTTGAACAAGCAATGGTAGATGCTGGGGATCGCTTAGGTAGCAAGCTTCGTCGGTACCTGAGACTCTTTAATGGTATTTCGACGGTGACGCCGTTACTGGGCCTGCTAGGTACGGTCATCGGCATGATTAAAGCATTCAATGCAATAGTGGATGCCGGAGCAATGGGTAAGCCGGAATTGTTAGCCGCAGGGATTGGCCAAGCATTGATTACGACGGCAGCAGGGCTGAGCGTAGCTATCCCAGCGTTGATTATCTATATGTATTTCACGAGTCGAGTAGACCGCATTTTGGTGCGTGTTGATGAACACGGGCATCAACTAGTACAAGCTGTTTCCGCTGAGGGACTTTCTCGCATAAAACGGACTCAAGTAAAAGATCTCAAAATTGTGGATCGTAAACAGGCGGCCTAGTTGTTATGCCCATTAAATTACACAGTGCCGAAGAACCGACGCTCAATCTCACACCGATGATTGATATCGTTTTTCTTTTGATAATCTTTTTTATGGTCGGGACGAAGTTTACGGAGATTGAACAGGAATTGGAAGTATCGATTCCCGAAGTCGCTAGTGGTGCCACGGTCGTGACCGAGACGCAGCAATGTGTGATAGCTGTTTTCCATGATGGCCGTGTCTCAGTCGATGATGACGTTATGGAGATCCATGAACTAGAAGAAAATCTGAACCGACGCGTGAGCGGTGGAGCAGAGTTGCATGTAATCATTCGAGGTGATGCCGAAGGGGCATTTCAAAATGTAGCCAATGTCCTTAGTGCCTGTCGGCGTGCCGGAGTGAATGATCTCGGCATCTCGGTTCGCATGGCATCTCGTGAGTGAGGTGTTAAATGATCAACGCATTAATCGATATCTATTTAGTGAATGGGTCAGGTCACATTCGGCTAAGTGACATGCTGCTGGCCACGGCGGATCCGATGGTCAGTCAGACTACGGGTACCATTGTCTGGATCGGTTTACTGATACTGACCATCGCTTTTTTTGTGATGTCCTGGACGAAACTCGGTCACGGGCGACCGCTTGTTAAATGCCTTGTTCTCAGCATCTTTGCGCACTTACTAATGGTGATCTTCTTTTATGGGACACAGTGGCTTGGATTTCAAGGCAACGAGGTGGCGGTTGAGTCATTCAAAATCTCGTTAGATGACGTTACCGATGAACAAATCAATTCTGCTGAAGAAGCACAGGCTAACAAGAGTGATGATAATACGTTGACAGATGTAGCAACGACTGTGCCACAGACAACGGTAAAGCCTGACGATCCTGAGCAAACGATTAATTCTGAACAGGTCGATGACTTGACGCGGACGGCGGTCAACTCGGGATCAGCGGATGTTGAATCCGTGAAACCGCTCGTACCAACGGATAATGAAATTGATGCTGTGGTGGCCGTGGATATTGAAGCGTCTGACGACACAGGTGACGTTATCTCCGGTGAACAGGAGTCGCTGCCAACGGAAGTCCAACCTGTAAGCTCGTCCGCTAACGATGTCAGTGACGTTGTCGACAAGCAAGTAGATTCGAATGATAGTGTGGACGGTTACCCAGTGGGAACTGATGTCGCCGATGTGACTGTAGATGCGGTCGAGGACGTGGGTGCAGCGACAGTCAAGCGTTTGGACGGGACTGAGATGCCTCTACGCTATCAGAACCGCTTTGCGACGGTAATCGAACACTCGAACAGCAGTACAGAGGAAAGTCTGTCGAGCGGAATTAAAGGATCGCGATTTGGCGCTACTCGAGATACGGCTGCTGCAGTCGAGGCTGCTTTACAGTGGCTCGTAGAGAATCAAGAAGAAAATGGTAGTTGGGACGCGTCGCTGCATCATGCCGGCATTGACCGCCAAGTGGATGGTCAGCGGAGATCTTCCACGGGAGTGAACGCTGATAATGGCATCACCGGACTGGCTCTGCTTGCGTTATTGGGTGATGGTAATACGCATCTAGTTGGCTCCAGACGCGAAACTGTGCAGCACGGCCTTGAGTACCTACTGAGCCAACAAACTGCTAATGGAAGTTTGGCAGGTAACGCGACGATGTTTGCACGGATGTATTGCCACGCGATGGCGACTGTGGCAGTGTGCGAAGCTTATGCGATGACCAGTGATGAGCGTTTACAACGATGTGCCCAGCGGGCGATAGAGTATACGATTGATTGTCAGGATACGTTGACTGGTGGGTGGCGATATCAACGCAGTGATCCAGGCGATATGAGTCAGTTTGGCTGGCAGGTGTTAGCACTGCAGAGTGCTCAGCAGGCTGGAATTTCAACGCCAGCGGAGACGCAAAGGCTGATGCTGAAATTCTTACTATCTTGCAATACAGGAGTGAAGCGAGGATTAGCATCATACCGACCTGGTTTCGGAGCAACAGCGGCAATGACCGCTGAATCAATGGCGTGTCGCGTTTGGTTAGGGAGTCAGAACAAACCGGAACAACTGGCTGAGGGTACCCAGTATTTGTTGCAGCGGTTACCGTCGATTGAACAACCGGATTTTTATTATTGGTATTATGGTAGTTTGTCGTTGCGATTCGTAGGTGGAGAGCCGTGGGAGCGATGGACAGTCGCCTTAACACAGACCCTGCCAGAGATGCAGCGGAGTGATGGGAGTTGGTCAGCAGTGACCAAGTGGGCGGGTTATGGCGGAACGGTCTATAGCACCGCTATGGGTGCGTTGTGTTTAGAGAGTTTCTATCGCTATCAGTAGAATTATCCCAGGTTATCGACACGACAATTCGAATTTACCGCAGGGAGATTCGCGATGAAAATGTTTAAGAGCACTGCAGTTGCATGTGGAGGTGTGTTACTTGCCATGCTAGTGGTAAGTTTGGTTCGGCAGCTAGGACATGCATTATTTGAAGTGCCGGCCGGGTTGGAAGGGGCGACGCTCGAAGAGGCAGCCGAGATCATTGCGGCTTGGATTCCGACCGCACCTTTTGACGCTATTGCGATGGTCTTGCTGAGTTGGGTAAGCGGCACGTATTTTGGCTCGTGGTTTGCGTCTCGCTTTACCGACGAGTTACCTTATGCCCATGCAGCGCCAACGATCTGCGTGATGGTGCTATGTGCATTGTTAAGCCTGCTAAGCCTGTCGTATCCGATATGGATGAATGTAGGCTCGGTTTTAATCGTGCCGGCGGGGTTGTACGGGGCTTACCATGGAAGATCGCGAAGCGACATAAACGGACCAGCGGGTCAGTCTGCTTCTTCAGCGGATTCAGCAGTTACCGACGGTTCTGACGGCGGAGGTTCAAACATCGGCGCGGACGGTGGCGAGTAGTCATCGAAATCCTCGGCAGACCAATCGTCAGCGCCTGAGGCCGAAGATGAAATTTTGTTAGAGTCGTCATCAAGATCGCTGTAGACATCGTTGACGTAATCGTCGACACGAACTTGACTTTGGAACTCGGACAAACCTTTGCGAAATTCACGGTAAGTTTTTCCAAACTTGCGGGCTACGCTTGGCAAGTTTTTTCCAAAGAGCATTACAGCAATTCCACCGATAACCATAACTTCCATCATGCCCATACCACCGAAAATAAAACCGAGTGGATTGAGATGTGTCAGCGCATCATCGACATGGTCTAGGAGTTGTTGGTTCATGATAGGAAATTTCCGATGGATGTTATCCTGTGGGAGTCAAGCTAGGAATGATTAATCAACTTGGTGAACGTGTTGGCCTGAGCCTATTCGTCGCCGTCGCTGTCTGCGTCGCTATCGCTAGCATCATCTCCGTCGCTATCTTCGTCATCCAAGTCATCCTCGTCATTCACAGGTGAATCATCGCGGATTCCTTTTTTAAACTCATTAGCACTTTTACCAATGCTACGCGCCAATCCAGGAAGTTTAGTGGATCCAAAGAACAGGATAAAAATTCCACCGATGATGAGCATCTCTGGGAGACCGGGCATCCCAAATGCTAAAAGCATATTCATAATTCGCCTCGCGTTTATTAAAGGTGTGAGAGCTGTCAAGACAGCGTCAACTTAATCCCAAGAGGCGAAAGCGGGTAAGCACCCAATTAGACGGGTTTACCAGAACCAACTCGAGTTCTTTTTATTGTACCCACCGCATGTAAGTCGTCAAGGTGAGGTCACGTAATGCCGATATTGAACCTGAAAACTTAGCCGCAAATTGCAATATGTGGAATGAAAAAAGTATGTAAGTTACCAAATTGGCGACATTTATTTTCGGTATGATATCATCTAAAGGTTGAAGTAGTATCGAGCGATAAATTAGAAATAATAGCTATCGGTACACATGTTCGGCAGGCAATATGTATTGCTCAGCTATATGCAAAATCTTACAATACAAAATCGCCTCCATAAGGCTATTGGCGAATAAAATACCCGCTAACCCATAGATCATTTGCAGCATGAACAACAATCAAACATCGTTTAGACCGACTATTGAGACGCTCGAAGCGAGGAATTTGCTGGCTGCCGACCTTGGTATCGCCTTTCAAAATCCCCTGCTCTATCAAGATGTGAATTTTGACCAATTCGTATCCCAAATCGATGCATTGCAAGTCATCAACCAGGTCAATGGCGCCAATGAATCCGAGCCAGCAGAGATTCAGTCATTCTTCGATGTCGATGGTGACGAAACCGTCTCCGGAATCGATGCTTTACGAATCATCAATAACCTTAATGGGATCGAAGTTACGCACCAGTCCGTTTTTGAGCAGATGAATGACTTCGTTGAGGAAATAGAGACAATGGATGATCTGATTCCAGAGGATCTGGTACAGATTAGCCAGGACGTGGTTGCAGAAATGCAATCACAGTCCGTGCGACTCACGGTGATGCGAACAGAACTTGAAGAGTTTCTAAAAACTCCTCGTCATGACCAAACACGGATTGCCGATCGCTTGGCCGATATTCGTCTCGCCGCATCTGAATTGAGTGAGGACATTTTAAGCGACCTTAACCATGTCAATGGCGACGCTGTAGATCAACACGTTGACCAACATGATTTACGCAAGCTAGGCATACATCAACGCCTGCGTGATAAGTTCACAGAAGTCCGAGAATTAAAACGGCAAGACCACAAATGGGAAGACTATCTGCCGCATGGCGAGGTAACGCAGCAGCAAGTGGATCACCAGACAGCTCGTCTTGAAAAAGCGTTTGGCCAAGGCATACTTCCCGATCACATTGATGCTGGTCAGGTCAATCAGGCAATCCGCTCGCTACGTGAGCGAAACATTTTTGACTTCCGCTTTGGTGACGGCCAACACGATTTCGCGAATGCTCCTGACGTCACCCCAACGACTGTTACCGAACAATTTACAGGTTATTTAGCAGATTCGGACTTCGCCGACGTCGATAGCCGACACGATTTCATTGTCGACCAAGCAGCGTTTGCGGAATTGTGGAATGGATGGAACGCCTCTGACGCTGTGCCGGCGGTTGATTTCACTCAAGATATCGTTGTCGTCGCCGTCGTCCCAGGCCCGAATCAAATCATGATGCAGCCTACACTAGACGCCAGCGGGAACCTCATGCTTAAAGCTGCTAGCACTCGCATGGCGGGGCCAGGGTTTAGCTATGCGATCCAAATTATCCCTCGCGCAGGAATTGAGTCGGTGAACCATGTCGATTTGAATCGTCCGGGCGGCCTGCCTACCACTGAAGAAATCGCTCAAGAACGTATTCTTCGGTTACGTAGTTGGGTCGAGGATGGCAACCTGCCAGATTTTATCCCAGCTGAAACTGCTCAGCGTGTCCTGTCACATCTCGAAGATGGCGGCACACCTCTGGGGAGATTCTTTCGTAGGCTCGGCCAGTAGTAAACGCGAATGAACGCGAATGGCCGTGATCAAACCTTTTGGTACTTGAGTACTTTCTCTTTGACGATATCGACACCTAAGCCAGGCGCTTCCGGAACGATCATGTGGCCCTGGTCAATCGGAATCATCTCCGAGGTAATGTCATCTGACAAACCATAGTAGGTACAGTCGTTTGCCAAACTATAGGCGGGACAGGCCGACGCAATGTGTAGCATGGCAGCTGTTTTGAGTCCTAGGTCATGTCCGCAATGCATAATTGTCGGCATACTTGCGGCTTGGGCAATATGTCCAATTTTCACGCAAGGTAAAATCCCTCCGGCTATATGCGTATCGGGCAGGATATATTCAGCAGCATCAGCCGCTAGGATTGCCAACACGCTGTCGGGTTCTTCGACGCTCTCGTTCAACGCGATGGGAGTTGACGTCTGCGTTCTTAGCCAAGCTGCATCGGTCAGTGGATCGGCCATGATCGGTTGTTCAAAGTATTCGAGGTTGTACGGTTCGAGCGCGCGACCCAGTTCCGCGGCTTCTTCATTTGAATACGCACGGTTTGGATCGATTCTCAATTTTAGTTGGTCACCGACTGCATCGCGTACGCCACGCACCATATCGAGATCCTCTTGGGCATCGTTGCCCGCTTTAGTCTTCAGCGCTGTAAAGCCTTGCTCCACATACCAGCGGGCCATCTCCCCTGCCCTCTCATAGCTTTGAATACCCATACATGCTGCCAAGGCAATCCGCTCGCGAACTTTACCGCCGAGCATTTTGTAGAGCGGCAAATTGTTGTCTTTGCCAATGATGTCCCACATCGCCATTTCCAAGCCACAGCGCAGTCGCGTATCAAATGGATTCTCGACGTGGAATTGTTCGATGTTGTAGGGATCCCAGCCATCGATGAATTCTGTCGCAGCGACGTTTTGATTTTCGATACTTATGCCGTCAAGGAAATTTTGATTGTGCTCACCCCAACCCACGATACCGGTATCGGTTGTTAGCTCAACGATCGCTTTTGTCGTCGTATCTGTCGTACGGATATGTGAACGATAAGGAGCAAGCGGTGACGTCTGCTTGATTTCGACGAGATAAATCTGGCATTGTGTAATATGCATGGTGCGTTAACTCACTTCATGTTTAATTTACATAGGTTGCTACTTGTTGTACTTCAATACGAACCCCACATGTTTAAATGCACCATAAGAATCATATTTTTTTGGGCGAGGAGTGGGCGTTAGGCCACAAAAATAATACTAATCATAGATTTATGCGTGCATCAATTCCGGACACGCCTAAAAACAAGGGAACTGTGACGCTGAGTTTTTTGTAGCCAAAACAAGTTGCCGTTGCGCAGTGGGTCCGAAGAAGCTATAATAGATGCATGCCAACCCCCAACTTCCTACCTACAATGGCAGTCGCAATTTGCTGTCTTTTCCCGTCGATTTCGACCGCAGTATTTGCTCGGGAATCCGACACACAGTTGCGCAATATTATCGACGCAGAGATTCTTGCGGGGCAAGAGTCGACAGTTGGAAGTCCAACGGAAGCCAGCGATGATTACACGTTTGCCCGACGCATCAGCATGGACCTAACGGGTCGCCCGTTAACAGTTCCAGCGTTACAAGCATTTATCGCTAATCCAGATGCGGATAAACGCGAACAGTTGATCGACCGCTTACTAGCGAGTCCACAATACGCTCGCCACATGCAATACAAATTCGACGTCCTACTGATGCAGCGGTTGCCTAAAAAACACATTGCCCCCGATGAATTTGCGGAATTCCTGCGTCAGTCTTTTTTTGACAACAAGCCGCATGACCAGTTAGTACTGGAGATTTTGACGGCGGATGGATCCGATAAGTCGAGTCGTGCAGCAAGCCGCTTCTTGCTCGATCGCGAACTAAAACGTGAAGAAACAGTTCGAGTGATCGGGCAAGTATTCCTCGGTCGCGATTTACAATGTGCTCAATGTCATGATCACCCACAGATTGACGATTACTTTCAACAACATTACTACGGATTAGCCGCATTTCTTAAACGGAGTTATTTATTCACCGACCCCAAGAGTAAGCTTGTATCGATCGGCGATAAGATTGACGGCGACGTGACATATACGTCGGTGTTCACTGGGGAAGACGGCAAGACCCAGCCACGGATGTTGACGTTAAATGAGTTGTCTGATCCGCCTGTGGACAAAGAACCCTATGAGACGAAACCTGATAAGACAAATCGGGGAGTGCCAAAATACAATCGTCGCCTGCAACTTGGGCCAAGTATGATTAGTGACGAGAATTCAGCCTTTCGTTTGAATGTTACGAACCGAATTTGGGCTCATTTGATGGGGCAAGGGTTTGTCGAACCACTTGATTTGTTTCATGAAGCCAATGCCGCGTCGCACCCCGCGTTACTACAGACGCTGGCTGATGCACTGCGAGACCACAAATACGACCTGAAGTATTTGTATAAAGAAATTGCGATGTCCAAGTCATATCAACGATCAAGTTATTGGGATGGCGATAAGATGCCAGCGGCGAATAAATATTACAACGCGTCGATTAAACCACTGAGCCCCGAACAATTCGCTTGGACATTATTGCAGTCCTTAGGTGAAGTGCAGAAACAGACAAAAACTGCCCAGGCGGCACTGTTGAGTAAGGACAAAGAGTTCGCAGCAGCGACTGCCGCTGGGCAAGTGTTGCTCGAAGCGCAGGTCACTAAGGCGGTAAAGGTACCGCTGGACGAAATCATAGCGGTATTTGCTTCGCAGAATACGTCGCTGAAGTTCACAGCCTCTGCAAACCATGCGTTGTATTTGATAAACGGGCCGGCAATCGCAGCGCGATTGACGCCCGGTGGTGGGTATTTAATCGACGAACTTATTACCAGCGAAGACGATACTAAAATGATTGAAAAGTTGTATTTACACATGTATTCACGCAAACCGCTGGCTGTTGAGAGTAATCTTGCACAGGAGTTTATAACGAATGCAGGTGATGCGAAACTGTTAGCTGTGCAGGAGTTAATGCGGACGTTGATGTGCAGCGCCGAATACCGATTTGTAAGGTGACTGTCGAGTTACTTCCTTTTTAGGGATGGAGTATTTATACCGATGACCATACGACGCAACAAAGGTTGTAATGGAATTGATCACGATTTATCACGCCGTGGATTTATGGGCGGTGGTCTGATGGCTGGCGCAATGGCTGGATTTGGTAGCCAGTTGTCGCCGGCGATGGCTGCAAAAATGAAGGGCCAACAAAAACAAATCCTGCAGGTGTATTTGCAAGGTGGTGTTAGCCAGTTTGAATCATGGGACCCCAAACCCGGGACAACTTATGGTGGCCCATTTCGAGCAATTTCGACTTCAGTGCCTGGTACACAAATCTGCGAATTAATGCCGCATACCGCCAAAAAAATGCATTTGTTGTCGATTGTGCGAAGTATTAACTTACGCACTAACGACCATAATCAAGGGATGCTGTTTATGGAAAAAGGGCGACCAGCCGGCACCTACCCGTATGTTGGTTCGGTTGCCTCTAAATATTTGAGCCAGCCTGACAACCCTCTTCCCGGTTTCGTTCACATTACAACGCGTGGCTTGTCCGGCGAAACGGCAGGGTTCCTCGAAGCACAACATGCCCAGATGCGGCTCGAGGGTGTGAAACCACCGAAGCATCTAGGATTGCCGGAAGGCGTATCCGAGGATTTAGCACTTCGCAGTGAGAATTTGCGTTTGCAATTAAATGAACAGTTCAAAGCTGGCCGCAGTCGTTCGTTAATCGATTCCTATGATACGTCCTTTGACCAAGCACGTCAGTTAATTAAGCGGACGCATCTGTTTGGCGATCAGGACGAGAAGGAATTGGAACGCTACGGCCGACACTGGTTCGGTCGCCGCTGCTTGTTGGCTAGAACCTTGCTTGAAGAAGGTGTGACTTGCGTAAAAGTGACCCATCATGGTTACGATACCCACGCCGAGAACTTCAATTTCCATGTGGAACAACTCGACGAATTTGACAAGACCTTTGCAACTTTACTTGGCGATATCGAAGAACGCGGCATGCTCGATAACGTTTTAGTCATTGTCTACTCTGAATTTGGCCGCACACCGAAAATCAATCACAAGTTCGGCCGTGATCATTGGGGCGCGTCGCTTTCCGTGGCAATGGGTGGTTGCGGGATCCAACCTGGCGGAGTGGTTGGTTCTACCAATGCGGAGGGAACAGCAGTGAAGGATCGAGAAGTGGATGGCGGTCATCTGTTTCATACGTATTTGCAAGCGGTTGGTATTGATTCGCAACAAAATCATGATATCGACGGTCGCGCGATTCCGATCGGCGACCCTATCAATGGACCCATCGAGGAGCTGCTCTCATGATTTTTAATGACGATACAAAACTTGCTGATTCTGAGGGTGCAGTGGATGCGGGGAGCGTGAAAGTCGACCCCACCAAGGCAAAGGAGATTCAGAAGTTCACGCACACGCGTCCATTAACGACGTGCCGTGTTGACCCGTCGGGAAAATACGCGTTCGTTGGAGCGGAAGACTATGGTATCTACCGATTTGATTTGGAGACCGGCGATAAGGTGGCCTATTTAGGACACGATAGTTGGGTTCGTCGATTCGATTTCTCGGCGGATGGCAAAACTCTGCTGAGTTCGGGTTGGGACGGGCGGATCGGTTTTTGGGATGTCGAACCTGTGGAAATTACCGAAGTAGAAATCACAGCAGCGATCGAAAAAACCGAAAAAGAAGAAGCTAAACCGGCGGTGATGCAATTGCAAGTAGCGGCGACTAAGATGGTCGAGGCGCACCAAGGGTTTTCGCGATGGGTGCACGTTGCACCGGATGGCAAAACCATTGCGACTTGTGGAAATGACAAGTTGGTCAAAGTCTGGTCGGCAAAGAAAATGAAGTTGCGTCGACATTGCGTTGGCCACGAGCGGCATCCATGGGCGGTGATGATTCACCCTAACGGTCAGGAATTGGTGTCGGAAGATATCATGGGAGAAATTATCGTCTGGGGACTGAAAGATGGCAAACAACGCAGCAAAATTGATGCGTCAGTGATGACCGGTTTTGATTTGAAGTTTCAAGCGGACATGGGCGGTGCGCGAGCGATGGCATTCAATCAGGATGGCAGTCTCTTGGGGTGTGCGGGAACGACCAACGTCGTCAATGCGTTTGCTGGGCAACAGGATCCAATTATTTGCGTTATCGATTGGGAAACTAAGGAAATAACACATCATCTGCGGACCAAGGATAACAAACCAGGTATTGAGTGGGGTGTGCATTTTCACGAAGATGGTTTTGTCGTTGGATGTTTCGCGGGGCAAAGTGATAGTGGTACCGTGGAATTTTGGCGACTTGATGAACCTGCGGTAGTAAAACCGGAAGCGAAACCTGAAGCGAAACCTGAAGGTGCGACGGATGCGGACGTTGATAAGAGCGAATCGGAAACTGCTGAAGTTGAAAAAGCTAAGCCGGTTGAACAAAAACCATTTCATGTTGTCAAAATAGATAGAGCCGTTCGCGGAATAGATTTCACTTCAGACGGTCGCCGCTTTGCGATCGCTTGTGCCGATGGGTCACTACGCGTCTACGAATTTTAACAGCGGGTTTTCACCGAGAAGTACGGTTGTCGCGGTCAGTTGTTGAATGTCTGTGAGTTCATTCTGTTCGGTCGGATCCCGCTGGAGTGTTGCCAACGTAGAATGTTGCGAACGAGTGATTAGATCGTGATCTGTAAATACGATTTCCACCTCGGCTACTTTAATTGCAGGCGTCGGGGAAGTTAGGTTGCTAGAGCGAACACTTGGGTTGTTTGCCGTGAGGTGCTCCGCTGCAAAGTAGTCCTCGACGCGACTAGTCCAAGCTTCGCCTTCCCCTGCCGCTGATTGCTCTCCTTCGTCAAATAATCGGTTCAACTCATTGATCGCTATTAAAACATCGATAGATGAAAAATGATTGTCGCGGCTGTTATCCCAGAACGGTGCCTGCATGCCACCTTCACGATTGTCAGACAATGCCCCACCACCAACACTATTGAGTTCGTTAATTAGCATCAATGCATCGGCGGGGACCAAATGACCATCATCGTTGCTATCACCTGGCAAGGCACCATTGAACCACTCGTACCGCGTCTGCATCTGAATGTCGACTTGGCCGATGTTACTATCAACACTGCCATCGTTGACAATGTAGCTAAAGGAGTCTTCGCGATTGAAGTTTTCATTAGGAATGTACTCAAAGGACCCGTCAAGTTGTAATTCAAGCAAGCCAAACTGGGGAGCTGTGACGATGTCGAAATTAAGCAGGTTTACATCTGGGTCTGTTACAAGATGGTACAAGTCGTTGTCGAGATCCGGGGCTAATGTCTCGTTCTCTGAAAGTGTGTATTGAGTGTTATCGACAACGGGCACGTCGTTGACTTCATCAATGGTGAAGGAAAATTCTTCGATGAAAAATTGGTTGTCGATCAACGTTACTAAGTCGTTGTCATATCCACCATCCATCAATTCAATCACGACTGCGCTAGTTCCGAATTGATTATCTGCGAAAGTGAAATCAACCGTGGCCGCCGGTGCGCTGGCCACATGTGTCGCAAGTACCGTGACAACGTCCGTGTTGGAGCCAAAGACACGTAGTTGGAACTCTTGAGATTCTCCAGTACCGGAACTCAGTCCGCTTAATTGAAGTTGATACAAATCGCTGTCTTCTAGCACAATAATATTGGCAAGTGGATCAACAGTCGGAGGTAGGTCGGTGTGGGCTAAGCTGATGGTGTAAGCACCCGTCGATCCTGCGACAGTACCGGTCCCAGTAACCGCATTGTACGCACTGCCCTGTTCGTTAAACCCACTAATACCGATGTAGTACGTTTCATTGGCCGTGAATGAGTAGCTCAGATAGCTTCCGAGTCCACCGGCAGGATCGTCATCATTAATAGCAAGCTCAGTGCCAGTGGCGTCGAATAAACGCATGACTGTATCAGCACTCCACTCGTCGGGAAGCGTGGTCCAAGTCATGAAATCGCCGCTTTGAGTTGGAGTGAAACGATAGAGGTCTACGTCGTGGGAATCTAACGCGAAGGCATCGTCGTAACCGATTTCCGCGGTGAGATAACTGCCAACCTCTAAATCTAAAATCCCACTATGACCAAGGCGGTTATCACTTAGCGTGTTGTAAGCCTCGTCGGAATATACATCCCATTTGATTTGATAGTAACCCAGATCCCCAGGTAATGCGTCGCCGATCACAAATGGGTCAAATGCCTGATTACCAAGTCCACTGATCGCCACGTAATAGGTTGTGTCAGCAGTAGATAAAAATTGTATCTTTGCGTCCCATTGACCGTCGGTCACGAAATCCCAATCACGCTGGGCAATGTAATTCCCGTTTTGGTCGAACACTGTAATCACACTATCGAGCACATCGTCATTGTCTGGCAATGAATAGGAATCAAGATCGATTTCAAAGACACCGTTTGTAGGTGAAGTGAGCCCGTAGAAATCAATGTCTTTGTCACTGACCACTGCCCAGTCTGAAGCAACACTGTCCCAGTCATAGTAGATAAATTCCTCGTACCACGTACCTGCGTCGGGCAAATTCATGGCTTGGTTGATCGTGCCCGATAAATCTTTGGACTCAAATTGGAACGAAACTTCGTAGGTGCCACCGACAGTGTTGCGTCTACCGTCGACGCTCATTGGGTTGTAAACGTCGTTGCCGTAGCCGGAAACACCAAAGTAAAGAACTTGGCCCTGAGTTAAATCGTCACCAAGTACAAAGCTGTCTCGAGTGTGCCCGTCGAAATACTGGCGATCAACTGGGTCATTAAAAACTAAGCCGGGATAGGCATCGTCGGTATATTCGACTTGATAACCAAAAATGTCAGTTTGTAAATCATCATCGCTGTAAGTAATTTCGGCGCCGTTGCCGTCAAAGACTCGCAAAAAAGAATCCACATAACCGTCGACATAGGGAGTGTCGATATCGACTAAGATCGCACCATCATCGGGGACCACTATTCGAAAGAGATCGACATCTTGTGTGCCAACGTATGTTCCGTAATCCGCTCCGATAAGTCCGTCAAATTGAGTTTGACCCTGATTGAAAGAGACTTGTACTGCGGTATCTAGGAATCCGTTAAGGTCATCATTAGCCCAGCTAAAGGCGAGACGATAATATCCGCGATCCGCCGCCTGTCCGGTCCCAGAAACATTGGGATCGTAGATGTCATTTCCGGTTCCGCTGACTCCGACGTAGTACTTTCCAGCAGGAAGTGCTGCTTCGAGGTGAGAAAAACCGTTGCCGCCGGTGTTGTCATCGATGGCGAGTTGATTTCCTAGGTCGTCGAACAATCTCAATAATGTATCGGCGGGATCACGGTTGGCGTTCCACGGGGAAGTTTCCAGGATAACAATTCCTGCAGAGGTAACTTCGAAGGAATACATGTCGACGTCGGAATCACCAATTTCAAATCGTCGCGCGTCGGTGCCGAGTATCCCTTTGAGGATAATTGCTTCTTTTGGGTTATTGTCGTACACGCTCCAGTGCAGAGGTAATTCAGGTCCTTGGTAAGCACCGGAAAAAGTGCTATTAGGATCACCGCTGTTAGGTCGGTACCGATTGGTCGGTTCGCCGTTCCCTTCGACTAAGCTGCGTACCTGCTCGATGGCATTGAGCACATTGAGGCGTGGGTAATCGTTGTCCGTGTATTGGAAGTCGACTCCATCAATCGTAGTAATAGAATTTTCGTCATCGCCGTCATGTATCGTGTCAGCGCTATTCCGCAATATTGTTTGTACTTCACTAGTGCTTAAATATCGCCCACCAAAAGTCATTGCAGCATCCTGCATTAACGCGATTGTTCCAGAAACCATCGGTGCGGCCATACTCGTACCGCCCATTTCTTGTAAGTTGTTACTCGGCACGGTGCTGTTGATGAACGCACCAGGCGCAAAGATGACGTTGTCATGCTGTGGTGGTCGTTGGCTGTAATGAATAATACGGTCGGCGCCTGTGGTTACGTCACAAACATAGTTCCCGAGACACAGTCCGCCGCCTTCGTAGGATTCCCAGACAGCGCCGACGACAATTGTGCTGTAGATTCCAGGAGCGTTAGCGCTTTCGGACATGAAATTGATTCCGTTGCGATCAAATCCGTATTCATTACCCGCGGCGCTTACGACACTGATTCCAAGACGTTCTAGGTTTAATATTTCCTGATAGACATCTTGGGTTACTGCAGCGCCGCTTTCAGCCGTATTGAACATCCCACCGCCGAGTGACATATTTACAACTTTGATGTTGTACGGACGGTGATTTTCGCGAATCCATTGTAAAGATTCCAAAATATCGACCCATGAAGCATAGCCATCAGACTCTGAGAAAACCTGTAAGGAAATGATATCGGCATCGGTGGCAACGCCAATGTTTGGATCCGACGAGGCCGCAATGCCAGCGACATGTGTACCGTGGTTGGATGAATAATAGGCCCCCGCATGGCCATAGACTAAATCCAAACTCGTAACGTAGTTGTCCTGTAGCAAATCATGGGTGCCATCAACACCAGTGTCGATTAGAGCAATGCCGATTGCCTGACCATCGATTTCCTGAAAATCGGGCTGTCGTCGCATATCGTACAGATCGATCAAATCAAATGCGAACGAATGTGGAGTGATGCCCGCCAATACAATTCGCTGCTCCAGTGTTTCTATCCAGAGCCGTTTGAATTTTCGATTATGATTACTGTACGATTTCATAAAGGTTTGTTATTGCATAAGTGTCGTCAAAAAAGCGACAGGCATGTTGATTTAGCGACACTTATTAACTGGAATTGGTCAATGTTTTGTTCCTATTACCGCCTACATTCGCTCTATATAGATATTATAAGCAATCGCTGTGCCAGTATCGCGTCACGGCTAGAAACCGGTGGGCTCATCGCTACGCAACAGCGAAAATATCACTCACGACAACCAGTGAATTAGCGGGAATCGCTACGAATAAATGCGAGTAGGTCGGCAACCTGTTGAGCTGTCATATCCCGCACTTGTAGATCGGGCATCATTGATTTGTCCTGCCGCTCGAAAAAGTCAACGTCCTGGGCGGGAATAACGATTTCTTTGCCCTGTGCGTTTACTAGAACCAGTCGTTGGGCGGTTTTTTCCTTGAGCACACCGCCGAGCACGCGGCCATCTACCGTTTCGATAACGTAATGCGCGTATTTAGCGTCGATTTGCTTTGAAGGTTCCAAAATGCTCGTTAAGATTTCCGCGCGGTTCAAACGCTTGCGAATGTCCTCAAAAGCAGGACCGACTGCCTTTCCGATTCGGTCATTGGCGTCAATTTTATGGCAGTTTTTACATTGGATTCCATCAGTACTTAAGAAGAGTTTACCGCCTCGACCGGCATCGCCATCTAACGCCAGGATCGCTGAGGGCACAACAAGGTCCCCCAACCGTTTGGGAATCTGGTTAGGCGCTAGAAACCGTTCATACAGGTTAAACTCAAACGGTGAAATTTCTTTCTCATTTGTGGCAGCGATTCTGAGTTGTTTGAGCGTAGCATCTGGGTTTTCAGTATTGAGTAAATCCAAAACGCGGTCTATTGCTTTTGTGACATCTTGATCGGTTCTATTGGCTAGCGACTTGGCATCGACAGTAACAGTTAATTCAGTTTCCTCGGGAACCGCCAACGTCTCGATCCATTCTTGTAGGAGTCGAATGCCGCGTTCATCGGGAATGCGTGATCCCAAATGCGGCATGTGGCCTAAGCCCATGACCGATAAACGATAGAGGATGACACTACCCGCAGCGTCACCTGCTGAAATCAATCGCGCGTCGGGTATTCCAAAGCTTCCACGTGTGGGTCGATGGTTAACTAATTTTCGTTGTTCACCAGAAGATGAGAAGCGGTAGTCTACCGTAGCGTTTCCGCCTCCAGAAGGTTGGTGGCAATGGGCGCAATTGACGTGCAAGTAACTGCGTGCAAGTGCTTCGCGATCTGAGTTTCCCCAGTCGACCATTGGTTTGATTTGGTCAGAGATCCCTTCGGTTTTATTGGCGTTTCCAACACCGCCGAGAGGTTCGGCATTACGGACCAATCCAGCGACGACCAACGACTGTAACTGCGTCGGCCGCGTCGAATCATTTCCAGTAAGGTTTGCGTGTAGTTGATCGCTACGAAACGCCAATACTGGTGAACGCCCATTGTGACAGGTTACGCATTCAGTTCGACTGTGCAGTCTCCAGTTGAGTGTTCGTTTTCCGCCCGGTGCGTATTTGTCGGGCGTTTCGATTTTTAGAAATCCGCCAACGGCTGGAACTAAGTCTGCATCAGATTGATCGGCCCTCCACGCGTACGTATAGAATTGCCACTGTCCGTCTTGCATGAACATGACTTGAGTTTCCACTGGCCGGCGTTGTCGAGATCGCCATTCGTTAATGAAAATTGTTTTCGCAAGTACCGTTGCGGCTGGATATTGCATGTTACCGTCTTTGAGAAGCATTACTGTTTCATTAGCAGGAAGCGCGATAACATGTTCACTCCAAGCACCATCGGCGTATTGTTGCATGGCGATTTTATAGGTAGTAACTCCAACCGCGGGTGTCGAGTTTTCGGTGTACAATCCCGTCTCACTAATGAGTCGCGGGAAGTCATTGGTTTGGGTTTTGACAATGTTCTCATCGAGACGATAGAGTCCACCGGCGTAATCTAAGACGAGCAGTTCATCTGCCGAGGTTTCACCGAATCCAATAACCTTTAGCGGTGAGCGGGAAATTTTCTCTAATGAAGCAAGTTTATTTTCTTTATTGGTAAGGGCCCAGAAAATTCCCGTTACGTAGTCTCCGTATATATACTTCCCTTTTAATTGTTGCTGGTGGCCACGGTAAACCATGCCGCCGGTAATCGAACGTGCCTCACTATGGTGATGGGAGGTGACGGGCGCTATAACTGGACCTGGACCGGTTTCTAGATCACTGCGTACAGCCTGTGGACCTTCGGTAACGCTCCAACCATAATTGCCACCCTTTACGACGCGGAAAACCATTTCCCACAGTTCCCAGCCGACATCACCCACCCATAACTCGCCCGTGTTATGATCGAAACTCATCCGCCATGGGTTGCGGAAACCAAATGCAAAAATTTCACCACGTGCACCGTCCATATTGACGAACGGATTGTCCGGCGGAATCGTATATGGTAAAGCTTGACCACTGGACGTTTTGGAATCTGTGGACACATCAATTCTAAGTATGCAAGAAAGGAGATCGTCGACGCCCTGCCCAGTGCTGTTGCCATCTGGGGGTGATGGAGCTGCGCCATCGCCGGTTGAAATATATAAGTAGCCGTCGGGACCGAATTTCAAGCAGCACCCGTTGTGACCGCCGGATCTCCAGCGGAATAGTTCACGTTCACTCGTCGGGTCAACGGTCGGTGGATCCTGATCGGTCATTGTGAATCGTGAAATGACGCTGCCCGTGGGGTCATTGTTTGCGTCGATAATCATCATGTAGACGTGGTGGTTGTCGGCGAAGTTGGGGTCGAAGGTAAATGCGTAACTAGCTTTTGCGTCTCGTGTTTTGGCTAGGTCTATTGCTAAATCCGCTGGCGTGTCTTTGTCAATATCTTCTTGGAAGCTGTAAAGTTTGCCGGTTCGTTCTAAGACGTAAAGCCGTTTGTCGCTCGGGCCGCGGGTAATCACGACGGGTTGCTCAAATGTCAATTCTGGGTAGACCCGTGTCAGTTTGAACGGTAGTGGTGGATCAGGACTACCAGATATGGCTCCGTCCCATGATTCTCGGGCGATAGTATCTTGAGCCACGCTTGCAAGAAGAGTTGATACAACGGTGAGGGCGATGAAGAGAAATTTTCCGGCCATAGTGAGTCTCGTCTACAAGCAGATGTTACACGTTTAGATTTAATAGCCGTTTATTATAACGTGTTTTAGGCAAGAGGATTGACTGTAAAAGAAAATTGTGGGGGGGTGCAGCTACATCACGGGTTTTCGTATTACCCATTGGCTGAAAACACGCCACAGCAAACGCACATCAACAACATGATACCCACGCAAACACCAACCGTAATTCTGATAATCTTCTTAGTTCGTTCCTGAGCTTCGTCCTCTTGCGCCTGGTTGAATATCCGTGTGGGTCGTACTGGCGCGTGGCTTGAAAATCGTTTGGCTTTAGGCGGCGGCACTACCGCTCGGATGGGTACGTTTTTTAGAGTTGGTACGTCGTCGAGGACCGGAATGGCAGTTGGTGTTGGAGCTTTATCCTCCAAGCCACTTGGCTCGACATCAGCGTGCTCTTCCGCAAGTTGCTCAAGATGAGTGGGGGATTCCATCTTCTCCAGGAAATTCTCAATCTCTTGGTTTTCCGACGTTGACTCAAAGAGATCTTTTGGTTCGACGATATCGGCAGCTACTTCTACAGGTTGCTCTGCTGGTTCCTCTACAGGTGCTGGTTCCTCTACAGGTTTAGGTTCTTCGATAACTACTTCTGCTTCGACAACTTCGACCGGCTCCTCTGCCGGTGCAACCGATTCCGGTTCTTCGATAACCGTTTCTACTTCGACAACGTCGATCGGTTCCTCTGCAGACTCACTGGATTCCGATCCTTCGATAACCGTTTCTACTTCGGCAACGTCATCCTGTTGGGGCGCGCCCGCTGATGGTGGCTCGACTGCAGGATCTAAAGTCGCCGCTGCAACTTCGGTTTCGCGTATGATCAGGCTGCGACCAAGCAGTCCAAATTGCTTATAGGCAAGATCCCAGTCGCTAATTGTGGCTTCGATGACTTTCGTTTCGCCTTCATTCCATGATTGAACTTCGCTGTTCATAGACGTCGGTAAAAGAACTTTGACACGATGTGCAGAGCCACTTACGTCGCCGGTTATATAGTAGGCATCGCGGTAGCCGTCTTCGCGAACATAACTATAGTTCTCGGCGATTTTATCGATAACCACACTTACGCTATAGGTAACATCCTGATCGAGTTCGTCGATGGCTTTACGTCTGTCGTACGAAGAATCAATGTTATCTAGATTATTAAGTTGGTCATTAATTCGTAAAGGGTGGGTATCTGACATCTTTTTACTTTAACCTCAATTAACTCAGAAAGAAGAGTTGTTATTCGCGATTTTCGAGTTTTAAGTTGTGTCCAATCAACTACCATCCGCGTGTTAGGTTGGGATATTGATTAAAATACGTCAGGCTATACGATACTGGATTCTATGTATTCCTTAAAACTACCAACTTGAAAGCGAAACGCGACGATGAAGAAAGTGCGATTTGGTGTGTTGGGAACCGCAAAGATTGCAACGAAGGTTGGTCAAGCAATCAAGGACGCCGCATCCGCTGAGCTGGCGGGCATTGGCAGTCGCAACATTGAGACAGCAAAAGCTTGGGGAATCCAGCATGGAGCACCGCAAGCTTTTGGTAGTTACCAGGAACTGTTGGTTAATGAGAACATTGACGCTGTGTATATCCCGTTGCCTCCGTCATTGCACTGTGAGTGGACGGTAAAGGCGGCGGAAGCAGGAAAGCACGTCTTGTGTGAAAAACCAACTGCTCTCAATTCGCAGGAAGTCGCCACAATGTTTGCAGCTTGCAAAGCCAATGGCGTACAGTTTATGGATGGCACGATGTGGTCGCATCACCCGCGGACTGCTGAAATGAAAGCGGTTTTAAAAAGTGGGAAATTGGGTCGGCTACGCCGCATCACCTCGGCCTTTACGGTCAATATCGAAGACACGCCGGAGCAAATTCGGTTCAATCCCGCACTTGGTGGAGGAGCGATCTATGATCTCGGCTGGTATTGCGTTCGCGCCGCCTTGTGGGCATTCGACGAATTACCTCAGCGAGTTTACGCAACTGGCGAGTATCACCGAGGAGTCGACATCAATGCAGCGGTTATGATGTGGTTCAGTAATCAACGAACGGCAGCATTTGACTGTGGTTTTGATATGGGTATAAGGAAATGGTTCGAAGTGGCAGGTGAAGAGGGCAATTTGGTCTGCGACGATTTCCTCGCGCCGACTAATATCGACGCTCCCAGTTTTTGGACCCATGACGAGAGTGGCAGCAGTGAGACGCATTTAAGTGCAGGCGTAGTCCAGCAGACTGAGATGGTCCAGCGGTTTTGCGAAATTGTATGTGCCGGTACATTGGAAGAACGGTGGTTCAGTGAGTCACTCGATACGCAGCGGGTCGTGGATGCCTTGATGAAGTCGTTACAGCTTAAAAAAGAGGTCGAAGTCGGAGATGCCTGAGATACTGTTAACGGAACTAATCGAAGGCCCTGCAGTCGACCGGTTAGGCGATCGATTTCAAGTTGTATGCCTCCCCGATATATGGCGTGACCCTGTAGAACTAAGGACGGCGATGCAGGATGCGCGAGCAGTGATCGTCCGAAATCAAACTCAAGTTACAAAAGAGCTAATTGAGTTTTCCAAGCGACTCGAGGTGATTGGCCGCGCGGGCGCGGGCTTAGATAATATTGATACGGTCGCTGCTGAGCAGTTAGGTATTGCCGTCTGCAACACGCCCGCTGAAAATTCGCTGGCAGTGGCAGAACTCGTGATGGGACTGATGTTGACGATGGCACGGGAATTGCCAGCGGCTATTTCAACCACTCGAGCGGGCGGATGGGACCGCATGCGATTTAACGGTGTCGAGCTGCATGGAAAAACGCTTGGTTTAGTAGGATTTGGGAGGATTGGCCAATTGGTTGCCCGCCGTGCTGCGGCGTTCGGCATGAAGATTGTTGCCCATGATGAATACTTGCCCAAGGATGCTGGCGTGTTACAGGAACTGGATGTTCCTCTTCTTGGTTTTCATGAACTATTGGGAGTCGCCAACGTCGTTTCCTGTCATGTACCGTTGACCGCCCAAACGCAGGGTATGTTTGACGCCCCTGCCTTCGCAAAAATGCAGCAAGGAAGTTGGTTTATCAACGCTGCCCGAGGTGAAGTGGTTCGTGAGGAAGCATTACTCGCTAGTTTAGTCTCGGAGCAAATCGGTGCGGCAGCATTGGACGTTCGTGAGACTGAACCGCCGGTGGATGTCCCCAATGCGGGGCTAGCCTCTTTGCAGAATGTGTATCTCACTCCGCACATCGGTGCATTTACTATTGAGGCGCAAACGAGAGTGTTAGAGAAAGTGTGCAGAGACGTTGCGGATGTATTAGACCGTGAGTGATTGCCAATCCAAAATGTACCTAAACATTACGCTATAATAATTGAGGTAAATTGTCAGTTTTTGTTTTTTGGGAGTTGAGATGAAATATTCTGCGTTGATGCTATTGTTATTTCTTAGCTACTGCACCTGTGTGCAAGCTCAGCATGAGGTCCTGCTGCATGGGAAAAGTGGGCTAGCGGTCGTGAATAAAGCGGGTAAAACGACTTGGCAAATGCCATTTGGTGGAATCCACGACATTCATGTTCTTGAGAACGGCAACATTATGGTGCAACGGAACATGCACGAAATTGTTGAGATAGAACGTGAGAGCAAAAAAATCGTATGGTCGTATAACTCACGCACCGAAAACGGGAATCAAGGTAAGGCCTTAGAAGTGCATGCATTTCAGCCTCTCGGGAATGGCAATGTGATGATCGCTGAGTCAGGTGTGGGAAGGATTATCGAAGTCAACCGTGATGGAAAAATAGTAAAAGAAACAAAGTTAGTCGTTGATTCCTCTCATCCCCATCGAGATACCCGCTTGGTTAGAAAAATCAAGAACGGGAACTATCTAGTTGCTCATGAAGGTGATGGAAAAATTAGAGAATATGATTTCGATTCCGGTAAAGTCATTTGGACATACAATGTACCGTTGACCCAAGACCGCGCCGGCGGTCATGGACCCAAGGGATACGGGAACCAAGCGTTTTCTGCTGTCCGCCTCGAAAATGGGAATACACTCATCGGATGTGGCAATGGCCATGTAGTATTAGAGGTAACACCACAGAAAAAAATTGTGTGGAAGTTGACACAAAAAGAGTTGCCGGGAATCGTTTTTGCTTGGATTACCACGCTCGAAGTGTTGCCCAATGGCAATTACGTCATTGGCAACTGCCACGCTGGACCGGGACAACCGCTATTGGTCGAAATTAATCCCAAGACGAAAGATGTCGTTTGGACCTTTGATCGCTTCGATGATTTCGGAAATAACGTATCTAATTCGTTGCTGTTAGATGTAGCAGGAAAATCAATACGTTAGTGGCGTAACTCGTATTACTTGATTTCAAAAGTAAGCTTTAGTTTTCGTGTGAAGTCCGTCTGTTCAGAGTTGAGGTCAACTTCAAACGGGCGTTCTAGGTTGTTACCCGCTAGATCTTCCAATCGCGGATTGAGGGCGATAGTATAGTTTCCTGCTGCCCAAGGTTTGCTGGGGAATATCTTGACACGAGTTCCATCCAGGTCAGCTTGTTGTGAGAATTTAATAAGCTCTTCGTTGTTGGAGCAAGTGGTGACGGCTTTCCCAGCGGTCGCGAAGTCGAGTATTTCTCCAAATGAAACGATAAGAGGCTGTACCGTATCTACCGCCGGAGATGTTAGTTCCCAATTGTTGGGGTCAGGTTGTTCATGATCTGCGGTGGTGGCCGTAAACGTGTACCTTTTCTTGACGCTGCTCTCTAATGGTTGTCCCGCTTGTGTTTTCCATTGCGGGTCAATTATTAGTAAGTAACTATGACCGGCGGTTAAGATGCCTCCAAGGTCTTCATTTAAATTAACTCCGGTCTTTTGCCGCCCCGGATGAAACCACAATGTCAGGCGTCTGTTTTGTTCATCCCATAAATCGATGTGGCGAAATGGACGAGGTACAAGTTCACCAGTGCGTAAATCTTTCAGTGAAAAATGCTCCCATGATTCAGTTGGCCGCATAGGTCTGCTGAAATGGATATAGAATTTTAAGTGGTTCGCAGGTAATTCAGATTCATCAGATGGGCAATACAGGATTTTTGTAGTATCCTCGTCAGGGTGCCAAAACGAGTGATCATATTCAGTGATTTGACCGTCAACTAGTTCCTGCGCCGCATATAGAATGTCTTCTGATAATCGTTGGTGTGGTTCGAAGATCAAAAACGATGGAACGTCGTCATTATCATAACTGTACTCACCAGACATCGGCGCGATCGTCTTTGTTGCTTTGTGGTAGGGTCCAAAAACAATTATTTCAGACGGCGCGAGGTTTTCCGCTGCCTTGCCGAGTGTCACCAATTCAATCGATACTCGTGCTACACCGTATTCGGCCGATACATACGGCGCGTCTGGTGTGAGTGGCGGATCCGGACAGCCCGTAAGGATGCCGCAGCAGCACAGAAATGCACCTATACACACCATTCGTATCGTTACGTATGGTTGCCGGTCGTTGTAAGTTCCGCACATGTGTAGCATCACATTGAGTCTAAGGGGTGCTGTTGAAGCAAGAAATTGTTAATCGTCGACTGCACTACGGCAGTTCTTTGACTTCAAGATCCATCGCGCCCTTGTTGTCTCGCAAAACCACCATTTCACGGTTGTTCAATTTGGCCACATGGCGAACATAGAACAACGCTTCAACAACCTCGATGCCGGCAGGACCTGTTTGTTTACTGACATCCCGTCGAGCAGCATCTGCGTTGATTTTGCTTGAAGATAGGTAACTCATGTCGATCCGCACGCCCCAATACTGGCTTGGCCCTAACGGTCGTTTTTCATGATGGAAACGGTCCGTGTTGGTAATCAACCATTGCTTGCCGTCTTTTTCATAGGTAAACATGTCGATTGGACGGTTACCACTTCCTAGTTCGACAACACTGGTTCCTTTTATTTTGCTGTCCTTGGCGATATCAGTCACTTTGAACTTTGCGATGGGAGTACAGGCAAAGGAACCGACCACATAATCTTGACCACCTTCATTGTATGGAATGAAGGATTGAATCGGTGCTCTCGTTTCCCAACGACCGTGTGCCACATGATAGGTCTCAGTGCTGAATGCATCCCCAGATTTTCCGTGTGTCAGGGGCAGTGGCAACGAGAATATCTTGCTGGAAAATTCTTCGTTGCTCTGGCCGGCAGCGAGAACGCGACCATCTGTATACTCGACACCGGAGATGGCGCGAATTTGAGATCCTTCACCAACCGGCAAAGGTACGCGAACGAAGCGTGTGTCGGTCAAGTCCATAATTGTTAGTTTTCCGTTAGCATCAAACGTAATGATGGCGGATGTGTTGTCGGTTTTTCGAATCGCTGAGACATAAATCATGCCGCTTTCGGGATTAACCGCCATGTCGGCGATGGAGAGATCCGTCGTCGAGACTCCCAACGCAGCCGCTATTTTCTTGTCGACGTCGTTTACGCGATTTTTGAGTTTACTAACCGGTCCGGCGTCGCCTGTTTCAATCGCGACCACAGCCCCGCTGCCAATATCGGCGATTAACAACACGCCATTGGGTGCAAAACTCATGCGGCCAATACGCTTGATCGTGACCGTCCCCGTTTGTACGTCAGCAAGAATCGGCTTGGATGTTTCAGCGGCGAAATTTGTTTGTACCGCGGTTGTGAAAAATAGCGCAGAGCATAGCAATAGAATAGCGGGAAAGTGAAAGAATGTTTTGCGGATCATAACGGGACTCTCTTAGGTTAGGTGAAGGTTGATATATAAAGCATACAAACAATTGCAGCACTTTGCACGCAATAACTACTCCGCTGTATCCAAATCCCATATAATCGCACGAGCACTGTCGCACTCTGTATATTTTATAAGTAATCACCTAATCTTTTTATTTACTATGGGACCCCTTGCTATGTCACCGATTAAACGCTTCTTACTCATTGTTGTAGCGTTGGGCCTCGGTACGACCGCATCGACGCTAGATGCTCGAGAGCCTACCGACAGTCCAAATATTATATTTATCATGGCTGACGATCTGGGCTATGGAGACCTCGGTTGCTACGGACAGAAAGAGATCAAGACTCCGGTATTGGATAAAATGGCGGCGGAGGGATTACGTTTTCGCAATTACTATGCGGGCTGTACCGTCTGTGCTTCGAGTCGCAGTGTCCTAATGACGGGTCAGCATATGGGCCATACATGGGTGCGAGGTAATGCTGGTGCCGACGCAAGTATTCAGACGCTACGTCCGGAAGATGTCACCGTTGCTGAACTGCTTAAGACGGCTGGCTACAAAACCGCTCTCTGTGGTAAGTGGGGCCTTGGTGACGACGTTCCAGGGAACACCGGCCTACCCCAAGACCAAGGATTCGATATTTTTTATGGATATCTGAATCAAGTTCATGCACATAATTATTACCCTGAATTCTTGTGGCGAGGAAAAGAGAAGGAAAAACTACGCAATGTCGTACAGGGCACTGGAAGAAAGTACGGTAATTTCGAGGGTGGTTGGGCAACGCAACGGATTGATTACAGTCATGATCTAGTTGTTACCGAAGCTCTGAAATTCATCAATGCCAGTCAGGCGTCACCGTTTTTTCTGTATCTAGCGTTAACTATTCCTCATGCCAACAACGAGGGCACACGTGGAACGGGTAATGGCCAAGAGGTTCCTGAATACGGAATCTACGACAAACTAGATTGGCCTGAACAGGATAAAGGGCAAGCGGCGATGATCACCCGCATGGACCGTGACATCGGTACGATCTTGCAATTGTTAAAGGACCTAGGAATTGATGAAAACACCGTAGTGATGTTCACTAGCGATAACGGTCATCACAACGAAGGCGGACACAATACTGCTCGATTTGACCCTAACGGACCACTACGTGGCATGAAGCGAGATTTGTACGAAGGTGGTATTCGTGTTCCGCTGATAACGCGGTGGCCAGGACAAACCAAGCCGAATACGATCTCAAATCATATTGGCTATTTTGGAGATCTGATGGGAACGGTCGCTGAACTCGCAGGTGCAAAGCCGCCGCAGGAATGTGATACAGTCAGTTTTGCTCCAAGTTTGCTTGGACAACCGGCTAAACAACATTCACATGCCTATCTGTATTGGGAGTTTTATGAACGCGGTAGCAAGCAAGCTGTACGCGCTGGCGATTGGAAAGCGGTCCGCATGCCAATGTTTACGGGTAAAACAGAACTTTACAACCTAGCTCAGGACTTAGGTGAGTCTAATAACTTGGCAGCTCAACATCCCGAGATGGTAAGTCAGATGGAAGCCATGATGAAAGATGCACATGCTCCCAGTCCGAACTGGAAACCTCGGGGAGCGGTGAGCCCTAAACAACCGAAACCCGGGGACGGTAAACCGCGGTTTTAGGCCTTGGGAATATTGCACTCAATGCCGGTGCTATTGCTGCACACAAACCAAGCGTTCGCGGTGTTCACCGCTGGTTTCGTCGATGACACGCAGAAAAATTTGCTTGCCACTAAAGGCTGGAGTTGACATGTGCCCTGTACCAAGTTGGTTTTTGGATATTACGTCTATCCCTGCACCTGTAGGTTTTAGCACCCAAGTTGTGCCTGTTTCACTGGACGCGTAGATATGGCCATTTGCAAGGATCGGGCTAGCACTGAATTTACCACCAAGCCGTTGCTTCCAGATCTCCTCACCAGTTTCTTTCTTCCATAAATAAGCAATGCCGTCGTCGGTCACGGTAAACAGATGATCCTTTAACACCAGTAGCGATGGGACATAAGTCCGCACGCTGTTTTTCCAAACGAGCTTTCCACTGCCATCGGCCAGCCAGCACCAAGTTTCCCGTGCGGGGTATCCGCCGCTAGCAAAAATGTATTTGCCGTCGGTTGCGACATTTCCAACCACTTCTTCGGTAGTTCCATCATATTTCCAGTTAGGTTTTCCCGTATCGGGGTTGTAGCTAGCGATGATCTTACAACCAGCCATCAACAACTCATCCCGCCCGTTGAGGCGATAAATCGTAGGCGAAACATAGTTAGGGCATTTGGGTCGTGGTGTTTCCCAAATCACCTTTCCGTTTTGCCGATTAACTGCGGTGAGTAGCCCGCCGCCTTCGGCTTTGTTATCTGCCGCTAGAATCACCATATCTTTATATACGAGCGGCGATGTACCAAATCCTTGATGCGAAGCAAAGCCACTGTAAACATGCTCCCACACCAATTCTCCTTTAAGTGTCAGCGCGACGGTGAGAATCTTTTTGTCCCGGAAAAAGCTAGTGTAGATTTGTTGGCCGTCGCAACTGACGCTACTCGAGGCAAATGAATTTTTCTTATTGTTATGATCGAAATTTCCCTGATAGATCTCTTTGTTCCACAGTACGTCTCCATTGGATCGATCAAAGCAGAGTATGTGCTGAGTTTGTTTTGTTTCGTCCGCCGTCGTCAAAAAGACACGGTTGCCAACAACGGTAGGCGATGAGTGCCCACGGCCGAGAATGTCGGCTTGCCAGCGAATGTTTGTGTTGTTGTCCCATTTGAGCGGTGGTTGTGCGCTCGCAGCGGCAATTCCGTTGTGGCTTGGCCCCCGCCACCAACCCCAATCCGTATCATCGAGAATTGGAAATCGTTCGGCTGCTGATACTGATGCGATAAGTACCAATGAAAATGTTGCGATTGCTAGTAGTGATTTCATGTAGAAAGTCCGCTCAAAAAGTTTTCAATGACATGGAAATTATGAATCTTTGTTCCGCTGGTTTGTAGCGACGTAGTTAGGATAAAATAGGTTTTACAACTTGTCCATGGACGTCGGTCAATCGAAATTCACGACCTTGGAATTTATAGGTGAGGCGTTCGTGGTCGAGCCCTAATTGATTGAGGATCGTAGCCTGCAGGTCGTGCACATGTACCGGATCTTTTGCTGGATTGTAACAAAAGTCATCCGACTCACCGTATGTCGTGCCGCCTCGTATTCCGCCGCCAGCCATCCAAAGGCTAAAGCAATACGGGTGGTGGTCCCGGCCATGCTGTTTTTTGTTGTGCATGTCCCCTTGGCAAAATGGTGTCCGCCCAAATTCTCCACCCCAAATGACGAGTGTGTCTTCCAGCAATCCCCGTTGTTTCAGGTCTCGTACTAATCCGGCGGCTGGTTGATCAGTATCTTTCGTTTGTATTGAGAGTTGAGTTGGCAGGTTGCTGTGTTGATCCCAGCCCGCATGCATTAGCTGAATGAAACGTACTCCCTTTTCGGCCAACCGTCGCGCAAGGAGGCAGTTTTGCGCAAAGGAACCGCGACGCATAACATCGGGTCCGTATAGGTCAAGGATGTGCTGAGGTTCCGTGTTGATGTCTGTCAAATCTGGAATAGACGCTTGCATGCGGTATGCCATTTCGTATTGTGTAATCCGAGTGGAAATCTCGGGGTCACCTATCTCCTGTTGCCGTAAATTGTTCAGCTCAGCGAGGTCATCCAACAACGATTTGCGTAACTTGCGATCGATGCCGTTGGGATTCGATAAGTACAATACCGGGTCGCCGTTACCGCGAAATTTGACACCTTGGTGATGGCTCGGTAAAAAACCTGATCCCCAATACCAGTCGTAGAATATTTGACCGCAACTCAGTTGACGGTCAACGCTGGTCATCGCACAAAACGTGGGAAGTTCATCGTTGGCACTGCCCAGTCCATAGGATAACCATGAGCCAAAACTTGGACGCCCTGGCATCTCGCTGCCCGTGAGAAAGTAAGTGATCGCTGGCGCATGATTAACCGCTTCGGTGTGCATCGAGCGGATTAGACAAATATCATCAGCAATTCCGCCGATGTGGGGAACGAGTTCGCTCATTTGTGTTCCGCATTGGCCATAGGGTCGGAATTTCCAAGGGGACGATAGCACCTTTTGCTCTTTGCCTTGGGTCATGGTGGACAATCGCTTGCCCTGTTGGATGGATTCGGGTAACTGCGTGTCACGGTGTTTGGCCATGCGCGGTTTGTGATCGAACAAATCGACATGAGAGGGTGCACCATTTTGAAACATGTAGATGACACGTTTTGCTTTAGCCGGAAAATGAGTTGTTCCCAAATCGGTCGCTGCGGGTAATGAATCTGATGTTCCCATGAGCGACGACAATGCAGCGATTCCTAGTCCAGTACCGGTGTTGCCGAAGAATCGGCGCCGCGTTAGCTGTTGGCTGTATTGAGTGATTGGGTCTGTGGTCATGATTGTCGCTAGCCGAGATTATTCTCGAGTAAGGAATTCATCAGTGTTGAAAATCATATTGGCGATGTTTGTGTAAGTTGCCAGATCTGTCAGATCTTGGTTGTCGAAGGGGTCGAGGACTTGTTCGTAAGGTTTGTCACCAATTTGCAGCAATTCCCGACAGCGATCCGGTGAATCCTTATAGTAGGCGTAAGCTTTAGTATACATCCGCTGCAGGATAGCTTTTTCGGTCTCGGTTTCTTCCCGCAGTAACGCCTCGCGGAAGAGATGTTCCATGCGACGTTCGTGTTGATCGTGTTGTTGCATTACCCGTTGCGCGAAGACTCTTGCCGCTTCAATATAAGTGATATCGTTTAGTGTTGTTAATGCATGCAGCGGAGTATTCGTCCGCGTTGTACGGACGTTACAGGTTTGTCGGTTGGCTTCATCGAACATGTTCGGTGGTCCCAACGAGCGTCGCCAAAAGGTGTAGAGACTGCGGCGATACAAGGCTTCGCCTGTGTCTTGTTGATATTTTATTTTTCCAAAACTAAAATCGGCCCAGAGTCCCTCAGGTTGGTAGGGCTTGACCGAAGGGCCTCCAAGTTTGGTAACCAATAATCCGGAAACCGCGAGCACCTGATCTCGAATTGTATGCGACGGTAGACGAAATCTGGGTGAATGGGAGAGCATTCGATTGTAGGGATCTAGTTGTTGTGTGGCGGCTGACGTATGAGATGATTGTCGGTATGTCGCACTCATGACCATCGTTTTGAGTAAGCGTTTCACGTTCCACTCGTTTTCTTGGAAATCGGCCGCTAGCCAATCTAAAAGTAGCGGATGGCTAGGCAATTCTCCCTGAGTCCCGAAATCTTCGGTTGTTTTGACGATCCCAGTGCCGAAAATCTGTTGCCAAAACCGGTTGACTGTAACACGTGCAGTCAGCGGATTGCGTGATGATGTAATCCACTGAGCCAAGGCGAGCCGATTTCGCGGGGCGTCTTCTGCCAGGAGTCCTAGGCTGGCCGGTGTGCCCGCTTGCAGTTGTTCGTCATTCAAGGGCGAATCATATTGTCCCACCTTTAGCATCTTAGTTTCCCGAACTTCGCCACGGTCTCGCATTACCATTGTTTGGGAATAACTAGCTTGCATCCGCTCTTGTTCGGTTTCCAACAGCACTCGCTGTCTGCGCGCGGAAACGTATGCGTCCGTGTGCTCTCGGTGATATTGTGCGACCAATTCGTTGTCCGCAGCATTCCAGTTGTCGGTGGGCTTGGCCAGAACGGACGCGATTTGCGTTGCTGGAGTATCGTTTGTTTGTAAAGTTGGTTTGGCATCCGTCGTGGTGGCGAGCTTGAAATATCCCAGCGTATGCTTTGCATGTTTGGATTGATGGCGCAGGGTAACGGTTAGTTGTTCACCTGCTGCCAGTGTCAGGGGTTCCGCTAGATAAAAAATTGCCTGGCGGTCGATTGATGTCTTTAGGTTACCATCCCAGACGGCCCAGCCAGATTCGGCACTGGGGCTAAGAGTGTGTTTGACATCAAATGAGCTTTGAGTGAAATCAGCAACGGCGTCTTGTATTTTAATGGGCCGAGGTTCTTTGTCTGTGTGGACCACCGTCAATTCAAAACTGGTTAGCACGAAGTTGGACGCTCGTCCGGGACCATTGAATTCGAGTTGTTTATGCGTTGTAGGCTGCAGTCGAATTGCCTTGATGTTTTCCAGCGTTTGATCAATCACGATGGTGTAATCGTCTTTGTCAGGAAGCTTGCCGGTAATAAGGACTCCACCCTCTGAATCAATACTTGTGGCTGCACCCGCAGAACTGGTTGCACTACGGGGAATCAGAGCGTTCCAACCCAAGAATCGCCCGTGTAGTTCGTGTTCTGCTTGCAACGCTTGGATCCATCCACGCCGCGCTTTATTTTCTGCTTCCGCCCCAAGTCGCTCTTGATCGGCGGCTTTTGCCAATTCTCGTTTGATGGAATCAAGTCGGTGCCGTTGTGTATTTGTGGGAACTTTCAATATCGGGTTGGCATCACCCCCAGCGTCCACTCGTCCCGTCTCGTCAATGTTATTAAAGAACGCATACATCTCGTAATATTCACGTTGCGTAAGCGGATCGTATTTGTGGTCATGACAGCGTGCACAACCCACGGTAAGTCCCAGCCAGACCGTGCCTGTCGTTTCTGTGCGGTCGAAAACATATTCCACGCGGCTCTCCTCGGCGATGCGTCCACCTTCGCCGTTGAGTGGGTGGTTGCGATTGAATCCGGTGGCAATACGCTGGTCTAGCGTTGGTGATTCCAGTAAATCTCCCGCTAGTTGCTCAACGGTGAATTGGTTAAACGGCATGTTGTCATTAAACGCATTAATGACCCAAGTCCGCCAGAAATGACTCGTACGTGTACGGTCGCCTTGATAGCCATTGGTGTCAGAATACCGAGCGGCAACCAACCAATTCCACGCAAAGTGTTCGCCATACTCCGGTTGCAGCATTAAATTGTCGACGATTTGTTCGTAGTGCTCCTCGGTAGGATTTGCGAGGAATGCTTGAGTCTGTATTGGCGTCGGGGGAAGGCCGGTTAAATCGAGCGTGAGTCGGCGCAGTAGAGTTGCCGCAGGAGCCGCGATTGAGGGTTGAAGTTCAGACGACTGAAGCTTGGCGAGTATGAATTGGTCAATCGGGTTACGCGAAAATTTGGCAAGGCGTTTTTTGAGCTTGGGGACTGCGGGCTTATCGAGGGGCTGCAGCGACCAATGCACGGAATATTCTGCGCCTTGTTCGATCCACCGAGTGAGCAATTGGATTTGGCCGGCGGTTAATTCGCGATTGGAGTCCGGCGGGGGCATCTGCTCATCGGAATCCGTGGTTGTAATTCGATGAAACAGTTCACTTGAGGCGGGACGGTGTTGCACGATTAACGGGGGATCGCGTTGTTCGGTGATCCCTGTTTGTGTGTCGAGTCGCAAGTCGGCTTGACGTGTGTTGGGATCGGGGCCGTGACAGTGGTAGCAGTGATTGGCGAGGATCGGACGAATGTCGCGATTGAAATCGATCGACTCGTCGTCGCTATTTGCCGCTAATGCTGTTGCGGCCGTTAGGAGCGTTGCGGCTGCCATTGCGAGCAGTGCCGCGATTTTGTGAGGTTTATAATAGGTAGGCATGGGAGCTGCGTTCACTTAACTGTTGATGCACGAAGAAAGGAAGCGGTTCGTCGAATTACTGATTTACTCCAAATACGGCTCAAATCTATTTTACACAATTAAATCAATGATTCCAACGATGGCAATGTAGCAATTAATGTTGCTGTGACCACAACGGTTAAAAATGCCGAACCAGCCAATAATAAAAACAACTCAATTCCGAGTAACTTGAATACCTGTAAACGTGAACAGCCAAGCAGTCTCATCGTTTCGAGATCGTGTTTTCTAGCGTTAAGTGCTTGGTAAATAATTACAGCAATCAGTAATAATGTCACGGCTCCAAGCAGCAGGAAAATTCTCTGTAAAATCGTGTTCATTTGAAAGACGTACCGCATAATAGTAGTGATTTCTGCTGCGGGACTTAATACTTGCAGGGACTTGTGGTTAATGTGTTTTCCCTCTAATACAACTTGGTCACGAAGTGTGTTGGGCCATATTAGCACTGCTGATATCGGATAGAGATTGCGATTGCCGTGAAAATGGATTTCATGTCGATTGGTCTCGTCGATTGTTCTGATGGATTGGTGAGGTCGATGTCCGTCGGTAGCATCGGCTAGTACCGAACTATTCGCCGCCGCTGTGCCCTGATCGGCAATGTCATGGCCGTGGCCATACCCATCGAGAATCCATGCGGTATCCAGTGACACAAAGACTCCACGATCGTCGGGCGTGCCGGACGGTTGCAACCGACCGACGACTTGCATACTTAATGGTGGGGTTGCGCTAGGATCAAACGGGTTGGTGATGTCTGTTTGGATAAGGTCATTGCTAACCTCGACCAGTGCCCCGACAACGCATTCACCTGCTTGAGCAAACATGAGCCCAGACTGAAGTTTGAGATTGCGAACCGTGAAGTAATCTTTTACTGTTCCAATTACTGGGGATGCCTTATCGTTGACGGTGTGAAGTAGGTGAAGCGGGACACATCGCAGCGACTTATTGGCTGTGATATGTGTCGCGTCTTGCCACTGCAGCGACGGCAGAGATTCTCCGAGAAAATATTGAGCTTTGAGAACAGCATCGAAGCGACTTCCTTGCGGTGCAAGCATGACGGGAGGGTTGCCTCTGCGAGTGTACAGCGTCCGCAAGTATTGACTTACAATGTTCGACGTGACAATGGGTAAACTGCACGCTAACGAAATTGCGATGAGAATAGCCGCCGTCTGTTTGCGGTGAGAGTCGAGATAGGACCAAGCGAGTCGCACGATGGCAATGGATTGAATCATGATGCCGCCGTTTCCATTAAAGAATCCAATTCCACAACTTTATCAAATCGATCAATGGAATCGGTATCGTGGGACACGGCGAGTACTGTGGCAGCGTTGGCGCGTGCTTCAGAGTTTATTAGATCCCAAATGATATCGCGGTTTTTGGGGTCCAGATTGGCGGTAGGTTCGTCAGCAAAAATAACTGCCGGGTTATGGATGAGTGCTCGGCAAACAGCGACCCGTTGCATCTCACCGCGAGATAGTTTGATAACACGGCGAGGTAACAGATCCGCGATGCCCACTCGGCTAGCCAGTTCGTCAAGTCGAGAGATTGCTGGTGCACGGTCACTGTTGCTGCCCAGCGTCACGCCCAACAGAATGTTGTCTCGCAGGCTTAAGTACTCAACCAGACGGAAGTCTTGAAAGATGAAGCCAAAATTCTGATTTCGGAATGTCCGAATGGCCTTGTTCGACAGTTTCGAGAGTCGCCGGCCTTTGACCGTGATCTCGCCTGTTTGAGTGCTTTCAATACCCGACAAAAGCCGCAACCAGGTGGTTTTGCCGCAACCACTTGGCCCAGTAATCACACAGTGCGCCCCAACAGCAACTTCTAATTTTGGAAATTCGAGCTGGAAATGAGACCCCGGATACCGAAAATTCAGATTCTCGGCGGTGATTATGGGTTTGCTGTTTTGCATGACTGAAAGTTAGGGACATCGTGAGGCTGAAAGATTGCACATAGCATGTGACTTTGATTGTAATGGCAACCATGTGCGAAGACCAATGGTCGCCAATCTGCGTTTTCACACGCTCTCTCGGATTTTGCTAGTATAGAAGGACAGAAATAGAATGAATCAAACATGTAATCGGAAAAATCGATGCGATATATTTATGCAGTTTTGATGTTAGTCTGGACTCTACACGCCCCCACAACGGTAAATGCGGAGAACATCGCTAACGGCGTTGTTTTTACGGCGGGAGCGGTGAATTCGGTACATTTGCAGGGAACATCCAAATCGGCAATCGTATATGGTGTTGCCAATGATGCGGTCCCAGATGTTGATTTGATTTTGTTGTCTCACCACCGCCGAGACGTGTTGTGGGCAGCCCGCCCGCTGGTTGAAGCTGGCGTGAAAGCGATTGCGCCATTGGCGGAAAGATCGTTGATCGAGAAGCCGGAGGAGTTTTGGGAAGAATTTCGCACAAAACGTTTTCATGATTACGCTCAACAGTCGACAAAGATATTGGACCGTGCGCTCGCCGTGGAGCGGTGGGTTGTTTCCGGAGATGAGATAGACCTTGGTGGAATCAAGTTGCAGGTTATTGAAACGCCAGGGTTCACGCGAGGTAGTATTTCCTACGTGACGGATATTGACAACACTCGCGTCGTGTTTACCGGCGACATGATTTATGCGCCCGGTAAAGTGCTTGATCTTTACAGTTTTCAAGATGCTATCACGGAGGCTAAAATTGGTGGTTATCATGGCTACGGTGGACGACTGTCCGCACTGATTGCGAGTATCGACAAAGTGTTAGCACTCAAGGCAGATGTGCTCGTGCCTCTACGCGGAGAAGTTATGCGGCGACCCGCAGTTGCGTTGGCTCGATTGAAGTCGCAGGTGCAACAACTGTACAAAGATTATTTGTCGACAACAGCGTTGAACTGGTATTTCAAACAGGAAAGAATGATGTTGAGTGCCAAGGGGATTTTGGACGAAGAGCAGGACGTGTCGTTGATGCCCTACAGTTTGCACGAAGAAACACCTGAATGGATTTGGGTTCGCGGAACTAGCCGTTTGGTGATCGCGGAAAATGGCCACGCCATGCTTATTGACTGTGGCAATGATGGCGTAATTGACGCTGTGAAGGATCTTATTGAGCGAGGACTGGTAAAGCAAGTTGATTCTATCTTTGTGACGCATTATCACGACGATCACACCAATTCAGTTCAAAAAGCAGCTGAGTATTTTAAGTGTCCAGTTTATGCAGTTGCTCATTACGTTGATATTCTTGAAAATCCGGGTAACTACCACATGCCCTGCCTACACCACAATCCCATCAAGGACATCGTGAGCAAGCAAGATGGCGAGACGATTGTGTTTCATGAGTTCAAGATGACGTTTCATGTATTTCCGGGGCAGACGTTTTATCACGGAGCGTTGCTAGTAGAAAAAGACGACCACTTGCCTGTTTATTTTATAGGTGATGCCTTTTCTCCTTCGGGAATGGACGACTATTGTGTTCTCAATCGCAACTTAATGCATGAAAATGACGGATACCTAATGTGCCTTGATCGAGTGCGTAAACTTGGTAACGAGTACTGGTTGATCAATGAACATATCCCCCACATTTTTAGATTTACCGAGTCTGAACTAGATTATTTGGAGACACAGTTTCGAAAACGGATCAAGACCGTTAGCGGGTTGATACCATGGGACGATCCCAATTACGGTGTCGATGAGCAGTGGGCGATGATTTATCCCTATGGCAGCACGGTTAAAAAGGGTGAGATTCGAGAGTTTGAAATTGTGTTAACCAATCACTCGTCTCGCAAACGTCGCTACGATGTGAAATTACGACTACCTGAGGGTGCGAAGATCGTTAGTCTTGAAAGTTCAACCGTGGTTGCTAGTGGAACACTAGGTAGCGTGCGTGCAAAAGTCCAAATGCCGAGCATTGCAGGAACGTATTTGATTCGCGTGGATATTGCTTCGCAGGGAATCGATGTTCGCGACTGGATTGAAGCGCTGGTGGTGGTTGAATGATTGTTCGCCGTGGTTGTACAAATTGTACGCAATTCTCACATTCTCAAGCAAATATTCACGGTTTCTTGTGGATGACACTGGCGGTTGTTTTTGTGTTGGGAACAGTTGCGTCTGTGTCTGCGCATCCAATTTCCCTCACCGATGCCGTCGTTGACGTTCGTTCGGATCATGTCCAAATCAAGCTTGGTGTTGCTATAGAGGATTTGGTTCTGTACTACGAACTTAAGGCCAACAAAGAATTCAAATATCCTGCGGACAAACTAAGGGAAATGTCTAAGGAGCACCAGTCGTTTATTCAGGAACGGTTGCAGATTCGAGGTGCCGACGGCAAGTTGTTAGCCGGCAGTGTTCAGGGAATGGATACAACGCAGATTCCAGAGGGTGGCGTGCTGCAAACTGAAATAAAGTCACGTAGTATTAGCTATCAGATTAAGTATACAGTCGCCCAACCGCATCGCTTTTTAACGATTCGCCAGATGTTCGGCGAATTGCAGCCCGCGTCGATGGATTGCTTACTACTGCACAATGGTTTCTTACTGGAAAAGGCTCGTCAGCTTGCATCGGGGCAAACCTACACAATTGAGCTTGATTGGGACAATCCACCAACAGAAAGGCCTGATTACAAGACATTTCGACAAAACAAGGAAAAACAACTACGACAGCGCTTGGGAATCGCCAGTTACAGTGTTTTATACTCCTTCCTTTATATAACACCGCGTGAAGTACGGCACGAAATCCTGATTCCGATGTTGACTCTCGAAAAATGGGTACCACTGCAACGAAAAGACCCGGATTTTCTGGACGTGGATGAGCAAAAAGCCGCTCAGAAGTCGTTGGCTGATTTTTTTAGTAAAGGCAATCCAGTCACCATCAATGGAACACTTATTACACCAACTCTTGCTCGCGTAAGTTTTTTCGGACTAGATATTCGAGACTTTGCCTTGAATGCCCCGCCCCGTCGTGTGAATGTGTACCAAGCACGAGTCGGATTGATATTGAGTTATCGGCCCTCCTCCTCAGTGCGTCAGCTAACCGTTGAATGGGACACTTACAATAAATATGCACCAATGCTCAAGTCGCTCGTGTTAGTAAATGATGAGGATTCGTTCGCTCAATTTTTTGTCAAGAACGCACCAGGGTTTCAGTGGACGTTAGCCAAGGTCAAACGTGATAAACCACAGGGCGTCAAAGACGGGCTTAAGGTAGAACAGATTTCTCAACCTGTGGGCAAACAAATAGCTGGTGGTGTACTTCGCAATGTTTTTACAGCGATTAACAGAGATGACGATGGCGAGGTGTTTGACGCCTTAGCGGTTTCTGTTAGTCCGACGTTGATTCGTGAGATATACTTGCAAATCAAACGCGCTTTGATGGTGGCGGAGCAAGGTTCCGCAGCGTTGCACGTACGCGATGTGACCGTTCAATCAGTCGACATTGTGAGTGGGGACGGCATGCAGATAACTCTGCGTTGTCGCTGGCAAGTGACTGGCACCGTCGAACATTGGGGACATTTGCACACGCGAGTTGATGAATTTGTTGGTGAGTTGACATTATCCAGAGAGCGTGCCGGTTGGATGCTCGACAAGTTTAGTGTGAGCGAACAAAAACAACAAGCAATTCAAACGACTTTACGCTATGGTGGATAATTAACGAGGTCCTGACGAATTTGACATGTTTTTATAAATAGAGACCTAAAGGTGGAGGCAACTGGCGGATGAAAAATATGTGGTACCGGGTAGCTGTAACAGCGGCGATGATCGTATGTGTTTCAGTCGGATTGACGCGAATTGCCCAATCTGCGGAAGTGGCTAAATTAGATGCAGCCACCAAAGCACGTTGTGTCGAGATTCTCAGAGGGGCTGTCCGCAGCGATGAGTTTTGGCCGTCGATGCACGCCGCCGAGGCATTGACTTTAGCGGGTCACGGCGACGAGGTGGTAAAATTATTGACGCCGTTGCTGGCTCTCGAAGAGGATGACCAAAAGCGCTGTGGTTTAGCACGCGAGTTAGTACGTGCCGGGCAACGACAGCATGTTAATGTGTTGTTATCGATCATGACGGGAGAGGACCCACATGGGCATATCCATTCGTGTGAAAGTATCTATAAGGTATTCGAAATTGGTGATGGCTTAGCGTTGCGGGCTGCGATGCAACCAGGGAATCCGATCAAGAAACAGTTAATGGCCGCTGCGGCTTTGGGTCGCTGGGGTCATCCACAGGCCATGAAGATTTTGCGAGCCGCCGTGTCGAGTGAGGATCCGGATGAAGCCCGGATTGCTGTTTGGGTATTGGCGCGTATAGGAGACGCGACGGATGTTGCACTTATGCGGAAGAATATATCGAGGTTCGATGATCCATTGGTTCTAGCGTATTTCGAAAACGCGATGGCTACTTTAGGTGACTCGGCAGGATTACAAGCGATGGCGCAGATGTTGCAAGCAGACGACCCCGCGTTGAAAGTTTATGCAGCAACGTTTGCGGGCGACGCGCGGGCTGTAAAGCTGGCGCCGTTGTTGTTGCCACTATTGGAACATGAAGTGCTTGATGTGCGAGTGCGAGGTGCTCAAACGTTGCTGGATCTGAGCAAACCGAACACCGCTTTGGGCAAAGATCAGATTGTAACTCAGGATGTGTTTGCGGCGACCGCTAAAAATCCGCGATATAGTGAAGGTTCAATTGTGGCGTTGGCCGACGGTCGCTTACTGTTTGCAACGACGGAATTTGCCGACAGCGCTTCGGATTTTGCTAAGGCCCGCATCATTGGGCGTACGTCAAGCGATGGAGGCGTGTCTTGGGGCGAGTCACGAGTATTGCAGAAGTCTGTTGGAAAACTCAATGTGATGTCGGTCACGATGTTGCGTTTGACTGATGAAGGGCCCTATTCCGGTCCGATCGGGATGTTCTATCTGGTCAAAAATGCCCATGATGATTTAGATGTCTGGCTAAAAGTGTCCACCGACGAGGGCAAGACGTTTGGTGATTCCGTTTTGGTCACAAATCAACCCGGGTATCACGTGATGAATAATGACCGAGTTCAACGATTGTCGTCGGGGCGATTAGTCGTACCCGTGGCTTCAACGTCTGATGTGTCCAAGGTGAACCACTTTGTGTCGAAATGTTTTCTGTCTGATGACCAAGGGCAAACTTGGCGTTTGGGGAAAGGTGCCATTGACTATGCCAAGCGTGGAGCGATGGAGCCGGAGATCGTAGAACTGGCACCTAGCGATAAAGGCAGTGTGCGTTTAGCAATGTACATGCGAACCCAACTGGGGCACGTTGCTGTCGGGTACAGTCACGATGCTGGGGACACTTGGACAAAGGCAGTGGATGCGAAGATCCGAGCACCGGAAGCACCGACGACCATTCGCCGTGTCCCGTCAACCGGCGATTTGGTATTGGTTTGGAACGACAATTTTACCGCGGGCGCTGGGCATGGCGGTAAACGATCGCCAATGTCGATTGCGATTAGCAAAGATGATGGGAAGACGTGGAAAAAGGTAGGTGATATTGAAACGAGTAAGAAGCATACGTATGCTTACACGAGTCTTTGTTTTGTCCGTGGCCGCATGGTGATGAGTTATTACGTTCGTGACGAATCCACAGGGCGGATCTCCAATCGTTTCCGTTCACTTCCGATTAGCTGGTTGTATAACTAAAGATTTTGACCGACGATTCACATCCAATTCCCGTTGACTCCAATAATTGCGAATCAAGCAACCCCGTTGAATTGCGCGAGAGATCTCAAGGGCGAGTTAAAACCGCATTAATTTTGATTCTGTTGGCTATGCCGTGGGTCGCAACGCATCTTGTGTTAAAGAACGATGTTACTGCGGCGCCTCATAATGATGATTGGCTATATGCTCGCAGTGTTCAAGTGTTAGCGGACGACGGTCGTTACCAGCATGTCACACAGCATGGTAAACTAGCAGCGAGTGTGGTGAGTCACGTTGGCTGGGGATGGCTTTTTACTGCCAGCGAGTTTAGCTACGGCGGCTTGCATCGATCGCAAGCGGTTGCGGGATGGTTGGTTTGTTGTTTCTTGTTTTTGTTGGCACGCAAACTAGGCAGTGATACGGGCCCCGCGCTCGTCGCAGCCGCTGCGTTGCTCGTGAACCCGATGTTTTGGGGGCACACGTTTACTTTTATGACGGACATTACTGCGCTCATGTATATGTCGGCGGCCCTACTCTGTTTTGTTTCTAGCCGGAATTTGCAGCGGATCTCTTATTTGGTTGCCGGCAGTGTTTTGGCTGCACTCGCATTGTGGAGTCGACAAACACATGTCCTAGTAATTTTGGTGCCCTTGGTGGTACTTATGTTTCGACGCAACGACTTTTCTTTATTGCAAATCGGTCTCCGAGTGGGAGCGATTACTTGCATACCTGTCATTGCTTGGGCGGTGTTTGAATTTGGCCTGCTGGTCCCCGGTGACCAACAACGGGCTTCGATTATTTCGGTAAAAGAATGGGACGTCGCCCGAGCCAAGCAAACGGGTATTTATTTGTATGGTTTGGTGCTATTGCTGGGGATGTTGCTGTTGCCGTTAGCCGCTTTATCGGTAGCGAAGATCCGTAATAGAAGAGAGACGGGCATGCGGGTAAATTGGTTGTATGCTGGAGCGGCTTTACTAGGACCGCTGGCAATATTTATTTGGACCGGCGGTCGAGGTGTGATAACGCAATCGGTGGGTTATTTTTTACAGAATGCACATTTTGGCCCAGTGTTGTTTGCTGATGTGCCACATGCGGATGGAAGCTGGAGTTACTTGGGCGATGTAAAGTGGACGCCACTGGTATGGCAAGTAATCACGGTTTTGTCGATTCTGTCCGTTGCCGTTGTAGCAGCCTGTGCGCTCGTGAAATCGCCGAGCGGCGGGCAACCCCGAGAGATTAATCATTGGCGGATTGGATTGATCGTGCTGATGGGGGTGGAAACATTGTTCATGGTTACCATGGTCACCAATATTGTGGATCGGTATTGGCTCGTTTTATTTGTCCCCGTTTTGTTATGGGTTGTGACCAGTGATGTGTTGCGAAAAGGTATTCATTTACGACGGTCAACAGCGACGATCATGTGGCTAGCGTTACTGCTACTCGGGTTTATCAGTGTTGCATTTACTCATGACTGGCTAGTTTTCAACGACCAGCGAGAGGCTCAAATGACGAAGTGGCTCAACAGCCCAGGAGTGGAAGCTCACGATATCGATTTGGGCGCGGACTTCAACGGTTGGCTGCGCACAGCCGAGGATTACGATAGCCTACAAAGACCGGGAGATGCGACTCGTAGTTGGCGCGGTCACGCTACTAAAGCACTAGCTCATCGCGGACGCGCTGGCTGGGATATTGTTGGCGTCCGCAAATGGCGCAGTTTGGCGACTGGTAAATTACAAAACTTATACGTGCTAGAAAAACGGACCACTAATGAACACTGATCAACAGGTGGCATTGTTTCGTTCGTGACGGCTACCACTTGTCAGTTCTAAATGGCGAAGCGGGCAGCCCGTTTTTGTTTGACAGATTAGGCTCTGCAAGTTGATGCCAAGCGTAGCGGACCGCCGCAGGAGCTTTCACATTCGGAGCTGATACAACGACTGTGTTTCCAACAACAACGGCCGTTGCGGCAACAAAGGCTTTGTCAGCTCCCGCAACTTGGAAGTGAGAAAGCGACTTGCCATCGCGAGCGGTTAGTCCACCACCGACATGGTTAAAGGAGATCGTGATTTTATCACCATCAATTTTATGCGATTTGTACAACGGCCCAGAATAGACAAGGTCTTTTTGTCCATACGTGTTAGCCAAAGCCCATAATGCTAATCGTTTGCCCACGTCCTGTTTGTTACGTGGGTGAATGTCTTTGATATTGCCAATGTCGACGGTGACGGCCATGCCAGTGTTCTTGATTTGTAGAGCAGCAGTTTGTGCTTCCCAAATTTCTGGGAGTGCCGTGGCGCTACCGCCATAGGTGTAAGGTGCGAGTTGTACGAATAGGAAAGGCATGTCGGGATTTGAAAAGACGTCACGCCAGCCATTGACTAACGCCTTCTTCTTCTCGTAATACATCATCCCATCACCACGGTTGGACTCGCCTTGGTACCAAATAGCACCTTGGAAATTGAAATGGCGGAAATTGTGGATCATGCCGTTGTACAGGGCGAGTGCCGATTGGTGATTGACTTGCCCTTTGGGATTTACTACTGGGAAATTTTCGAGATTGTCAGCGATCGATTTCAAAGCTGGAACGGACTTGAATCCGGATGGCGAGGTCCACGGTTCAATACGAGTTCCACCCCAGTTTGAACCGATCAGACCGATGGGGATATCAAGTTCAGCTTGGAGGTGGCGAGCAAAAAAGTAACCAACCGCTGTAAAGGCACCGACTGTTTTCGGTTCAGATTCTTGCCAACCGCCCGAGGGGATATTATCTTCGGGCTTTGCTGACGGACGGTGGGGAAATTTAATGTGACGGATGAGAGGATGAGTACCATTGGCTATTTCCTGTTGAGGATTGTTGGAATTCTGCACTACCCATTCCATGTTAGATTGCCCAGAGCAAAGCCAAACCTCACCGACAAGTACGTTCTTTAGTGATATCTCACTGCTACCTTTGATAGTGATTGTATGTGGACCGCCGGCAGCGAGTTTGTCGAGTGACACGATCCATTTTCCATCACTATCGGTGGTTGCTTGGGCGGAATGACCAGCAACAGCGACGTCGACTTTTTGTCCCGCTTCGTCCCAACCCCAAATGACGATTGGTTGATTACGTTGCAGTACCATGTTCTCGCCGATGATCGACGGTACCGTCGTTTCCGCTTGCGACGTGACTGTGAGAAAAAAGAGAGCGAAGCAACAAGTGAATGTAGAGAATCGAGTATTCATAGTGCGCGAATCCGTATGTTTGAGGGGGGGAGTAAGTGGCAGTTGAGCTTCGATTTTAATGGTTGATAGAGTACAATTCTACTATGGGAATCAAAAAACATTATTTGCTTACACTAAAACCTTGCTGTTCGCTTAGCAACCGCCCGGCGAGTGAGATTAATGTGAGTTTGAGGCAACGTAGCTCGAACAGGTGAGCAATTTATTTATGAACATGACACAAAACCAAAATCGCGACACGGCCAGATTAGATCGCCGTGATTTGTTGCAGATCGGTTGTTCGAGCTTTCTCGGTATGTCCCTGCCCGGTTTGTTAAAAGCGACCGAAGGTAAACGTAATGGGAAATCGGTTATTTTGGTTTTTCAAACGGGGGGTGGTAGCCAGCTTGATACGTTTGATCCCAAGCCTGACGCTCCTGACAATGTTCGAGGAGAGTTCTCAACGATACAGACGAAAATTCCGGGGGTGTTGTTTTCTGAGCATTTGCCAAAATTAGCAGTGCGGACGGATAAGATTGCTGTCGTACGGTCTCTACGCCACAGTGATAATAGACATCTATCGGGTACTCATAATACGTTAACCGGTGAACCACAAGTGTTCCGCGGCGATTCCAATGAAGATAAATCACTGTCGCGATTGGATCGTCCTTGTTACGGCGGTGGTTTGCGGATGTTCAATCCGACACTCAATGGGATGCCATGCCAGGTAACGGTTCCGCGAAAGTTGAATGAGGGGGCTTTGATTTGGCCGGGACAGCATGCCGGTTTTCTCGGACCAAAGTTTGATCCGTGGCAGGTTAGTTCTGATCCGAATGACAAAAACTTTAAGGTACATGGAGTCCAGTTGCTAGAGGGCATGACGACGAGCCGCTTGTCGAATCGTTTGGGTATGCTGGAGACGATGAACTCGCAACAGCGTAGCTTGGACCAGTTTGCCAAAGGAATTCAGTTTACGAGTCAGCAGCAGGAAGCCTATGGCATGTTAACGTCGCCCAATATCGCTAAAGCGTTTGATATTAAGGCTGAAGATAGTGGTGTTCGTGACCGGTATGGGCGCAATGAGTATGGCCAAACGATTTTATTGGCTCGGCGTTTGGTTGAGTACGGTGTTCCCTACGTGCAATGTAATATGGGAATCGTACAGTCGTGGGATACGCACACGGATAATTTTCCGCGACAGAAGACGAAATTGTTACCGGGCATTGATGGTGGAGTTTCGGCGTTGATAGACGATTTAGTTGACCGCAATATGTTGGATGATGTATTGGTCGTCGTGGTTGGCGAATTTGGACGGACGCCGACGATCAATAAGAATCCAGGTCGGGATCATTGGGCGTGGGGATACAGTGGTTTGTTCATTGGTGGTGGAGTGCGTGGGGGACAAGTGATTGGTAAATCAGATCGCCATGCGGGTCACCCCGAGACGAAGCCATATCATCCCAATGACATTGGCGCGACAATCTATCGCACCTTAGGGATTCCGCTGGAAAGTGAAATTCGTGACCAATTAGATCGCCCCATTCGTTTGAACAACGGCGAGGTCATGCACGCGCTTTATTCCTAATTCGCGACTCTGGTGGTGTACCGTGCGGGGTTATTGCTAAAAAATATCCGGTTAATACTTGATAGTGTAGGAAAGGAATACTTGCAGTGGAATTTGACTT
>CAWVZW010000004.1:0-87097 GCA_963934735.1 uncultured Planctomycetaceae bacterium
CCCTTCTTCGACGGTCGTAACCGCTAGCGGATCGCCGTCATCTGTAGGCGTGTCGGGTTCCTCATCTTCATCTTTACTTTCGAGCAATGAAGTTACGCCAGATTCTCCAACCGACTTATAGTAGAACACTAGGCCAATATAGGCGATTAACATGATCACTGGAAAAATCGATGCAGTCATCAACGCATCTCTTTTGGCAGTGTCTTGGATGGATTCAACGTGTTTCTGTTGTTCCGTTGTTGCAGATTCTATTTTGCCCGTATCAAGACCTTGGTATCCACCAAGAATGCCAGATTTTGGTTCACTCAGGAATTGCTCGAATTCAGTTCCTTCTTTTTTGAGTGCAGTAGAAATCGACTGGTCTTGAATTTGCCCTAGAAACAGACTACCAAGACCTAGCCCTAGCATCCCCATTCCGCCGACAGAATTTAAAGTTAGAGCCCCACCTTTAGGGAATTTCTCAGAAACGACAGCGAGCATCGTTGGCCAAAAGAACGTCTTTCCTAATCCATATACGGTGGCGGCTGCAAGAATGCCAATGGCCGTTGCTTTTGAAAGGAAAACCAATCCTAATGCTGCTACAGCTGCACTAACCGCAAGTAAGGCGAGTGGAGTAATTCGATGCACGATTGAACCGGCAAAGAATCGTAATACTGTCATGATACCCATGGTATAGACAAGGACCCATCCGGCCTGTAGACCTATGTCGGCCATTGCGGGTTTCATCAGTTCGACACTCCAACTGTCAATTCCCAATTCAGTTGTCGCAAGTGGTATCATTAGCAAGCATAAAATGAAAAATACTGGGTGCCCGAGGCTTTTGGTCAGCATGCCGAAGCTGATACCGCCAGCAAGACCAGGAACTAATGCCCATTTAGCATTGTCAACGGCTGTAAGGCCGTCCAATTCCATCATGGAAAGGACTTGTAATGATATCAGGTAAATTGATGCAAATGCTCCTAAGCCGCCAAAGTCCGACAGCATTTCTCGATATGTAATACCGGCCTGAACACGTTCGCTTTGTGGAAATTTACATCGAAACAAGATAACGCCATAGATTAATGTTGGGATAAGAGTTAACGCGACTTTGGTTTGCCATGTAGAATCGGTCATTGACAAAGCAATTATTCCAGCCAGAACACTACCACCGGGCCAGCCGGCATGCAGGATATTAAGCCATTTAGCTTTTTCTTTGTGGTAAATGGTCGCTACGACAGGGTTGATATAGGCTTCGACTGTTCCATTTGATAATGCAAAAAGAAACGTACCCCAATAGAGTGCATTATAGGAGTTTGCGGTAATTAGGATAATCGTGGAAGTCACGTGCAGTATGAAACCGACTAACGCAGCTGTCCCATATCCGATTCGGTCAATCACCAGACTAAACAGAAAGATACTGAAGGCAAAAGGCCAAAATCCCACACCTAGGATCTCCCCTTTCTCAGTTTCGGAAAGGTCAAATTCAGTTGCCCAATCACCGATAATCATTGTTCTAACAATGAATCCAAATGCACACGCTACTAAGGCAATGAAACTTCCCCAGAATATCCGAGTGTCGTTGGACGATGAATTTCCAGATCCAATGTTTACGGTTGACATAGATTAGCTACTCCTAACAATCGATTTTGTCGTTGAACAAATAAAAAATTACAAACGACGGTATCCGTCATCACTCAACAGACTATCAAGATACCACATTTACAAAGTGCTAGCATATAGCAAATTGTTGATAATACGACTTCATATATTCGTCTTGACCCAAAACGCGGCTTGGTAATAGATTATTGACAGCGGGAGAGATTGATAAAGAAATCCATTGCTAGCACTTTAGCTCAGGTTTGAGGATTGTGATTAGTGTGATGGAAATGTTTTGGTTCTAGCGGATAATTGCAATTGCGGTAATCCTTGCTCGAGCATCTCTCAAAAACATGTAAATATAGAACAGCTTGCGCGGCAGGTTTCCCTACGGGGTCCAGTCTTGCGCAGGCGTTGCGCTGTCGGAGACAGCCATGCCAACGGACGGGATGCCATTGAGTCGAGCAATCATCGGGTGGACGCTTATTTTTGCGTTCGCATTGTCATTGCGCTGCGCGGGTGGTATCTGGTGGCAAGATCGCCAAGCCGATGAAAATACCTTTGCCTTTGGCGATTCATTTTCCTATTGGGTCCTCGGTCACCAAATCTACAAGGGCGAGCCCTATCAGTTCGGCGGCGACAACGCAAAAATCTCCCGCACTCCGGGCTATCCCATTTTAATTGCTGCTTGGCATAAACTCTTTGCTGGAAAACCATCGGTCGTTTCAGTACGGATGCTGAATGCCATTTTAGGTGCCAGCACTGTGGTGGCCATTGGAATCCTCGCAACATTATTATTCGATCGCCTGACCGGTGTATGTGCGGCGTTGTTGGCCAGTATATATCCTGGTGGAATTGTGATGAGCATTTTGATTCTCAGTGAAGGCCCGTTTTGCCTTGTTATGGTTTTACAACTTCTAGCGTTCTATTATGTGCTGCGCGATTCCAGTTCCGCAAAAGACAATTCACTACGTTGGCGAGCTGCGCTTCTGACGGGTGTGGCGGCCGCTGTGGCTGTATTGATTCGGCCGAGTTGGTTGTTATTTACCCCGCTACTGTTAGCAGCAGTACTACTGTGTTCTTCTCAGCGAAAAAAACTTTGCCGGCAAGGGATTTTGATCATGCTGGCATTTTGCGTCACGATGTCACCATGGTGGGTGCGGAATTATCGGGCGGTCGGTCATTTTGTGCCAACTACGTTGCAAGTGGGTGCTAGTCTGTACGACGGTCTGCATGAAAATGCGACCGGTGGCAGTGACATGTCATTTGTGTTGGGATTTTATCGCGATCAAAATATTGACGATGCCAAGTTGGCGACACCTCCGGCGGATTCTTATGAATTCCGCTTGAACAACCGAATGCGTAATGCCGCCTTAAATTGGGCCGGAGCTAACCCAACTCAAGTGTTAGCGTTAGCCGTCAATAAGTTTGTTCGCTTGTGGCGCCCGTTGGCTAGTGATAAAGCGGAGTCTTCTGTTGCTATGCGTTGGGGTATGGCAGTGGGCTATGTGGGTGTCGTCGCATTGGCTCTGTATGGCCTAATGCTTCTGATTAGTCGTCGTAAATCAAATCAAACCGATGGTTCGCCATCAACTCAGGCACCTGTGCTAGTGGCGGTTCTGTTAAGTATCTCTCCCGCGATATACTTCACCGCCCTGCACATGGTGTTTGTGAGTTCTATTCGGTACCGTCAACCAGCCGTATTGGTTTTAACTTTGCTAGCGGGCCTCGGGTTAAGCCATGGGCTACAGCGGTGTGCCTTTGGTCGTCGCCTTTCAGCTTGGTTTGCGGCGTCAACGGAAGGCGGGATTAATGCGTAAAACTGATCATATTTCCCCTGCCCCACAGCACGTATCGGAACGGCCCGTAGGAGGACCGAGTAGTTTTCAGCGTTGGTTGCGCAGCGTTGCGTTAACTGTGGTTGTTATCGCTGCTGCTTTAATTGCCAATCAGGCTTGGATTGAGCGGCAGATTAACGAGCAGATTCGCATGGAAATCGAGCAGCAGATTGCGACGGCGATCCCTGAGTTGATTGTGCAAGTTGGTTCGGTTGAGCGTAATGGAAACCATGGAATTCGTTTGGCGGATGTACAAATATCGTTACCGAGTTGGGACTCGGAGGTGATTGCGACGATTCACCGATTGGATCTAGTGGGACCTACCGACTATGCGACCTTGCTTCAGCAAAAACCGGTAATCGACGAAATTCATCTAACCGGTGGTCGGGTTCATGCGGTACGGAATGCGACTGGCAACTGGAATGTGGTTGATTTGGTCGATCGCTTGCGAGCCGTCAAGGCAGACGGTATCGAGACCGACATGCCAACGATTCGTATTTCAGGATTCGAGTTGGCAATCAGCGATGCGGTTCAATTGTCACGAGACCCGTTTGTAGTGACTATCCAAGACACGGTCATTACGGATCAGCAGCGTACACACTTGAGTGTCGATGCCTCCCACAATGCTCAACAAGGGCGGGTGTTAACGGTACGCAGTCAAGTGATGAATTCGTTTGTTGATAGTATTGAAATACACGGAGCGATTTCCTTAGACGACCAGCCGTCGGTGTTATCCCTGCGAGTTCGAAAATTACAATTAACTAACGATTGGTTTGAGTATTTGCCACTGAGTGTTCTTGAACAATTCCCAGTAGGGTTAGAGGTTCGAGGTCAAGCGGATTTAGCGGTCCAACTACAAACAAAATTTCTGACGCCCACAGCGACCACCGCAGGTGTCGCATCCCAAGCTGCAAACAGTCCGGTATTGCAAACCACATGGGTGGCGGCGGGAGTGTTGGTAAACGGTTCCTACCGAGACCGCCGGCTACCGTTTCCAGTCACAGATATTTTCAGTACTGTTACATGGCAAGATGGTGTGTTGCGACTTGAGAAAATAACGGGCGGGTTTGGTGGTACGTCGATATCAGCTCATGCGAGAATATCGGAATTTGGCGCCAAGCCGACTTTGGAAATTGAAATTGCGACCGATAAAATTCTAATCGATGAAGATTTATTGGTCGGTTTGCCGCAAGATGAAGTGATCAATAGCATTCGGAAAACGCTAGGTACGTATGGCCCGCGAGGCACTGCCGCCATCAAATACCATTACGACAATGTAGGGCAAACGCCACGTTCACACTTGGACATCCAATTACTGGATATGGATCTTACCTACGAAAAATTTCCCTATACGCTGAAGAACGCAACTGGTTTTATTCAAATTCACAATAGCGACATTATTGTGCGTGATGTGCTAGCGAAGACTCACGGGCGAACGTTTAAAGTCAGTGCCGAGATAAAAGATTCAAAAATCGCTCCGCGTGGTTGGCTGGAGATTACCTCAGACGGAGCGATTCCTCTGGACGCGGAATTGATTTCGGCTCTCGGTCCGGAATCACGCAAGATAATCGACGTAATGCGTCCCACTGGATTAATCACCTTGCATCGCGCTCGCTACGAATACCGCGGCGTACCTGGCAACCCTTATCGACAGATGGAATTCGATTTCCAACAAGGAACTTTGCAATACAAGAAGTTCCCCTATCCCATTCACCGAATCAACGGTGAAGTGCGTGTGCAGGGTGACCACTGGGAATTCCGAAATTTTTCAGGATACAAGGGAAGCGCGTTTGTGCAGATGCAAGGGAAATATGTAAAACCAACAAATCCGCTAGGCCAACCAGACCCGGCAGACACAGGGCCCGTTGAGGCTCCGCTGCAAATGGTGTTAACCGCAACGGACGTGCCTCTTGATACCGATTTGCGAGATGCCTTGGCCGCTAAGAACCCTGCCATCTTGAATACGTGGCGATCATTAAAACCGGAAGGGGCTTTGGATCAAGTTCGCGTTAGTTTAGAAAGCACGCTTAAAGAGGGTGGTACCAATGTGTTTGTGCATGCCAAAAAATGGATTCCAACTGACAGTTTGACAACTTCGACAATCAGTTTCATGCCGACTTGGTTTCCCTATCGCATCGAGGGGGTAACGGGTGAATTTATGCTGCAGGACGGCCATGTTCGTTTGACTGGAATCCAAGGAGTGCATGGTGACACGGAGTTTCAAATGGATGGTGTGTATAATCGAGCACCCAATGGGCAATGGCATTTTACGATGGACCATTTGAGTATTGATCGTTTGCGTATGGATGCAGATCTATTAGCTGCGATGCCTGTGGACTTGAGCCAGCAGATACGTGAACTGGATATTCAAGGGCCTCTACAGCTCGAGGGTGACATTTATCTCGCTCATCAACCGGCAGCTACCAAGTCGCTGCATGCGAGTTGGAGAGTTCGATTAGAAGTTGCAGGTGCCTCAATCGATTGTGGAACTCGATTAAGTGGCATCCATGGCGGGATTCAATTTACCGGCGTATTGGATGACCGAGGATTTCGAAGTAGCGCCTTTGTGGAAATTGACTCAATGTTTTTAGGTAGCCAGCAGATAACTAAAATCCAAGGTCCGTTATGGATTGACGAGCGTCAAATACTTGCCGGTACTTGGGCGCGCGCCTCGCAGCAAAACAAAACGGGGTCGACCGTCATTCGCCAGCCACAACGTCCAGCGATGAGCCTGACGGGACAAAGTTTTGGGGGTCTAGCAAAAATTGATCTGCAAGTGTTGTTTGACAAGGATCAGCGTCGAATTACGCAAAACAACGGTAAGTCTCAACCCAGGTTCATGTTACAGGCGTCGTTGCTGCAGGCTGATTTATCGAAGCTCGCTCGTCATCGAGGCGTGCAAGAACGAACGTCAGGACGCGTCGATGCTTCCGTAAGATTGCGTGGTATTGCCGGTGACCGCACAACTTGGTTAGGCGATGGCCAGGTGCGATTAAAACAGGCTGATACATACGAGTTGCCTTTAATGGTCGCGCTGTTTAATAAAATTGATATGCAAGCGGATCAAGGGGTGTTTTCATCCACGGATGTCGATTTCCGGATAAGGAACGATCAGATCGTATTGGATCGTATCGATTTGCGAGGCGACACCGTCAGCCTTTACGGAACAGGCTGGATGTCATTCGAGGAAGAAATCAACTTAAATTTCTATTCTAGGGTTGGCCGGCAACAGATTGTCATTCCGATTATCAATGCAGTATTAACTGAAGCGAGCAAAAGTTTGCTGCAAATTGAAGTTGTCGGTACCGTTGGGCAACCACGCGTTAATAGCACTGCTTTTCCTGAATTAGACGGTGCGATGGAACGTATACTTAAAAATCTTGAACCGCGGATTGCCACGCCTATACGTGACGGGCAAGGCGGCGGCGTGTTACAGTTGCGGTAGGAATAATAAATGAATCTAGCGGCATTGCACACAGTACGCGGAGTCTAATTCTGATTATGAAATTTACAAAAATGCATGGTATCGGCAACGATTATGTTTATGTCGATGGCTTTACTGAGTCGCTGCCTGAGGATCTTGCAGCGCTAGCTCGCAACATTTCGCACCGCCGCTTTGGCGTGGGTGGCGATGGTCTAATACTTATTTTGCCCTCGAGCGACTCGGCTCAAGTCGATGTGCGGATGCAGATGTTTAACGCCGACGGCAGTGAATCTGAAATGTGTGGCAATGGAATACGATGCCTCGCTAAGTATGTTTACGAGCACGGAATTTGTCGTCAAGAAGCCTTGCGTGTTGAAACGGGGTGTGGCGTGTTGTCCTTGGAGTTAGGTGTACAAAAGGACAAAGTAATAGACGTCCGAGTGGATATGGGAATTCCACGACTGCAGCCAAATGAAATTCCAACGACGTTAACTGGCGAACAAATCGTACTTGAACCATTCGTAATTGGCGACCACTCATTGGCTGTAACCTGTGTGTCGATGGGCAATCCGCACGCCGTTATTTTTGTGGAGGACGTAAACGACGACTTGGTGTTGGGAGTGGGGCCTTTAATCGAAACGGACTCGCGGTTTCCGCAGCGCATTAACGTCGAATTTGTGGAAGTTTTATCTGCTACGGAAGTTCGCCAACGCACGTGGGAACGTGGTTCCGGCGAGACCTGGGCCTGTGGGACTGGCGCTAGTGCTGTTTGTGTTGCCGGGGTTTTGACAGGTAAAACTCAGCGGCAGATCAAAGTTCACTTAACCGGGGGTGATCTCGATTTATGCTGGGATGAAGATTCTAATCATGTATTCATGACCGGTACGGCGGCGGAAGTGTTTTCGGGGGATTGGACGATTTAAAGTGGAGTCGGTGTTGTGCTTATTGTGTGGCAGTGAGTCCTTGAGAAGCTAGCAGGATGTAAGAGAACCAGCAGATGAAATTCCAAGCACCATGGATGATGCGACTTGGCGGATTCGGCATCAGCTGCGCGGTACGGACCTGGATGGGAACGATGGACTATCGCAAGGCTTGTGAGGATGCGACCGTCGATCCTATTTCGCCGGATTTCAGTGGCCCGATGATTTATTTGTTTTGGCATGAATACATCGCCATCCCGTTTTATTTACGAGGTCGTTGTAATGTTTCCATGCTTTTGAGCCGTCATCGTGATGCGGAGTGGCTCTCGCAAGCAGCGAGATATATGGGATTTAACACTGTGCGTGCCTCGTCTTCTCGGGGCAGCGTCGCCGGACTCAAGGAACTGCTGCGTGTGGGAAAAACGACCAACTTGACGATCACGCCCGATGGCCCGCGAGGCCCGCGGCGGAGGTTGGCACACGGTTGCATTTACTTGTCATCTCGTTTGCAAATACCTTTGGTTTGTGTCGGTTTTGGTTGTGATCGTCCATGGCGGATAACAAAGGCATGGGATCAATCAGCCATTGCGCGGCCATTTTCCCGTGTACGTATGGTAATGAGTCGCCCTATTCAGATTGCGGCAGACGTAAATCGTGGTGAAATTGAGGAACATCGGCTCGACGTGCAGCAGATATTGGAGTCGCGAACGCAAATTGCTCAGCGTTGGGCGCAATCTAACATGCGGTTAAGCGATGAGTTGCCATTGGCGAAAGAGCCGGCGCCGCTGGGTATTCTCGGCGATCAAGCTTGAACACGGCGTAATTCTTTAGATACTGGTCCAATAATCCACCAGCGGGTCACTGCGTTGACACGACGGACCACCGCGTGTGCGGGGTAGACCATTGTCGCGCGACACCGCACCGGTTAAAAATAGAGTTATGGAAGAGGAAGAATTACCATTATTTGCAGCGATATCAGGTTCTAGCAATCCAGCTAGTGAACCAGCGTCGGAGCAACCCGACGTGCTTAGTGTGAGCGAGCTTAATACCTTAGCAAAGGATGTTTTAGGAGAGCGTTTTTCACAAGTTTGGGTGGCTGGTGAAGTATCAGATCTTTCACGCCCTGCGTCTGGACATCTATATTTTTCTCTCAAGGATGATCAAGCAACGATACGAACAGTTATCTGGCGCAATACGGCTCAACGACTGCCTTTTGACCTAGAAGACGGTCAACAGATTCTTTGTTGCGGAAAAATTGATCTTTACGTTGTCCGTGGAAGTTATCAACTGGTAGTCAACCGAGTTGAATCCCAAGGGCAAGGTACGCTGCAGCAGGCATTTGAACAACTTCGCCGTAGTTTGGAGGCGGAGGGGTTATTTGCAGATGAGCACAAGCAGCCGATACCTTGGATGCCCAAGCGAATTGCATTTGTGACAAGTCCGACAGGAGCGGCGATCCGTGATTTTCTAGAAGTCGTCCGCCGCCGTTGGAGCCGTGTTAACGTGGTCGTTGTTCCGGTACGCGTGCAGGGTACTACAGCAGCAAGTGAGATTGCCAACGGTATCAATTTAGCGAATCAAATGCAGCCACCTCCAGATCTAATTGTCACGGGCCGTGGCGGTGGCAGTATGGAAGATCTGTGGTGTTTCAATGATGAACAGGTGGTACGAGCAATATTCAATTGCTCGATTCCGGTCATTTCCGCAGTCGGTCATGAGATCGATGTTACCTTAGCGGATCTTGTGGCGGACCGCCGTGCCCTGACGCCGTCAGAGGCTGGGGAAATTGCTGTGCCGCAGGAAAGTGAAGTCCGCAGTAGCCTCATGGCCTTGCGGCAACGGCTCGTGACTTTGTTACAAGCCCGTTTGGACTCCGCCCGACAACGGTTAAAAACACTAAGTTCCAGACCGGTACTGACGAATCCTCACGAGGGCTTGCACCTGCGCGCTCGTGCGGTTGACGATCTTGAAAAAGAACTTGCACGTGGGATCCGCTTAGCGTTACAGCAGGGTCACGAGCAGGTGTCGGTGATGGCGGCAAGATTGTCAGCCCTGAGCCCACTCGAGGTGTTGCAGCGGGGGTACAGTGTGACGCAGTCGTCTCAGGCAAATGTGGTACGAAGTGTAACAGACATTCAGATTGGGCAGGAACTGCTTACGCAGCTTGCCAACGGTAAAATCACCAGCGTCGTGCAGTCACTGGAACCCGATTCAAAGTAAGCCGAAGTTTTACGAGAAAAGAAAGAGGATATTTGTATGGCCAAGGAAAAATCAGACGCCGCTGAAAAGTTGACATTCGAAGAGGCTCTGGAGGGACTGGAGGGCGTTGTGCAACAACTGGAACAGGGACAGTTGGATCTGACGGAGTCTCTTGAGCAATATCAAACCGGCGTATCCCTGCTTAAACAGTGCCATGACACGCTTAAGCAAGCCGAGCGACGAATAGAGGTTTTGACGGGCGTTGATGCGGATGGAAATGCTGTTACAGAGCCCTTTGCGGATGAAGAAACGACTTTGGAACAAAAGCAGTCTTCACGAGCGAAGCGTCGTTCCACGCAAGAAGAACTAGACGATTAGACCATGCTGATTTAAAGTAGAACTGTAGGCAATGAAACAACAAATGACCAGCGGTTTTTTCTGTTGTTTATTGTGATTAGTACCTGCTGCTTGGATTCACCATACATGGCAACCGACTCAACTCACACTCTTTCTCAGTACATGGAATTTGCCAGCGCGAATATCCACGCTGCGCTCGACCAGTGGACGCAGCCTCAAGCTGGATGTCCGACTGTGCTTGCAGAAGCGATGCGGTATGTGTTGTTGGCGCCGAGTAAGCTATTGCGACCATTATTAGTGTTTATGGCGAGTGACGCCTGCGGTCAACGTTCTAGTGCTACCCTTGCCAACGCTTGTGCGGTTGAAATGATCCATACTTACTCTCTCATTCACGATGATTTGCCAGCGATGGATGACGACCTATTGCGTCGCGGGCAGGCGACATGTCATGTTAAATTTGGCGAAGCGAATGCTATTTTGGCGGGAGATGCGTTATTAGCATTAGCGTTTCAAGTTACCGCGAGCAGTGAAACGTCGGCAGAAATACGAGCGGCATCTTGCCAAGCCCTCGCCACAGCAGCGGGCCCCTGTCAGTTAGTTGGTGGGCAAGTGGATGACTTAGCAGCGGAGCATCAAGCGGGAGACCTCGACTTATTACGGCAGATTCACCATCGCAAAACGGGTGCGATGTTTCGTGTTTCATTGCGACTAGGGGCGATTGCCGCATCTGCAAATAATGAACAAATTGACCACCTAGACGCGTATGGAAAGCTACTAGGATTAGCGTTTCAAGTGGTCGATGATTTACTCGACTGCGAGGGTGATCAGCAACAGCTCGGAAAACAGACGGGAAAAGACTCAGAACATGGTAAACTGACCTATCCCAGTTTGATGGGAATTGCGGCAAGTCGAGAATATGCTGAGGAGTTGATTCAGCAGGCACAAGCAGAGCTGACTGTATTTGGAGAAAACGCAAATTGGCTAAGGCAATTAGCCAAGATTATGTTGTCGCGAACCAATTAGTCGTAGATCAAACAACCAAACACAACGATATTTTATGAAACATCCAAATCTCAATCGATTAGATACGGCCGAGCCGTTGCAGAGCATGTCCAATGCCGAATTGGACGATGTTGCTGTCGAGATCCGTGATGTGTTGTGTGAGTTGCTCAGTGAGCGGTCTGCACACTTTGCTTCGAACTTAGGAGTGGTCGAACTGTGCTTGGCGTTACATAGCACTTTTGACTTTCGTCGCGACCGTTTGATTTGGGACACGGGCCATCAAATATACCCACATAAGTTGGTAACGGGTCGGTATAAGCAGTTCATGTCAATTCGCACCAAAAGTGGATTGATGGGTTATCCCAACCCAGCAGAAAGTGAATATGATTTATTTATGACCGGTCATGCCGGAGCGAGTGTGTCTTCGGTTTTTGGAATGCACAGCGGCGATATATTAAAGGGTGAAAGCGATCGCAGGGCGATTGCAGTGATTGGCGATGGAGCGTTCCCTTCGGGCGTTGTTTATGAAGCGATGAATAACGCAGAGGGAAATGTATTGGTTATCTTGAATGATAACGAGATGTCAATCTGCCCGCGAGTCGGCGGTGTTGCCTCCTACTTAGATCGTTTGCGGCTGACTAGTTTGTATTCGGGTTTGAAGTCGGAAATCGGGCGGGTCTTAAATAAGGTGCCACTGGTAGGGGATCCGGCCGAACGGTTCTTGGCTCAGATGAAAGAAGCTGTCAAAGCTGGCTTGCACGGTGGGATGTTATTTGAGGAACTCGGTTTTCGATACTTGGGACCAATTGATGGTCATGACATCACCCTGTTGCGTAAATATTTGAAGATGGTGAAGGATTTAGAAGGTCCCGTATTGTTGCACGTCGTCACGGAAAAAGGTCATGGGTTTACACCAGCGGTGGACGATCCGAGAACATTTCATGCGCCGCCGGTGTTCGAGCGATCCGCCGAGAATGCGATTTTCGACGATTCAACCCCGCCTGGGTTACCAAACTATACAAACCACGCCTGCGATGCTATTTACGAGCAACTCAGTAAGAATCAAGACGTGACTTGTTTTACTGCAGCGATGTGTCAAGGGAACAAGCTAGAGAAAGTGCGCACAGATTTTCCTGACCGCTTTTTCGATGTCGGTATCTGCGAAGGGCATGCTGTTGCCTTTGCCGGTGGTCAGGCGAAAGCCGGATTGCAACCGATAGTTGCTATTTACAGTACGTTCTTACAACGTAGCTTCGACCAGATTTTCCAAGAAGTTTGTTTACAGGATTTACCCGTCACCTTCATGCTTGATCGTGCTGGACTCGCAGGTGAGGATGGGCCGACACATCACGGTTTGTTTGATTTAGGCTATATGCGATTGTTTCCGAATATCGTTGTGATGGCGCCAGCAGACGGTGAGGATTTACGATTAATGTTGGATTTCGCAGTGAACCATACCTCTGCCTGTGCCATCCGCTATCCCAAAGGAGTTGCCGCGGAAGTGCCTCGTGAATTAGCGCCGCTGGTACCCGTGGAACTTGGTAAATCAGAAATAATCCGTGAGGGCAGTGACGGTACTATTTTAGCTTGCGGTGCGATGTTAGCGGATTGCATTACTGCAGCAGATCGTTTGCTAGAAGATGGCATTCAAGTGGAAGTGGTCAATGCACGATTTGTGAAACCGCTTGATGAAGATGTTATCGCTCGTGTGCTACGAAGTAGCCCATTTGTTGTTACGGTTGAAGAAGCAGCATTGATTGGGGGATTCGGTTCCGCGGTGTTAGAGTTTGCGTCCCAGCGTCAATTAAATACGGGGCACGTACGACGACTAGGCGTACCGGATATATTTGTGGAACACGGTAGCCGCCATGAATTGTTGGCAGATTTAGGACTTGATAGTGATGGCATCTATCGAGTTTGTTATGAATCGAGCAAACAGATAACAGATGCGGACATTCAGAAGTCAACGGGTGACGCAACGAGAATGAGTTCAGACAAGGCCTGAGAGACCGTCACTAAATACTATGAATGAACCAAATTCGAGCGGCGATCATAATTCGGCCAGACCCACTTGGGTGAAACAAGATGGATCTCGTATCAATGTTGTTGTGCTTGGTGGAAGTCAGGAGATATCGGCAGAGGCAGAGCAGCGAACTCGAGAGTGCATAGATAAATTCTTTAATGTCGTGGACGATCTTGCCGATCAGCCGGCATTGGCAATTGTGCTCGGAGGAGATGGTTCGATTCTGCACGCAGCCAAAGACGTCTGCAGTAAACAGATCCCCGTGGTTGGTGTCAATCTTGGCAAGTTGGGATTTCTAGCTTCGATTTCTCCAGATCAAATAAATCAAGCGTTTCAGGATGTGGTCGATGGGAATTGTACGATCGTGGAACATTTGATGTTGCGTTGTAGCGTTGTTCGAGATGGCGAGACGATTGCTTCCACGATTGGTTTGAATGAAGCAGCGATTGTCCGCGGAGCGCCCTTTGCAATTCTCGATATCGATTTGTTCGTCGATGGTCAATTGGCGACGACTTACAGTTGCGATGGCTTGATTATTTCCACGCCGGTGGGATCGACTGCTTACAATTTGTCTGCTGGTGGTCCTATCTTGCGGAAATCTCTTGATGCTTTTGTGATATCACCTCTAAGTCCCCATACGCTTACCGTACGCCCTGTTGTTGATTCAGCGGACAGGATAATGGAGATGCAAATACACGGAGGTACGGCCGACACGGCAGTGACGGTCGACGGACAAGTGTTGGCAAATATTACGGAATCGGACCGTATCCAAGTGCAAAGAGCGGCAGAAACCTTCAGGATGGTCGAAGTTGCCGGGCAAAATGATTACCAGACACTGCGTGAAAAGCTAGATTGGGGTGGTCGAATTCGCCACAAGAAATAACAATAGTCCAAGGCTTAGCAATGGATTCGCAGTAGCTTTGAATTAATCACCAATCATTCATGCAAGGACGCATCAGATGAATCGACAATCTAGTACCGTTGTTACACTTTGGAAACACGGATTGCCACTGTCGCAAGCGGTATTATTATTGCTCCTGACGACATTGACTCTGCAGGGTGAGCCGCAGGACTTAGCACAGCAGCTTGACAAAGCAACCAGTGCGGCGATTACTGCTGCGGAAGCTACCAAAGAATACCGTTTAGCCTATCGTATGAAGGCAGGACAGAATATTCGCTCGCGAGTCGTTCATCTTGTATCCATGGATACGAAAATCGAAGGTGAATTTGAGAGTCTAAAATCTCGCAGTGTTTCTACGCGGGTTTTCCAAATATCGAATGTCGATGATCAAGGAAACATGACGTTTGTCCATTTAGTTGAAGATGCTGAATTATGGCAAAAGGTAACGGGCCACGATGAGGTGCGTTATGACAGTAAGCGAAACGAAGTGGTACCGGAAAACTATATTAAGGTAGCCGAGGCGATTGGTAAGCCACTGGCAACGATCACGGTGTCGCCAACCGGTACAGTTGTTCGTCGCGATGACGCGGTTAGTCAATTTAATCCTGGGATTGGAATGTTATTGCCGCAACTACCGTCAAAGAGTGTGAGAATTGGCCAGCGTTGGTTCAGTATGGAAAAGGTGCGTGTGCGATTGAAAAATGGACGCGTGCAAGCGATTCAAATACGAAAACAGTATAAATTGGAACACGTTAAGAATGGTTTGGCGACGATTTCTGTCAGAACGCAGGTACTCACGCCCGTGAGTGATCCTAAAATCCAGAGTCAATTGATGCAGCGATTACAGCACGGTACGATCAAATTTGATTTGGATGCGGGCAGAATTTATTCATCTAAAATGGAGCTCGATGAGCGGGTCATTGGATTTCGAGGTGCGGCTAGCATGATTCATTATTTGTCGCGGATGACGGAAACTCAGGTGATCTCAAACGGTCCGCGTCCTGCCGCCTCGTCAAATGGCCAAGGTGACTGAGAATATTCTAGGTCGTGCTCGAGGAGAGATCGGTGACGGTAAGAATTTGTGCCACAATTCGAGCAAGCTTGTTGTTCTTGACTGCCCTGCTCTGTTTGTTGTCGCCGCCGTTTCTGTCAGTGTCGTCGCGGTTATCACAGTGTTGTTTGCACGCCGTTGATATAGTGACTTATCAACACCTTGGCCAGCAAGCCACCTTGCAGGGCACGGTTGTTGTAACACCATCATTAGACAAACTGTTGTTGATGACCGCCGACTCGCATTATCATTCGATTGATAAGAAATCCGTGTTGCAACACACGTCCGATTCTGTGCCATTTGAGTACGATGATACGAATGCGTTAAGTCGTGCGTTACAACGAGAGTTTGGCAGTCAATTTTATGTTCAGAGTTCAGCGCATTATGTGATTTGTTCTTCCGCACCTGCAGCGCATACGAATCGCTGCACCGCCGCCTTGGAGAGGCTCTTTAAGGGGTTTTTTGCATATTGGAAAAATCGTGGACTACCACTGACCCACTCTCCAAACCGACTAGTCATCGTGTTGCACGGTAATCGTGAGATATACCAACAACACGCTCAGAATGAATTGGGTGACGCAGTCAATAGCGTTCGTGGATACTACAGTCAGAAGACGAATCGAGTGAATCTACTCACAATTGATGTTGCTTCAGGAAATGGGATTTACGGGGGGACACGTGGAGTTTTGGCGGCACGCACGATGGCAACAGTCATCCATGAAGCGACACATCAACTCAGTTATAATTCTGGACTGCAAACTAGGCTTGCCCCGCATCCGCTATGGTTTAGCGAAGGCCTCGCAGTGTTTTTTGAGCCCCCCAATCTTAAAACGCAAGCTGGATACCAACCGATCGGGGCAGTAAGTCCATTGCATTTAGCAACATATCGAGGGGCTAGCCGAGCACGGAAAGTAATGAAACTTGAGGAGTTGGTCTCTCATGATCGTACCTTTCGAAACTCGGCAACGATTCGACTGGCCTATGCCCAATCATGGGCTCTTACCTATTTTCTGATTAGGACTCGCCGCGGAGAGTTTTTGACCTATTTACAGACCCAAGGGGCGAAACAGTCGTTGAGTGCTGACACTCCTGAGCTTCGTTTGCGTGATTTTGTAGAGGCGTTTGGTGGTACTATGCGAGAGTTGCAACGGGAGTTTCAGCGATATATGCAACGCGTCAAATAGTTATTGCAAATTGGGTTTCCAACGCTTTTTTCTTTGCTTGTATCTTTCCCGCGTCTTCTATAAGATTAGATATATAGAATGAACGATTCATATTCGAAGTCAGTTGATGACTTTTTAGATTACTAGCGGGAGAAACGAATGTCGTCCAATAATAAAGCAGCCAATAAAAATTCGAATCGCCGAGATTTTTTGAAGACCTCGACGTTAGCTGGAGGTGCGCTAGCGACGTCGCTTACCGCGGCAAATCCAGTGCATGCTCAAGGTTCGGACATCTTGAAAATTGGTTTAATCGGCTGCGGTGGTCGTGGTAGTGGCGCGGCTGTTAATGCCATGCGTGCGGAGGACAATTTACGTCTGACAGCAATGGCCGAAGCTTTCCCCGATCGATTAGAGCATTCCAAAAATATATTGAGCCGTCAGCTTGGCGCCAAATTCCAAGTTGATGATGATCATAGCTTTGTTGGATTTGATGCATATAAAGAGTTATTAGCCACCGATATTGATGTGGTTTTACTGTGCACCCCTCCACATTTTCGACCCGCGATGTTTAAAGAAGCGATCGCTCAGAACAAGCATGTGTTTTGTGAAAAGCCAGTAGCGACTGATGCTGCCGGTGTACGTAGCGTAATGGATAGTGTACGCGAAGCAAAGGACAAGAATCTTAACGTCGTCTCGGGACTGTGTTGGCGATATGACTATGGTGTTCGCGCGATCATGGAGCAAATTCAAGACGGGGTAATTGGCGAAATCCGCTCGATTCAAGAAAATTATTTGACCGGTACGTTGTGGCACCGTGGTCGTAAACCTGAGTGGAGCGAAATGGAATACCAGATGCGAAACTGGCTCTATTTCACGTGGCTTGGTGGAGATCATATTGTCGAGCAACACATCCATAGCTTAGACAAAGCGATGTGGCTAATGGGCGACGAACCGCCAGTACGCGCCACTGGCTTGGGTGGTCGTCAAGAACGTACCGATGAAAAATGGGGACACGTCTTTGATCATTTCTCCGTCTGCTATGAATGGGCCAATGGAGTTAAAACTCACGCCTACACTCGCCAGATGGCCGGATGTTCCAACAATGTGGAAGATTTCGTTGTTGGTACCAAAGGCACCGCGCGTGTGTTACATAATTCTTACAGCATTAACGGCGAAGAGCGATGGCGTTACAAAGGGCCTAAGCCAAGTATGTACGATGTAGAGCACAAAGAGTTATTCGCTGCAATCCGCTCCGGAGACACGATTAACAATGGCGATTACATGTGCAAAAGTACCATGCTGGCAATCATGGGACGAGAAGTTTGCTATACAGGTAAGACGCTGACTTGGGAGCAGATGATGAATTCCAAGCAAGATATGACACCGGCATACGAGTGGGGTGACATTCCTGTCCCGGAAGTAGCTCGACCTGGTAAAACGCCGTTCGTTTAACGAAGGGGGCCGTCTTAGAAGTGTGCTTCGACACGTTTGATGGCATCGGCTACTCGACATTCGCCGTAAGCCATTGTGATCGACGCGTCGGACTGAATCCAATCGGCGACTCGGCGGTTAGCGGAAATGACTGTCGTGTGCGCTCGGTTGCCAAAGAACTCACCAATTTCCGAGTAGGCAGCGCGAGTGTATTTCCGAGCAAGCCACATCGCTAGCATGCGTGGGTGACTAATGGATTTGATTTTTCCGTTTGACCGCAAGCTTTTCTTATCGATCCCAAATGTTTTACAGATAGCTTTTTCGATATCGAGGATGCCGACGGGTCGTTGGACACATTGAAAGAGATCATGTAGTTGTTCTTCTGCCTGCCTCAGCGTTAGCTCTGCCCCCGTCACTTGTTGTAAAATACGAATGCGGTTCAAGGCCCCCTGCACGTGTCTCGCGTCAGGTTGTACACGTCGGACCAACATGAGAACGATATCAGAACTAATATCCAATTGGTGTCTGCTGCAGTATTGGTGCGCAATCTGCAGTCTCATACTTTCATCCGGTGGTGCGATATTGCACACCAAACCACTCGAGAGTCGCGCTACCAAATCTGCTCCGAGTCCAGCAATTTCAGTCGCCGGCGCTTTCGCCGAAAAAACAAGTTGCTTACCGCTGCGAAGCAGCGAATCGACAGTGTAGTGAAATTCTAATGTGGTCGCCGACTTACCAACAAAAAATTCAATTTGGTCAATAAGCAGCACGTCGACATCTCGATATCGGCGGCGAAAGCTTGCCAGCCCTTTGCCTTGGAGACCTTCGAGGAAATGCGTGGTAAATTGTTCGGCCGTTAGATACATCGCTCGGCCAGGCTTAACACGGTCGCGGAATTCATCCCAAATTGATTGCAGTAGATGTGTTTTGCCGCTACCGGATGGTCCATAGACGTACAGTGGTGATACGGATCCAGGGCTTTCTACGATGGCCTGAGAAGCTCCGAATGCGATTTGGTTGGAAGCTCCGCATACGAGGTTTGAGAAAGTGGGGCGCGGCTGAGCGTTGGATGCGGGGGTGTCATCGCGTGAAGTGGATGTCGTAAGTGACGCCGCTTTTGCTGTTGTCTGGTTGGGTCTTAGATCGTCTTGTGACGCACCAGATGATGCCTCATCTGTTGTTAGTGCGACGGTGAACTCAACTTGTAACGATTGTCCTGCAATGCGACGCGCCACTTCAAGGATATCTCGCTGATAGACTCGTCGAAGTCTTTCCAGAGCGAAGGCAGTGGGCGCAGAAATCGAAAGCGTCGATCCAGACAGGTTCCATTGAACCGTTGGGTCGAACCACAATTCGAATATCTGATTACCAATCTTGTCAGCGGCGTCATTCCTGATCGCTGACAGGATGTTCTGTTCGTCCTTGGTCACTCGACTTTTCATCCTTTATGCGTCGAAAGCAAAAGTCTGTTGCAACCATCGTAGTTACAACCTCGGGCTCACTACTATTGTGATGCCGCGAGATTCCTTGACTCAAGCTTTTTTGTTTTCTTGTACTGTATCTGAATAAATAACACCCGATGTGAAGCCGGATAACTTGATTCGCTTCACAGGGGATCGCTTCTGTTTTATCACGGGTAATTTGTGTGTTGCACCAGTGATAAAGCGGAACCGAGTTACGATTGTAAACTTGCTAGTACTACAATCAAAGTACTTAGACAGCAAAGAGTCAATAAACATTGCAAAGAAGTTAAAAGCTACGTGTACAGCCTGCAACGAGATAGATATTGAGAGTTAATTGTTATCGGTGAGGCGGCAGCCCAGAGGTGGAAAACCTGTCGACTAACTAAGATTCACCGTCGACGCCAATGTAAGTTTCCATTTATTTACGTTTGCCGCACATTGATGGCTGTAAGCCGGCATATCTCATAATAGGCAAACCACACCGCTGTTATTTAGCGGCCAAGATTTGTTTATAGTGCTCGCTTAGTTGAGTGCCGATTGCGGGACGATTCAATTCGAATTGGATCGTGTATTGCGAATAGGTGGTGTTGGAGGTGGCAGCGCGAGGGGACTGAGTAATCATTAAGACGCTAACGGGTCGTCGGTTTTGGCTTTTGATGTATAAACCGATGAGGGCTGTGGGGCGTTTTGTTAAATGGAATTTCTGTTGCAGCATCGTGATTATTCTTTGTGGTTCGCCAGTGGTGCCTCGAAATGCGATGCGTTGCAACTGTTGTTGGTTGTTAAAGTAATAGGTAAGCGCACCAGCGAGGTCATCGGTTTGTTCGCCCGTCACAATCGGAACTCGGTAACCTTGCCACTGGCCACTTTGTATATTTGTCGAGACGCGGGCCCAGCGTTGTGTAATCCATGTGGGCGTGATGTTCATGTTAATAACATCTTCAAATTGATCAATCACTCCTCCGTCTAGATGTGGAGTATTGCCAGTTGGATTTACGGTCAACATCGATTCCTGAGTGACCATTCCGATGGAGTCCGTGTCATCGTCTGACGAAAAGAAAGTAGTGATGGAATCACCAACGTCACCGAACCATTGCGTCATGCGTTGCCAAGTTCCCACTTCGCCGGATTGCCTGTCCGAGCCCAATCTTGATGCGGAATTCATGAGCAACAATGGCACTATAATTACGCCTGAAAATAGAAGTAGCACGATACATTTTTTTAAAATCCATCTCATATTCGTTTGCACCTTTCGGCAAAAAGCTCAATGGGTCTGTGAGATCCGTTGTTTAATCATGCTACATGTACGTCAGATTATTTGTAATTCTTTGGTTAGAGTGCTAGGTGCTGGTAAGGAATGTTCCAGAGCAGACCGGATTAAACGGATTATTCTCGTTTTGCCATGATGGCAATGGCCCGTTCACTCGATTGAGCTTCGCCTAAGATAATTAAAGTGATTTGATTGTTGCCCTGAGGTTGCAGTTGTTTTCGTAGTTCCGAGGGTGAAAACGATAGGCCCTGTTTCTTAATTTCAAGGTGTCCGATACTTCGAGCTTTTAACCATTGTTTGATTTGCTTGCGATCAAAGGTCATCTCCTCAACCACTTGAAAACGACTGCCACCCGACGGCGTCAATTGTTCGTTGGATGTGTAGTAACTGAAACGCCGGTGGATGGCTTCGAGTTGGTGCTGCTGAGCCCATGAGCTGCTAAGTCCGGCGGCACGGATAGCTGGTGCTGGCTCGTAAATATAGGTTTGGCATGTTTTAGCAATGGTGACGTTGCTGCGGTCATGGAGTTTGTTTGAAGCAACGCTGAATACCCATCCGGCTGTGCCAGCGGAAGTAACGCCGATGGCCTGTGTTGTGCGCGGTTGACTAGTCGCTGAGAAAATAGCGTGTTGTTGGCGACATTCACCTCTTGATTGAATCCATTGGCAACAGGCCATCTCACTGTGCCAGTGCTCAGGAACTTGAGTGGCAGGCGCTAGTTTTATAGAAAGCCCCCGCTTGTCACGCTGGGTCAATAGGTTTTCGATGAAAGACGGCCCAGGGCAATAGCCTTCTAACGCAGTGTGTCGTTGGCCATCGCCGCGGCGATCCGGATCCAGATGAACCCAGCCTGTCGATTCTAGGTTCGCGGTGCGAGCGTCGATTGCCAACATTTCCACATGTCCGGTCGTTCTCGTTACATTTGCATTGTGTTCGGCAATCCATGCGGTCGTTGGGTCGATGTCCACTCCGGTCACATCAAAGGAGTTGGCGAGAGCCATCAAGTCGCCACCGATACCACAACATAGGTCAGTGACATGAGTGACTGCGGGATAGTCGTGCTGCAATTGTGTTGCTTTGAATGTAGCGATGGCAATGTCCGTTGATTGTTGTAAGCCAATTTCCGTGAAGAACAACTGTTGGGATCGCGGGAATTTTTCCATTGCCCGCTGTTTTAATTCCGTTTGAGCGACTAGTATTCCAGCGCGATCCACGCCTACTTCGTCTCGAAGTCTTACGAACTGATTGGGTGACAGTGGCATTGCAGTTTCAAGCCAGCCAAATTTCGCAATCGCTTGTGGAGATGTTAACCAGCGATAGTTTGGTAGGTTTTGATCGGTCATTGTTTGTTTAGACATGTTCGGTGGTAATGGATGTTGACCAACTAGGGTTAGTTTTGCTACATTTCTCGCTGCACTGTAAGAAAACAGTGAATTTCGATTTAGATGGCGTTATAGGGACAACCACATGCACCACGGATTATTATGGTCTCGATTTTCTTTTGTGATTATAGCGTTATTGTGCGTATCGGGATGCCAACAGTTGACCCCCTTTAATTGGAATTCGATCAATCCAACAACGTCCTATCCTGAGTGGCAAAATGACGATAAGTACATGACGACGTGGAATGACAAACACCGTGATCTCTCTAAATTGCGGGAAAATGCAGCAGGGATGTCGCACACCAAGCAAGTATTGCATGCAACCGCTTTGTCGTCGCAGATAAAACAAGAGCAAGTACCGGTGGTACGTCGTGAAATGGTGCGGGCATTGGTTGCATTTCCTGTGGTCGAAGCTGAAGCTGGTTTGGAATTTGCAATTACCGACGAGGACGCTGATATTCGTGTAATTGCCTGCCAGGCTTGGGGTAAACGCCAATCCGACCGCGGTTTTAAGTTGTTACTGGAGACATGGAGGAGTGACACGGAAGTTGATGTGCGCGTGGCAGCGATCCAGGCAATTGGAAGCTTTAATGGCGAAGAGGTTTACGCGGAACTCGTTAAAGCGCTTTCCGATCGTGATCCCGCTGTCCAATTTGCTGGAATTCAAGGATTCCGAAAATTCAGTGGTGAGGACTGGGGAGAAGATCCTGAAACATGGATAGCATGGACTAAAGGTGAACGTCCTGAGGTGATCTATAACGGCAAGGAAAACATTGCTGACATGTTCAACCCAGCGAATCTATTTCGCTAAAAACGGTAAAGCTATAACGACCCTCGATTTCGTCCCGTATGTTTCAATGCGTATGAAATGGGATTGCTCACAAGCGAACTTTCCGATTACTATATGCACACATTGTTAGCGTATGTCACGTTTTAACCAAAGGGTAAGTTAACCACAGATGCCGTCCAAGTTTCGTGATCCCTTTGCCTCAATTTACAAGAATGCGGCAAAGTTACGTTTAGCCCTCAAGGCGGATGCCTTGATGTTGATGCTAGATGGACCGGCGGATTGGAAAAATATTCGTAAAGTTGGGCAGTACAAACTCATTCTTTGCGTCTCTCAAAGTGCTGAGGATTTAAAGGGCGCTGAGGAATTTGGATTGACACCGGTTGTTCTTGAAGCGGATGAGAGCCCCGTACATCAGCGTATGGAAAACGCGTTGTTAGAATGTGTCGCCAATGATGTGCTGGACTCCGGAGCACAAGTAGTTGCGTTGTATAGCGGTTTTGATTCTAAGGGAATCGATAGCATATCCGTCCTGCAACTCGGTGAGCACTTGGGAAAACTGACTGCCCGAGATTTGCGACAATTAGAAACAAGCGTGCCCCTTGAAACACTTAAATCCGTTGTGGACTTAGCGGTTGAGATTGGACATGAGGGTCGCGAAGGAAACAAAGTAGGAACGTTGTTCGTTGTGGGGTGCACCCGACAGGTGATGGAATATAGCTCCACAGCAGGATTTGATCCGGTGAAAGGCTATGGCAAAACTGATCGCAACATCAAAGATGCGAGAACTCGCGATGCGATCAAAGAAATCGCTTTGCTTGATGGCGCATTCGTTGTGGGAAGCGACGGAGTCGTTGAGAAATGTTGTCAAATCATTCAGGTCAAAGCTGCGAGTATTACTCTATCTAAAGGGCTTGGCGCTCGTCACTGGGCGGCAGCCTCGATTACGCGCACAACCAAGGCGATTGCGGTTGTCGTAAGCCAATCAAATGGTACGGTACGAGTTTTTCAGAACGGGCATGTAGTGTTGAGGATCGAACCGTTGCGACGAGCGGTGACTTGGCGTGAATTCGAATATGACCCGCCGATGGTCGCTGCAGAGTAAGATACGTCCATCGAGCACGCAGAATAGCCTCTCTTTGCCTCTTCGCTTCATACGTCAGGCAACAACACAAAGGCGTCGCAGACCCTAAGTGGATCTGGACGCCTGAGCCAATCGCTCCCGGTTACTGCTTCACAGTTGCTACTGTCCCGTCATGTAACACACGTGAATTTAAGAGATCGGGAATCGATTGAAAAAAAGGATATCAAACTACGGAATGAGGTAAACTCCTCCAATCATAGCGCCTGCTTGCCACAACCCCGCTTTTGCGTTGAGCGGAAACGCGGGAAGCTGACGAGGAGCTTGTGATCCAGGGCGGTAGTAGCCCAGTGAATATTGGCACTCGTTCCAAGGATGGATGCCCATGCGATATGGCAGCACAGCGATGTTTAAAAAGAAGTGCGCTCCGGATCTTGCGGGTTGCAACCATGGCCCCATCGTGTGGCCGTAGCGTTCAAGTTGTACGTCTTCAAAGTAAAGTGGTTTTTGGGTGAGCGCGGAAGCTTTCCACGTGAAGGTGGTGGGTTCCCATTTACGCAAATCATAGGTGTCTGATCCGATCCGACACTGTTTTGGGAAACCCCAAGTATCTGCTACGTAACAGGCATCGTCGACGCTCAAGTCTGCCAAGGGGATTTTAGTGGTGGTGCCGTTTGTAAGTTTGATTTCGATCTTACTGAACGTGTAATCTGCTAGTTGACCAGATGCGATAACTTGACCTTGACGGTTGGTCCATTCACGGACTTTCTCTTGTAGTTTGGCAGGTTTGGTGTCCAAGTTTGGTTTGAAGGTTGGAGCGATATCTAATGAAATATCTGATAAAGGGGTGGGCTTCAGACGCTGCGCTGCTTGCTTACAGTCGGGTGAGCCACAATCAAGAATGGCGACTAGATTTTGCAACGGGGCTGCATCTCCGGCACGCTGCCCGAGGACTGGTATCGGAGCAAGTTGTATCACTGGTGGTGCGATCTGAGGCGCCGCGGAGGTGGGTTGTTCCATAGTAATCACAGCAGCGTCCGGGACACTTGCGTCTAACGGGACGTTGAGTTGTAAAGCATCAGGAACGGCCGTTGGGTTTTCGGTTGGTTGCGAGTTGCTATTAAGTGGAATTACGGCATCCGCGTTGTCCGTGGGTGGGACCGTATCAACGACCAGTGGGAATGCGTCTGCGGGATTAACGGGTACTGTGTCTGTTGACGTTGACGGCGGATTATTGATTACTTGCGTTGCCGTAACGTTGGGAGGTGTTTGTAGCGAGGTTAGCCGTATTGGGGTATTAGTTGGAGCTAACTTGATCGTGCGAATTGATCGAATAGTCGTTGTACGCGGTTGTCCAGTGATTATTGTCGGGGTCGCTGAGCTCGCCGGAACTGACAATTTGGTGGTCACCGTCACGATCTTAACGGGAGTAGACTTTTTGACCGAGGAGGTCACAATTCGAATTGGTTCTGCTGCAACTATTGGGACGGCGAATAGAAGGGTTATGATGCCGCAGATTACCCGTCGGCGGGATCTGAGCCGGTGGTGCAATAATTGCGTATCAGCCGTCGTTAGCGGACGATTGGTCCGGGCTGTAATTTGGTGCTTCGTGCGTAATGGCAATGTCATGGGGATGACTCTCACGTGTGCTTGCAGCTGTCACGCGAATAAATCGTGCTTCAGTGCGTAAATCTTCAATTGTTGCGGTGCCGCAATAACCCATTCCGGCACGAAGGCCTCCTACGAGCTGATAGACAAAGTCTGACAAATCGCCTTTAAAAGGAACACGACCTTCAACTCCTTCAGGAACAAGTTTACCGTTACCGCTTTGGCGGTAACGTTCACTGGATCCTTGAACCATGGCGCCCATAGAGCCCATGCCACGGTAGGCCTTAAAAGTTCTACCTTGGTAGAGGATTAATCGTCCGGGACTCTCGGAAAGTCCTGCAAAAAGTCCACCAATCATGACAGAATTCGCTCCTGCCGCGATTGCTTTGGTGATATCACCGGAAAAACGTATGCCACCGTCGGCAATCACAGGTGTATTGCTGTCTTTTGCGGCTTGCGTTGCTTCATAAACCGCTGTTATTTGGGGTACACCGATTCCTGAAATGACTCGAGTTGTACAAATTGAGCCAGGACCAATACCTACTTTTACGGCGTCGGCACCAGCTTTGATGAGATCTCGGCAACCTTCCTGCGTTGCTATATTGCCAGCGATTACATCAATGGACCATTGTTTTTTTAGTTGTTTTACGGTTTCGATAACGTTTTTTGAATGACCATGAGCGCTATCGACCGTCAAAACATCAACGCCCTTATCGATTAAGCTCTCCGCTCGTTCAAATTCAAATACACCGATCGCCGCTCCCACTCGTAATCGACCTAATAGGTCTTTAGACGCTTCGGGATATTGCTGGACCATGTCGATATCTTTAATCGTTATCAAACCGGTCAGTTTGAAGGAATCGTCTACTAAGAGCAGTTTCTCTACTTTTTTTGTCGTCAATATTTGCTCGGCCTGCTCCAGCGAAACCGTCCCCGTTGCGGTAACCAGATTGTCCTTGGTCATGACCTCTGAGACTGCTTGGTCGACGTCTTCTAAGAATCGCAAGTCACGGCGAGTTAGTATTCCCATGAGCAACCCATCTGGTTGGGTGATGGGGATACCAGAGACGTTGTTTTCATCCATCATTTCGCGAGCTTGACCGACAGTCGCTTCTGGGACTAGTGTAATCGGATCGACAATAATCCCATTTGCACTTCGCTTAACCTTATTGACTTCGTGTGCCTGACTTTCAATCGACATGTTTTTATGAATAATGCCGAGTCCACCCATCTTAGCCAAGGCAATAGCCATTGCGTGCTCAGTAACCGTATCCATGGGTGAGCTGATAAGCGGTATGTTTAGCGAAATATTGTTGGTTAATCTGGTCGCAACACTAACTTCTGAGGGCACGACTTCGCTATAGGCTGGTTCGAGCAGCACGTCATCAAACGTGATCGCTGTTTGCTTTATTTTATTTTCCATGTGTCCAAGCAGGCCTCGCTGAATAGAAGCTCCGAATGCGTTCCCAGTGATGCGGAAATTCTAAACAATTTCATTGCAGTGAATAAGGGAAGTGAAATTATGGACATATTAAGCCATTTTGACAACTTGGTCACCGAAAAAAGAGGTTGATTTTCGTCGGTTTATGTGGCGTAAGTACGGGTATTACTTGTCGTCCGGTTCTTTTATGGGGAGGCGACTCTCTTGTTCGCCGATTGCGTAATTAGTTAATTCCAGCGTAGTACGCCGAGTAATTTGATCGTCGGCATTTTTATCAATGATTTTCTGTGAAATGATACCGCCGGGGATATCGGCACAGTACAACTCATCAGTAATCGTTGTCGTTCCATTTTGCTTGTGTGTGGTAACAATCCGACAGACAGTTTTCTCGTCTCCTAAGACGTCTCGTTTGACATCAAATTCGGTAACGGCGGACGTCGTTGTGTAAAGTGGTGCTGATTTTTTGTCGTAATATGTGGTTGTTCGCTTCAGTACGTGAGGCGTAGTTTCCTTGCAAAAACTAACTCTACTAACGCGTTTACCCTGTTTCGTATTTAACGTAACAACGCGGATATCGACCTTGAACTCTTTCTCGCCAATTTTCAACGTGCCCTTTTCAACGGCTGCCGCAAAACCCTTACCTTGAGTGTTGATCTCGCGTTTCAGTTTTTGATTGCTGTGGTTGACCTTTTGTTCACCAATTTGCACGGTTGAATCAACTTCGAGTACATACCGATTGAGTTCGGTTTCGAGTAAACGGGTCGTGGTTTCTACACGAACGGTCGATGTAATATTGCCAGCATCGTCGATCAAGTCGGTGAGAATTTTAGTCGTTTTCCAGCTATGCACGTCAAATCGAGCCCAAGCGTGGTGCTCACGCGAACGAACCCATTCTTGTGCTCCACTTTGCAGTGGCAAGAAAAGTAGCAGGCAGCTAGCGATATATAGAAAACGTAGTTTTGGTATCACGGATAGAGTTCGAAAAACGTTGGTGGGAAAAAGCGATCCGTGCTGTGAGCCTCACATCAATATTAATAGATGCATGTCGTCCTAGATATTATATAGTATTCCATTTTATCGAAGGAATGGTGTAAATGCGAGTCTTAATGAGACGAAATCGTGCTCTAAATGACAAGAATCGACGGTAGGAGACATAGAAACCAACAGATTTAACGGTCGAAACGTTATGTATTGAGTGCTTTGACGACTGCCTTGGCTACACTGGAATCTTCGGAGGCAAACACGCTACGAAAGTCGATGGTGAAGCGGTTATCATGAATTCGCCCTAGCAGTGGCGTCTTACAAGTGCGTAATCGCTTGGAAATCTCGTCAGGCGAGATGCTTGTGTGCTCAAGTACAATACAAACCGTCGCGATTTCCTGCCCAGGAACGCTACCGCCACCTAAATATGTAGTATCTGAAACGGTCTCAACTGTTAGTTCGTCCGCTGAATTTTCTTGGATCACCTTGGCAGTTGCCTTGGCACGCTGTTGCAGCTGATCAATGGATTCTGTGAGTAACTGCAACAGTGGGATGTGTTGTTCTGGGTGAGGGCCTAAATAGATATCCAGCGTTGCCGCAAGTGCCGCAAAGATAGTTTTATCCAAACGCAGGGCTCGCATTAATGGGTGTTTATTAATACGGTCAAGGCAGTCTTGTTTTCCAATAATGATACCGCACTGGGGTCCGCCAAGTAATTTATCACCACTAAAGAGCACAACGTCTGCGCCATCACGCAAACTCTGAACTGGCATTGGTTCCTGTTGAATCCCGAATTTTGTGTAGTCAAAGAAAGCACCTGATCCAATGTCATCGATGAGCAGTAAGTCATGGTCGTGGGCTACCGTGGCCAATTCGGCAATCGTCGCGCTCTCGCTAAATCCTGCAATGTGGTAGTTGCTGCAATGAATCTTCATCAAGACGGCAGTATTGTCATTAATGGCGTTAGCATAATCTACCGCTCGCGTTTTATTAGTTGTCCCGACTTCGCACATCTGAGTGCCGCTAGCATTCATCACATCGGGCATTCGAAAACTACCGCCAATTTCGACCAGTTCACCACGTGACACAATTGTTTGCTTTCCATCAGCGAGCGCCGACAACGCTAACAATGTGGCTCCGGCATTATTGTTGACGACCGTCGCCGCTTCACAACCGAATAGATGTCGTAGTTTATTTTCCACAGCAGCGGCGCGATTGGATCGTTTACCGGATTGTAGATTTATTTCCACGCTGGCATAGCCTTGCCCAATCTGGGTGATTGCCTCTAAGGCGACCGCAGGCAGAGGGGCTCGTCCCAATCCAGTATGCAACAATATTCCGGTTGCATTTATCACAGGCTGTAATGTGGTCGCTTGATAGAGTTGCAGGGCCACGATGGTTGACTGGGTGATAGCCTCTAGCGAGGTTGGCGTCGAGTCGTTATCGGCGAGGATGTCACGGCGGATTGAATCAAGCACATTGCGGGCTGCGGCAACAACCGTGTCTTGCCGGATAGTGCGCAGCAAATCCTGGATGTCAGCTTGCGCCAAAATGTCAGTGATTGATGGAAGTTGTCGGAGTAATTCATTCATGGTTATTACGCGTGAAAGCTTGTGAGTTTCTATTGCTGTACGATATGTATGGTCCGTCTAGCCAAGAATCTACAATTAATCATGTATTGCTAACTCTCTGGCGACAAGGGTTGTTCGCTACAGAGCTGTCGTTGATCGTTGTTGCGTATAGTAAAACCGATACGATCGAAATATTCGCACAACGGTACAGCGTATTTTCGGCTGGTATTGAGGATGCTACGGATTTCCGACATGGTATAAGATTTTTGGGGATCGAGTTGATTTTGCAGTTGTTGTTTTATTTCCTGTAAGACATCTGAGTGGATAAAGTAGGTTGGCGATATTTCGACTAACTCATTATTAGCCACAGCAACTTGTAGAAGTTGCGCGACCGCCGCTTTTTGAGCTCCTGCTTGACTCTCAATTTCTTTAACAAGTATCGTGTTGATCCCCGCTTGACGAATTTGCTGCACTGTTGCTTCGAGCAATTTCCGCTCGTTTTTTGTGAGTTGAGGTCCCTGCCCTTTTAACGTGACGTTGCCGCTATGCAAAGTCAAATATCCCTCTCGCTGAAAATACGAAAAAACTTGATTGACTTGATGTTCTGTACCGAGGTAAGCCAGTCTAGTTCTCAACGGCGCCATTGCTAGACTTGTTTTCAGAGGGTTTCGATCATGCTCTTTTTGTAAAATGTTCTGAACTTGGGCCCAAATTCGACGCAGCGCAATTGGATGAACAAGATTCAGCCTTGTGTTACTGCCAGTTGCCGAAGGGGGATAATCAAATACGGCGCCAGATTCAAGTAGTTGCAAGACAAGTTGTTCCGTGTCAGCGACACCGGTCAAAAGCTCCAATGCGTCAGTTCTGGTCGGAGGCAGTCCCGCGAGGAAGATAGCGGCTTCAACTCGAGTGATTTCAGGATTTTCTGCGGCGAGTTGACTTAGAAACTGAAGACTTTCTTGGTCACCAAACCCAATTCGCTTTGCACGTGGATGTAGAATTCTACCGCCGGCAATGGTTGTCACTGGCGATTCCAGTCGCAGAACAAAAGGCTGGTTCCAAGTACACACGACTTGGTGGTCCAAGGCGAGTTGGGCCAGTCCGGTTTCACCCGGATAGAGTACATCGGCGTCTAGCAGTTTGACTGACAGCGGGATGTTGGCCGTACCAATGTGCAACTGAGTGCGACTGTGGTTTTTTAATGGATGTTTTGCCGAGTCGGATACTTGGAGAGACACTGACAGCAACTTGTGTGGTTGTAGAAAACCAGCGGACGCTAATTCCATGCCTCGATGAATTTGATGGGGTTTAATGCCAGCTAGATTGATAGCAGCGCGTTCACCGCGAACAATGGATTGCACCGACTGGTCGTGGTTTTGTAGACTGCGAATGCGGACAATATCGCCGTTGGGCTCCAGCGTAACTTGATCGTCAACATTCAATTGACCACTTGTGACGCTACCGGTAACAATCGTTCCGTGCCCCTCAAGCGTGAAACTGCGGTCAATGGCCAATCGAAACATCTCAGATTGTTTGTTTAATTGACTATCAACAATACTTTGACATTGTTGTCGGAGTTTTTGTTTGAGCTCATCGATTCCGGCACCCGTGTGGGCGCTGGTATGCACAACAGGCGCATCTTGCAGAAAAGTGTTCTGGCAGATCTCACGAATCTCTTCTTCGACGAGTTCCAAGAGATCGTCATCCACCAGATCAGTTTTGGTAATCACGATAATTCCCCCAGCAATATCGAGGTACCGAAGAATCTCAAGGTGTTCCAGAGTCTGAGGTTTTACGGAATCATCGGCCGCTACGATAAGCATTGCAATGTCTAAGCCAGTTGCACCTGAAAGCATGTTACGTACGAACTTCTCATGCCCGGGGACGTCGACGATGCCTAATTTGAATGGTTCTAGATGCAATTGAGCAAATCCAAGCTCGATTGTAATCCCACGTTTTTGTTCTTCAGGGAGCCGATCTGTGTTTTTTCCGGTGAGCGCGTGGATTAAAGCAGTTTTGCCATGATCAATATGACCAGCGGTTCCAAGGATTAATGCAATCTCAGTGGGAGGTGAATCGGCGGTCATGGAGGTTTCATTCATATTCATTAGTTTACGCTTATTCGCTCTGGACACAATCATAAGTATCTGCGAGAGTTTGTTCCGCTGTGCAGGGCACAGCGTATTTGTGCAACTTTAGGCACGCTGTCGCCGCTTCCCTCCATTTTGTCATTACTGATTAATGGTCACCAAAATATCCAATAAACAAATCAATCAACAAGCCAGATCACAGCGACCACAAATGGGCAGCGGTAGCATCTGCGCCGTTCGTCGTGCTTGCAATCGTATATTGATCGTGGCGTTTGTCGCCTTGGGCGTGATGATGTTGAGTCCCATTCCGGTTGTGGCGCAACAGACATGGTCTCTTAATAAATTGAATCCTTTCAATATTTTGCCTAAATCTGACATGCGACTGCCCGAGTGGCCGAAATGGGCAACCGTCAAAATGCCTGAGGTTGATCTAGTGCCCGCGTGGATTGAAATGCCAAAACCAGCAGATATTCCTGCTGGCTTGAGCGAGTTGCATCGTTCGACCACGAGGGGTATCAACAAGACAGTTAATTTCTTGAACCCATTCTACGATAAAGCTCCTCAATTAGTTCATCGACCTCCAACTGGTACCCGTAATGTTGCGGGCGAGGCAAAATCGACCACGCCTAGCAGTTTTTGGTTTTCGGCGTTTACGGCCGAAGATGAATCCGCGAGACCGAGTCGCACGGTCCACGACTTTCTTGGTCGTCCCCGCCTTGGGCGATAAAAATGCAGCGGGTTATGGATGTCATTTAGCAATGCCCATTGTGTTACGCGCGTCCGAGGAATTGGTTCTCACGCGTGTCGACCTTGATGGTTTCACCTTGTTTCAGATACTCAGGGACTTGGATTTGAACTCCGGTCGATAACGTTGCCGGTTTGGTTCGGCTGGTTGCAGAGTTTCCTTTGACAGCCGGATCGGTTTGGGTGATCTCCAGTTCAACTGTTGTCGGTATTTGCACGCCAACGCATTCGTCGTTATAAATTAACGCCAAGATGCCGTCGAGCTTGTCGGTAATGTATTGCATTTCATGGGCAACGTCGTCAAGCGAGATGGAATACTGATTGAAAGTTTCAGAATCCATAAAGTGGGCGTGAGTCGCATTGGTGTATATCAACGAAACTGCTTGTCTTTGGAAATCCGCTTCGTCCAGCGATTCGGTACCTTTGAGTGTGATATCGATCTTTTGCTTAGTAACTAAATTACGTCCGCGGAATTTGTACAAGGTCGCTGCACCACGGGCAGACGGTGATTGGACGTGGATACCCTGAATAATAACGGGAGCTCCGTTGAAATTGACGACAGCGCCGTTTTTAATTTCTTTGGCTTGCATCGTTTTCTTTTCCTTGGAGCTTATTAGTAAGGGGTTAATTATTGTCGGGGATGAAATCCCCTACGGGTCTGGATGCTGTTCGAATCTATACAAATGAGGCAGAACTGGGGTCGACGGCGACGCCGTTAACCAAGTCAGCTAAAGCAGCAGTTACAGTGAGCAACGAACCTGGGTCCATAAGTTCATCATCGTCACTCGGTTCGTTGGAGTTTTCTGTGATTTTCTCGAAATGTAGAATATCAAACCGGGCATTGGCTGCAGACAGTTGGACCAAGGCATTTTCTTGGCCAAGTAGCATTGCATCTTCGGTGAGCTCGACCACGAGTGCCTCAGTCTCTTCGACCACCTCAGCACCTGCGACATAAAGAATTTCAAGTCCTGTCAGGTCAACGTTGGAAGTAATCGTGATCGACTCAATATGCTGAGATTCAGATTCAGATGAATTTCGAACTTCGAATTTACCGATCTGCTGAATTGCTGACAGAGCAAGGTCGACGGTCGGTCGTTGTTCGTCATCAAACAACACAAGAAACGTGTCTCGCCAGCGATAGTTTGGATCGTCGAAAAGTGACATTGCCCAATTTCCTTCACGCGGATTTGCGATGCATGGTTTCTATGATTGACCGAGTTCGACTGAACGGTTCGTCGCGGCTTGAACCGCTTTGATTATCGTAGCGGATATGTCTTCGGTATGCATTACTTTAAGGCCCGCAAGAGTTGTTCCACCGGGACTGGTGACTTGATCGATGAGTTGTTGTGGTGGCAAACCGGTTTGCAGTATCATCTCGGCAGCACCTTTTGCCGTTTGAGCAGCCAATTGCAGCGCAACATCTTCGGGTAATCCCATGGCCACGCCGCCCCTGCAGAGTGCTTCGACTACTGTATATATGTAAGCCGGTCCTGAACCGCTGAGTCCAGTTACGGCATCTAAGCATTGCTCGGGTAATTGGTAAGTAATGCCCACACTATCGAGTAAGTTTTGAACCGTGTCGCAATCTGTGGCAGTTGCACCAGCTGCGGGGCTAAAGGCGGTAGCCGCTTTGCCAACGAGGCATGGCGTATTTGGCATGACGCGGATAACGCGGTTGCTGCCGCTTCGACCACAAATAACGTCGAGCCTCACTCCAGCGGCGATGGACACTAATAATACATCGCTGGTGACGACTGTAGCAATGGAGTCGAGTACCGTGGGAAGGACTTGAGGTTTGACAGCTAAAAATACAATGTCAGCCGTGGCGACAACTTCCGTCGCATCTGCCATGTTTATTGCTGTTGAGATGGTTTCAGAGAAGTGGGCACAAGCTTCTGGAGATGGATCGAAGTATGAAATCGTCGGGCCATCGTCCGTCTGTTGAGACGCTTGGAAGCCTCGAGCCAGTGCGGTCGCCATTTGACCAGCACCGATAAATCCAATTTTCAGAGACACTGTTTATACTTTCTCGAATTTGTAACCGTCGCCGGCGAGGCGAGTACTTTTTGATTCGTTGATCAGGAAACGCGTTCGGCGATTGCAGCGATCATTTGATCTTCATCGGGGAATTCTTTGGTTTCCAGTTTTGAATAAATCAATTCGTCGCCGACCGTTAGTTCAAAGCAACCACCTTGGTCCGGTTGCAATTCAAGGCTGCTAACTTGTTGTTTAAACTGCATTAAGATTTTGGCTGTCAAACTGACAGCTTTGGGTTCGTAATTTCAGGCTGAGCAGTAGCGTAAGTGAATTTTCATTCGATTTTCTCCTATTAGGGGGAAATTAATTGTGATTTGTTCAGCGTCGCGTTAGTGGCCAAGACAGTTAAAACCCTATGTCTTCTTCTTGCGAGAAGAGGTCTTCTTAGCTTTTGCGGAAGACTTTTTCTTCTTACCAGCGCTAAATGCTTTGTCGAAGTTTGATGAATATTTAGGTGTGGAGCCGATGCGTAAAATGGTCACGTGGTGTTTCCTTGCGTGTAAATGTTGTGAAAAAAAATACTTGTGCGTTTAGCTAGCGATATTATACATACTAAATGAGTTTCTTGTAGCGGAATCGAGGAGGTTGATTGGGGTCAATTCCGAGGCGCTCGTTTCGTTGTGTTTCATAGGTGTCAAAATTACCTTCACACCAATGTACATATCCATCCCCTTCAAATGCCAATATATGTGTTGCTAAGCGATCCAAAAACCAGCGGTCGTGACTCGTGACGACTACACATCCAGCATAGTTTTGAATTGCTTCTTCAAGGGCTCGCAGCGTGTCAACATCGAGATCGTTGGTTGGTTCATCGAGCAGAAGAACATTGGAACCTTGGCGTAGTAGTTTAGCGAGTTGCACTCGGTTGCGCTCGCCACCAGACAATATTCCGACTCGTTTTTCCTGATCCGGCCCTCGGAAATTAAATCGTGAAACGTAACCGCGGGCATTGATGCGTCGCCCTCCCATTTGAAAGTGTTCGTTGCCGCCCGATATTTCTTCGTAGACGGTCTTCTCGTTGTCCAGATTATCACGGTGTTGGTCGACGTATCCCAGTTCCACCGTCGGTCCGATCCGCAGTTCACCTTTGTCGGGAGTATCTTGACCGGTCATCATTTTGAATAATGTCGTCTTCCCTGCTCCGTTGGCTCCCACGATGCCGACGATCCCTCCGGCAGGTAATGAAAATGAAAGGTCTTCAATGAGTTGATTATCGTCAAACCCCTTTGAAATCGATTTGCACTCGATGACCAGATCTCCGAGGTGCTTTCCTGGCGGGATCTGAATTTCGAATTCCTGAATCTGATCCTCAAATTTTTCATTGACCATATTGTCATAGGCGGCCAGTCTAGCTTTACTTTTAGATTGTCGTGCTTTGGGTGAGGAGCGGACCCATTCAAGTTCACTGGTGAGTGTTTTCTGGCGAGCCGACGCATGTTTTTCTTCGATTTTCAAGCGTGATTCTTTTTGTACTAGCCAGGCCGTGTAGTTTCCTTCAAAGGGGTATCCCTTGGAGCGGTCTAGTTCGAGGATCCACTGTGCGACGTTGTCTAAAAAGTACCGGTCATGAGTCACGGCGACAATCGTCCCGGAGTAATCTGCGAGGTGCCGTTCTAGCCAGGCGACAGAATCTGCATCGAGGTGGTTTGTAGGTTCATCGAGTAGCAGGAGATCAGGGCGTTGGAGTAGCAGTCGGCACAGTGCCACGCGACGTTTTTCACCCCCAGAGAGCGTGTCAATTTTAGCGTCCCGTGGGGGGAGGTTCATGACGTCAAAAGCGATTTCAATTTCGCGATCGAGTTCCCAAGTGTTTGTGGTTTCGATTTCATCCTGAAGCCGCGTCATTTCGTCGCATAACTTCATCATCTCCTCGTCGCCTATCGGTTCAGCAAGCAAACCGCTGATTTCATTAAAACGGTCTAACAAGCCGCGACGCGGAGCGACCGCTTTCTCAACATTCCCCCAGACGTCTGTTGTTTCATCGAGTTGGGGTTCTTGCGGTAAGTATCCGCAAGTGAAACCATCGGTTAGGCGGGCTTCTCCCTCGAAATCGGTATCGAGTCCGGCCATGATCCTCAGCAGCGTACTTTTTCCGGATCCATTGCGGCCTAACACTCCAATTTTAGCGCCGGGATAAAATGCTAGGTGTATTTCCTTAAGCACCTCATGCGGGCCATGTTTCTTGGTTAGGTCAGTAATGGTGTATATGTATTGTTTGCTCATTATCGCCGGAAACGCCTAATTTTGCTGTAAAAGATGCACATGTGGGGTTTGATAAAATGGATTTGAGAATTTGCGAGCACGACCCAGAGTGGCGGTGATTCGGGTTATTCGAGTTATTGGTTTGTACGGGGTTGTTCTGTTTGTTCGGGAAAATGGATGGTTGTCATGATTTATTTAGATAATCCATTGTTCTTGTTGTTGTTCAGCGGGGTAATCGACCCGATATCCATTTAGCCTGTTGTTCCACATTCAAAACTTGTGAGTTCCCCCTTCCCACTCACATCAAAAGTTGAGAATCCTTATCGGAGCAACTCATCCCAACAGATCTGGAGTCAAATTGACGCCAGGTCTGTTTTTTATTCCCATTCAATGGTGGCGGGAGGTTTGCTGCTAATGTCGTAGCAAACGCGATTCACTCCTTTGACCTCATTGATGATTCGAGTGGAGATAGTAGCTAGCAAATCGTAGGGCAGTCGGGACCAATCTGCTGTCATAAAATCTTCACTGTCTACGCAGCGAATCGCGACGACATCTTCGTAAGTCCGAGCGTCGCCCATAACTCCTACACTTTGTACTGGCAGTAGCACCGCGAAGGCTTGAGCGGTTTTTCGATACAACCCTGCGTTTTCAATTTCTTGGACGGTAATGGCGTCCGCTTCCCGAAGAACATCGAGTCGTTCTTTCGTGATGGCACCGAGACATCGTACGGCAAGACCTGGACCTGGAAAGGGATGTCGCCAAACTAGAGATTCTGGCAGTCCCAACTCTAATCCAAGTTGACGTACCTCGTCTTTAAACAGATCTCGCAAAGGCTCAATTAGATCGAATCCAAGTTCTTCCGGTAAACCGCCAACATTGTGATGTAGTTTTATAGTGGCTGCTGGCCCATCTTTCGCAGCACCGCTTTCAATGACATCCGGATAGAGAGTTCCCTGTGCCAGGAACTGAGCGTCGGATACTTTCTTAGCTTCCTCACGAAAGCATGCGATAAATTCGTAGCCGATGCGTTTACGTTTTTCTTGAGGCTCCGAGATGTCCTTTAGAGTTTCCAGAAATCGTTGTTCGGCTTGCACGACCTGCAGATCTGCTTTGAAGTGGTCCGTGAATGCCGTGATCACGGCGGATTGTTCGTTTTTTCGTAGCAGTCCGTTGTCGACAAGGATACAAGTCATTTGGTCGCCGATCGCACGCGACAAAAGTGCAGCGACTACGGCCGAATCGACCCCACCAGAAAGCCCACAGATTACCCGCTTGTCACCGACGACGTCCTTGATGTGTGCAATCATTTCAGTTGCGAAGTCTTCGAGATTCCAGGACCCAGTCAACTGGCAGATTTTAATAAGGAAATTTCGCAGGATCGTTCCACCCGCTGGTGAATGCGTAACTTCAGGATGAAACTGGAGCCCGTAAATCGGTAATTCACGATGTTTAATTGCAGCGAATGGACACGTACTCGTTTCCGCTAAAGTTTCGAAGTCATCAGCAATGTTGGAGATCTGATCTCCATGGCTCATCCAGACTTGCTGGTGTGCCGAGGTATCCTGAAAGAGCGTTGTAGCTACGTTTGCTGTAAGCTCGGCGCGACCGTACTCACGAGTCGATACGCCTTCGACTTTTCCGCCAAAGGCCTCGCAGGCGAGTTGCATACCATAACAAATCCCTAAAACCGGCAGGCCCATGGTGAATAGATTGGCGTCACATTTGGGCGCATCTTGCTCGTACACGCTCGAGGGACTGCCAGAAAGAATCAGGCCCTGAGGATTATGTTCACGGATTTGTTCGACAGAAATATCGTGTCTGACAATTTCACAATACACATTCTGCTCGCGTACATTGCGGGCAATTAATTGAGTATATTGTGAGCCAAAGTCGAGGACGAGTACTCGTTCTTGCGAGAGACGGGCCATAACCGTTGCATCTTTCCAATCGATCGAAGGAATTCAAAACCCGATTATAGAAACCTATTCAGAATAATAACAGTCACCCACCACCGGAATATTCAAAGGTATTTATTGGGATCGCAGCTCCGCATGGTGCGTTAAGCCTGCGCGAACGTCCATATGACCGTAGGCAGTCAGATACCAGCGGTTGTCTTCAGCAATAAATACGAATTCAGCATGTATATAACGTGGCCCTTGTTGTTCGTCGAAGCCAGCGATTGCGATGCCTCCGCGGACAAAGACATTGAATCCGACGCTGGCCTCGATGGGAGTACGATCTGCGTGCAATTTCATGACCAGATTGTTTTTGACGTTGACCCGGGCGATTTTATAGCGTTTTAGATCTGAGAGAGCCTGTCTACGAGTCGCTTCGTGAGATGGATGGATAAAAGAAACGGCTTCTTCAAAATCTTGTCTTTCCACTGCGTGCGCGATCGAAACCACCGTGGCGACGATTTGTTCTCGCTCCGTCTCGACGATCGCTTCGAGTGCCACAAGACCGCCAAACACGATGATACTAGCAAGGCACCCCCACAGTAGTTTGCCGGTGCCGGTTTGAATCCAGGCGACAAAAAATCCAACTAGGGAAATCACACCTAATCCCATCGCATACCAAGGTGTTTCCAGGATAGTGTTTAGCATGGTTGCACCGACCGTAGTTTCTAAGGACTGCTGATTTGGCGGACTAGTTTGACATGTGCGAGGTAGATGAGGTAGGCTCGATCGCTATTTTGGTACGTTTGAAGAATCGTTCGCGACAAAGCATGATCCATGATACTGCAAACGTGAATCCCATGACAACAAATAAAGGCGTTGTTGTGACAGTGTTCGCCGTTTTATGCATGACGTTGGTCGGATTGTCAGGGCGAGTCACGTTTTCGTATGTTTGCTGCCGAGCTTGGAAATTTCGCTGTTCGTCGATTTGTCGTGAACTTATTTTAGACTGCATCACGAATAGAATTATCAGAGCAGCTGTGCTGAAGAGATAACCCCAAAACCAAATCGATTCGGTTAGTTTTGACCGAGTGGATGCGTTGGCTGTGGGGCTAACATTCCCGTTGCAATTTTCCGTTTCGGTATTAATAGCGGTAGCTTTTTCCATGCGGATTACCGACCAGAATGAAAGGCCTTTGTTGTGGCACTTGTATATGAAAATGCTTTGCAACTGTCAAACTGGCGGAAGTGTATGGGAATCGAACCCACCAGCCCTACGGTTCACGCACGGCTCGTCGGTTTTGAAGACCGCGGCCACCACCAGGTGTGCTTCCACTTCCAGCTATTCCAGTACCTCGTTGTTGCATTCATTAGGACACATAGCTCAAACCCAGTCTATGCCTGTTTGTTGTCGGATACGATTTTCGTAATCACCTAACAATCCGCCGATGAGTTCCCATTGTGTTGGGCGGCGAACTTCAATATCGCCTTGTTCATTGATTCGGACGATGCAATCATCGACCACGCCGGCCGTCACGAGATCGTCGGCGTGGATTTCATCGTCGGCGACTAACTGCACGAGTGCCGCACCGGTTATTTCTACGAATTTCATTGTGAATTGCCGTCCTGTTCTACAGCGGTAACACGTTCGTAGAGCCGTTCGCATAGCTCAATCATTACCGCCACAGCTAGTTGTTCCGCGCGATACTCACCTTTGAGACCCATGGATTCTAACACTTCATCGACGTCCTGGCGTGTTAGCTTATTTTTAAACACGTTGATCAAGACACTACGTAAATACTTGCGCCGATGAATGAAAACGGATCGGATGAAAGTCTGGTAATTCTTCAGGTCCTTGATGCGGGCGCGTTTTTCTGGGTTGGTGACGATGTGCACGATAGCCGAGTGGACTTTAGGGCGCGGCCAGAATACTGAGGGGTTCATGATGCGGACGATCTCTGCATCGCATTGAGCTTGGATCCATAAACTCAATGAGCCAAAGTCGCTGGTGGCTGGGCGTGCAACGATGCGGTCCCCGAGTTCCTTTTGGATGGTTGCTGTCATCGATGTTGGGACGAAGTCTTCGTACGTTAACAGGTTTGAGATGATCGGTGTCGCAATGTTATAGGGAAGGTTGGCCACTAACTTCAATTGAGCCCCTTCGATTTGTGACATCGCCGTTGCAATCGCATCTAACAACTCTTGGCTGAAATTGTTTTTGTTGCGTAACGCATCCTGCTGTAGGAACGTGATGTTGTTGAACGAAGCGAGTTCTTCACGAGCGAGTTGGTGTAGGTTTTTGTCTATTTCCACGGTGATAACGTGGCCAGCTTTTTCAGCGATCATGGCCGTTAGCGAACCCGTGCCCGTACCAATTTCCAGTGCAATATCTTGTGGACCAAGTTCGGCGGAATCGGCGATCATGCGGACGAGGTTCAAGTCAGTGAGGAAATTCTGGCCATAACGGGAAACTGGATAGATACCCGCCTCACTGAGTCGGCGTTTGATAAATGAAATTGTTTGACGGTTTGCCATAAGTGTTTTATGAGATGACGGTGTGAAGATTGTTTGTGTTATATAGTAGTATACAAGCTTAGTTGCTCGGAGCGTCCGAAATGGCCGCCATTTGGCGTTGCACGTATTTGGCCAACAGGTCTGTTTCTAGATTGACCTGGTCGCCGACTTGCAATTCGCCGAGTGTCGTGACTTCTAATGTGTGTGGAATCAGGGCAACACTGAACTTCTCATCGGTGACATCAACGAGTGTTAAGCTGATACCGTCCACTGTGATGGAACCTTTGGTCGCCATTTGTAGCGATAAGTTAGCAGGTGCTATAATCCAGAAAGTGGACCAGTCCTGTTGGTCCTCGCGTTGGACGAGTTCACCAAGTCCGTCGACATGTCCAGTGACGATATGTCCTCCGAGGCGGTCACCTAAACAAACAGATCGTTCTAGGTTGATGTTATCGCCGACTTTCTTCTGCCCGAGATTTGTACATGCTAATGTTTCTGGACCTGCGTCAAAACCAAGAAGTGTTTCGGTGATCTGAACAACAGTTAGGCAACATCCGTTAATGGCGATACTGTCCCCAATTTCAATGCCCTCAACAATGGCTGGCGCAGCGATGACTAATCGGAGACCAGCGGTACGAGGCTCAAGTGTGTGAACACGCCCCATGGTCTCCACTAACCCAGTAAACATGTTTTATTTCCTAATGATTGAACAACTGACGATCCAGTCAGTTGCAAAGAAGAATATGTGAGGCAATTGTCATATGCATAATGTGCGTTGACCGAACACATTGAATGTAACCGCTCCCCGTCAGAGGGTAAACTGCTTTTAGCTGTGAATAGCACGTCTAGCCAAAATGGTATCTGTGCGGCACAATGATATGGATAGTGAAAACCAGTAACTGAAGCACAAATAGATTCGTTTGTGTTATTGTATTTACCAGCTTACAACGAATAGGAATTACGGATGAGTTATATTGCGGATGTCGTAGGTCGTCAAATATTGGACAGTCGCGGGAACCCGACGGTTGAGGCGGATGTTTTATTGGCAGATGGTTCATTTGGAACTGCAGCTGTACCCAGTGGAGCCAGTACCGGTGCCCATGAGGCGTGGGAATTGCGTGATGGTGACGAATCCGTGTACATGGGCAAGGGAGTGCTGCAGGCCGTAGAAAATATCAATACGACGATAGCTGAAGAGTTGGTGGGCTATGACGCGTTGGATCAACAAGGAATTGACCGGGCGATGATTGCCCTCGATGGAACTCCTAACAAAAGTGCTCTTGGAGCTAACGCGATACTTGGCGTTTCCTTAGCAACGGCAAAAGCCGCTGCCGCTGCCACCGGCCAACCACTCTATCGCTATTTAGGTGGAGCGGCTGCGACCACGATCCCAGCACCCATGATGAACATTTTAAATGGTGGCGAACACGCAGATAATTCAGTGGACGTGCAGGAATTTATGGTCATGCCTCTAGGCTTTGATACGTTTTCAGAGGCCTTGCGTTGTGGTTGCGAGATTTTCCACACCTTAAAGAAAGTGCTCAGCGACAAAGGATTAAATACTTCGGTAGGTGATGAAGGTGGTTTTGCACCGGATCTAGCAAGTAATCAAGACGCACTTGTGCTGATTATGGAAGCGATTGATAAGGCCGGCTATGAAGCTGGTTCGCAAGTGTCAATCGCCTTGGATGTTGCCTCAACAGAGTTTTATTCTACTGAAACTGGCCTCTATACGTTTGACGGTGAAGATATTTCCACCTCAGACATCGTGGCCTTGCTACAAGATTGGGCTTCAAAATATCCTATTTGCTCTATCGAAGATGGTTGTGCCGAAGATGACTGGGATGGCTGGAAGCAAATGACGCAAGCGATTGGAGAAAATGTTCAGCTTGTAGGCGACGACCTGTTTGTTACCAATACGGAGCGACTCAAACGCGGGATTGATGAGGGCATTGCGAATAGCATTCTCATCAAAGTGAACCAAATTGGAACGTTGACCGAAACGATTGAAGCAATACAAATGGCACATTTGGCAGGCTTCAGTAGCATTGCGAGTCACCGCAGCGGTGAAACGGAAGATTCAACGATTGCGGGTCTTGCGGTAGCGATGAATACGGGTCAAATCAAAACCGGTTCTGCTTCTCGTAGCGATCGGATGGCTAAATACAATGAGTTGTTGCGTATCGAGGAAGATTTAGGTGAAACAGCGGTTTATGGCGGAAAGATGTTTCCCAAAAATAAGCTCGCCATATAGCCGGCCGATTTACGAGGAAATCCCAAGATGTTTGCTTGTGGCATTCGGCGTTTGTGACGCCGTGCGCAAGCACTTGAATGCGGGGATTAGGTTTGCATTAAGCTAGTCCGTGGACGATAATGATTGCAGAGGAATTGAAACTCGATGCTGCAAAAAGATATTACGATTGATCGCCGAGGTCTATTGAAAGTCGGCGCGTTGACTTTAGGTTCAACAGCGCTGGCGTTTAGTCCATGGGGAAATGCACTGCAAGCTAAAGTGGTTGCTGGTGATGCACACGCGGATAGTGTGCTGGTGCTGTGGATGGCAGGCGGGGTAACTCAATTCGAGTCGTTTGACCCGAAGATGGAGGCGCCTCTTGAAGTCCGCGGCCGATTGCAGGATACGCAAACGTCGTTGCCGGGTGTCTGGTTTGGTGACACGATGAGCGAGATGTCCAAGATCGCCCACAAGATAAGCCTCATTCGTAGTTTTTCACACGATAGCAACGATCACCTGTTAAGTCAGGTCTATACGCTAACGGGCAGAAAAGTAGATCGTAATTCCCTGTTCTCGGAGCCTAACATTGGCTCGATTGTGTCACACTTTAATGGCCCTCGAAACGGTTTACCCGGTTATATTTGTTTGCCTGGAATAACTCGTCCCGGGCCACCGCCACATAATCTGTTTCAAAGTGGTTGGATGGGGAGTCAGCATTTGCCTTATTGTGTGGGAGGATTGCCCAAGCCTGCGGACTTTACTGTCGGCGACAAACTTGATAATCCACCGGCGCGATTTGACGAAGACCTCACACCTAAATCATTGTCGCTATCATCCGAAGTACCGCTCATGCGATTGTCCCGCCGAGTCTCACTAAGACAACAGTTTGACCAGTCGTTGCGAAATCTTAATCAAGACCAGTCTTTAGTAGCAGCAGAGTCAAAATTTCAAGGTGCGGTAGATATGTTGTCGACGAATCGAATTCGAGATGCATTTGAAATAAAGGATGAGCCGCGTCAAGTTCGAGATGCATATGGCCGCACCAAACTTGGCGGACGGTGTTTAATGTCGCGGAGGTTGATTGAGGCAGGCGCTCGATTTGTCGTGCTTGATTATGGGTACGATTCTGATTACGGAAATGTGTGGGACAACCACAACGCTGCGAGCCAAAATCATCCACCGATTCAAGACATGGTTCGCCGTGGGTATCATCTAGCGGGATTGGACAAAGCGTTCGCGGCTCTAATAAATGACATGGAACAGCGCGGGTTGCTCGAGCGTACACTGGTTGTCTTCTTAACCGAATTCGGTCGTACTCCGAAAATTAATGCCAATGGCGGTCGCGACCACTGGGGAGCAGCTGGCTCTATATTTGTCACCGGTGGTGGCGTTAAAAGAGGTCAAGTTATCGGTGCGACAGACAAGAGTGGGTCAGCGGTTACCACTCGGCCTTATTCTCCGGGGGATGTTGCCGCAACGATGTATGCGTCGTTGGGAATTGATCACGAGGGCATGGTGGCTGATTATCAGGGACGGCCTCGGCGGATTTTGGAACATGGTACACCGATACCTGAATTGTATTAGCCGCTGCGGTAACGGTGGCAAGCTATTGTAGAAAAATGATGCGCGTGTTGATCATGCGAGGGCGGATTTTTTCGATGATTGTTACCGCGATTTCTGTGTTGCTCAGGATGAGTAGTTTTAGTTGTTGCATCTCGAGCAACGTATCAACGCAGTCGCTAGTAATAGTGGTATTTTTTAGATTCAACGAAGTGAGTTTCGAGAAGTGTGTTAAATGTTGAACGGCTTGGTTAGTGATGCTTGAATCTGACAGGTTGAGTTCGACTAAGGTTGTGTGCGATTGGAGTTGCTGCACAAACGAATCATCAACGACACAATTTGCTTGGCTTAAATCAATTGTGTGCAGCCGAGTATTCTTGAATCGGCGGATACTGGCACCGTGACTTATGAGTTGTTCGTAGGTTAGTTGCATGAGATTGTCTGAGAATTGCCTTATCCGTGTCATATTAAGATATACCGATTGGTTTCATTTTACACAGTATCCCTGTTTTAGCGGTGCAATAACTAAAGGTTGTGTTCGCTTTACTGAAATGTCGATTCTTTGCACACGGGGATAGTAGGCGGTTTTTGATACAGCCTATTATCCAGCGGTTTTGCGAAGGATTTGCGGAATTGCAACTGTTTACCGAGAACATGGATGGTTAGATTGGTAGGCAATTAGGTATTAATCATGCGGGTTATGACGACTTCGTATAGTGCCACATATGTGGAAGTACGAAAAGCGGTATAAGGACGTTTGATAGATTTGAAAACCCGTGTTAGTCTGAGAAATGAATCATTGCTAGTTTTAAGCCAAAACTGGCGGAATTTGATTATTTCAATTTATATATTTCAGTAACAAATTTGGTAACGGAGTGTTTGTGCAGTGAACATTGATCGTTTATTTGCCCCTTACAAACCAACAACAACCCATTTGGTTGACACGCTTGAGTATTGGTCACGCGAGAAGCCGGATCATCTTGGGTTCACATTCTTAAAGGATGGGGAGCAGGATGAAGTTTTGGTTACGTATGCAGATCTACATGACGCAGCTCGCGCTATTGCTGTCCAACTCTCGCAATATGACATTCGAGGCGAACGGGTACTACTACTCTACGGGCCTGGTGTGGATTTCTTGAAAGGCTTCCTCGGATGCCTTTATGCTGGTGCGATCGCTGTTCCGGCTTATCCCCCCCGCCGTAACCGTAGCATGAACCGCATTGAATCAATTTCCGATGATGCCAAACCCAAGGTGGTATTGGCGTCGTCAGATGTAATCGAACGAGCGGAAGCGATGCTTGAAGACTTCCCACGTTTGAAAGCAATTCCATGGATTGCGACTGAAAACGTATCGTTGAACCAAAAAGATGATTGGAAGAAACCAGATTTGCAAGCCGACGATTTGGCCTTCCTTCAATATACGTCGGGTTCGACAGGTAATCCTAAAGGTGTGATGATCTCGCACGGTAATCTGATTCAAAATCTGGTGATGATTGCTTATGCGTTTGAAACCGATCAAACGACGCGGGGAATGTCGTGGTTGCCTTCCTATCATGATATGGGCTTGGTCGGAGGATTGTTAAATCCACTGTTCACCGGATGCCCGTCTGTCTTCATGTCGCCGATGGCGTTTTTGCAAAAGCCAGCTCGATGGCTGCGAACTATCTCCAATTATGGGATTACCATTTCCGGTGGTCCAAATTTTGCGTACGACCTATGTACGCAGCACATCACGGATGAAGAAATGGAAGGACTTGATATTAGCAGTTGGGCGGTGGCCTATAATGGGGCAGAACCCATCCGCGCAAAGACATTGCAGGATTTTGCGCGCCGTTTTGAATCGATTGGATTCAATGCAAATGCGCTATATCCTTGCTATGGCATGGCCGAAACAACCCTGTTTGTTACTGGGAAAAATCGCTCCGAAAAACCGACATTTCAAGCTTTCGACAATGACTCATTGCATGAACACCGCGTTGTTCCAATTAGTCCGGATGCCGAAGGAGCTCGGGTTCTTGTGGGATGTGGCAAGGTTTTGCCAAACGAAGACGTAGCAATTGTCGACCCTCAAACCTACAAACGATTGTCCCACGGCAAGGTCGGCGAGATTTGGATCAACAGTCCTAGCGTCGGCAAAGGATATTGGAATAAGCCAGCGCGATCTCAACAAACATTCGAAGCCAAATTGGCAGACAGTACGACAGGGCCCTATTTGCGAACCGGTGATCTTGGATTCATTCGTGACGATGACCTATTTGTTACTGGACGCATGAAAGATCTTATTATCATTCGTGGTGTGAATCGATATCCTCAGGATATTGAACTGACTGTTGAGCAGGCGAGCAATCGTTTGCAGAATGGTGCGGTAGGCGCATTTGCAGTTGATATCGATGGCCGAGAACGCTTAATCGTTGTTGCGGAAGTACAACGCGCTCGGCGAAAAGATTGGTCGGACGTGATTCAGTCGATTCGTCACGATGTCGCAGCCGAACATGACGTTCCGCCGGATGGGATCGTCCTGGTTAGATTTGGATCCATTCCGAAAACTTCGAGCGGAAAAATTCAACGTCACGCATGTCGGGATCACTTCAAAAGCGAAAGTTTGAAAACAATCGCATCTTGGTTTGCCTGGGAGAATGCTGACCAAGTTTCGATGCCTACTCCTAAAGTTCGCGCCAAAGTAGCCACGGGTAAAGAAGACCCAGCCTTAGTCAAATTGGTGATGAGTCAGATCCGTGAAGTTGGTTGTGAACGAGCCAAGGATCTAACGCTGGAAACGAACATCGTTTCTGATCTAGGTCTCGATTCACTAGAACGATTGCAGATCGCTAATGGCATTGAAGAATTCTTTGGGAAGCGATTTCCCGAGGAAGTGCTGCAAGATATTGATACGGTTGCTGCAGTCGTGAAGGCAGTCCGAGACAATTTTGGCGATATCTCACAAGCGCTCGGTACGCTATCTAAGTCGGCTGTCACATTGAGCTCGAATCGATCGGAGATCCCTGAATCGGATTACGATTTTTCCCAAATGCCAGAATATCGTCGCCTGTTGAAAACTAAGAAACTGTTGGCGTCCACCGGCCTCCCGAATCCTTTCTTTAGCGTCCACGAAGGAATCGTTCGCGACACCACGATTATCAATGGTCGGGAAATGTTGAGTTGGGCCAGCTATAACTATATTGGAATGTCAGGCGATCCTGTTGTCGTCAAAGCGGCCCAAGATGCGACCGCGAAATACGGCACAAGTGTCTCCGCTAGTCGTCTCGTATCAGGTGAAAAGCCGATCCATGGCGAACTTGAACGTGGCATTGCCGACTTTATTGGAGTCGAAGATGCGATGACTTATGTCGGCGGACATACGACTAATGAATCGACGATTGGTCACCTGTTAGGGTCCGGAGACCTAATCGTGCATGATAGCCTCTCGCATAATAGTATTATCCAAGGCGCGATACTATCCGGTGCCCGACGTCGGCCGTTTAAGCATAACGATTGGCAAGAATTGGATGATATCCTCGGCGAAGTGCGTCATGAATATCGTCGAGTGCTTGTGGTGTTAGAAGGCGTCTATAGCATGGATGGCGATTTCCCCGAATTACCAAAATTCATTGAGGTGAAAAAACGTCATAAAGTATTCTTGATGGTCGATGAAGCACATTCAATCGGGACCATGGGTGCTCACGGACGTGGAATTAGTGAACATTTCGATGTGGATGCCCGTGAGGTTGATATTTGGATGGGTACGCTCAGCAAAACGTTTGGAAGTTGTGGCGGATATATAGCAGGTACGCGTGAGTTAATTGAGTACCTGAAATACACCTCGCCTGGATTCGTTTACAGTGTCGGTTTACCCCCGTCGAACGCGGCCGCTGCGTTGGCGGCACTGCGATTACTCGAAGATGAGCCTGAACGAGTGGCTGCTGTGCAGCATAATTCGCGATTCTTCTTGGCGGAAGCACGAAAACGAGGATTAAATACAGGTCTTGGAAACAACACGCCCGTTGTACCAGTTGTGATTGGCAATTCATTGCACGCTTTGAAGTTGTCTCATGAATTGTTTGAGCTAGGAATCAATGTTCAACCGATTCTTTATCCAGCCGTTGAAGAATCTGCCGCTCGTTTGCGATTCTTTATTACCTCAACGCATAGCGAAGAACAAATCATCCGCACAGTCGATGCAGTTGCCCAGGAGCTGAATAAGATCGATCCGAAGTATTTGGAATTCAATACGGATGTAGAATCAATTACCCCCCCAGCCAGCTAATCCGATGGGCTCAGTCCAGTGGAATTAGTTGACGATACGATAAAGGGACGTCCTATAACTGGACGTCCCTTTTTTGTTACTGTGTCTTGCCGACGCTGTTATGTTATCGATTCAGCGTAAATCCGAAACTAAACCCATAAGATAAGAGTCGGTCGTTATTTGCATCAATGTCATTGCCCCGACCAACACCTTGTCCATAGTTAAGAACATTAAAGCCTAGTCTGAGATTGAAATCGCGGGTGATTTCGTAGGCCGCTTCCGCTCGAAGTTCGCCACCCCAGACAAATTCGTTGTTGTTGAACCAGAGGTTTTGTTCATCGGAAGTGGCAGTGGTTGGTTCTTCACCTGCTCCTACGTCTACGGTTGTTATTTCTTGGAAACGATTTGTATGCAACATTTGGTTGTTGTGGAAGCCAAAGAAGCGGAGTTCACTGGAAAGCAACCAATGGCTTTGTTTTTGGTACCAGCGTAGTCCAAGTTGACCGCCAAACATGTCATTGCGGAATCGTGCTCGTTCGCGAATGTATTCTTCAATCGCCGCATCGTCTGGGCCGGGACTGGTGGGATCATTTGGATCCGGAATTGGAGGCACAGGCAATCCAACGTCGTCGTAACGGTTGTATTCTGCATTTTCATAGGAGTCGATTAATTGATCATATCGTATTCCGATGAATGGTTCCCAGATGCGGCCTTTTTCGTTTTCTTTGATTCTCCAAGTACGATTGATTTCCCAACCAGAAAGGGATATGGCGTTGATGGAGTCACGCAGAATGTAGTCACGTTGGCCTGTGATTGGATTGTTTTCGTCCTGTGAAGGGGTCTGTTCCTCATCACCACCGCCACCGCCACCGCCACCGCCACCACCACCACCACCGTCTTCCTCTGCAACTCGGTTGTTTCGTTCCACAATTAACTCTTCATAGAAGTTGGGACCGCTGAGCGTGGTCGTGCTAAAGCTCCAGCCGGTATTGTCGGGACGCATGAATCCCAGTTGGATCCTTTTCCCCCACCCATCGTCCGCGCCACCGTATGCTTCTTCAGTGCGAGGTCGCATTGTTTTGAAATTGATTTTGTCCCAGGAGAAATACCAACCCATGTTTGGCGTGAAATCACCGAAGTGGGTGTTGTCTAACGGAGCAAAGAATTGAAAGTTCGGATTGAACTCATCAAAATCAATGAACGGGCCGGAATAATTACGTTGTCCGTAGTTCTGAGCATGGATCGCTGGAACCATGACGGTGAGTGCCAACAATACTAAGAACGACGATTTCAATCGGGGGAAGGTCATTTTGTTATTTACCAATCTTAATGACTCAACGAAAAATTTGGACACGGAACATACCGCTACAAACATAAACCAATTTTCTGTTAACGGTGGTATCGTCAGTGTTTGGCGTTATAGTTAAGTAAGTCTGGTAATCTGTAACGAAAATTCCTAATATTCGGACAAGACGTGTAAAGATAAGGGGTATAGGGCATTCACAAAGGCTGTTTGGTGATTATTCGATGCGAAAGACGTTAGGTACGAGTGATCAAGCGACGGGAAACCTGCTGGCAAACACTAGTGGTTGTCCGTCGAGTTGGGTGTTATGAAAATCGTACAAAAGCTATTAAGGATACGTCGAAAACGATACACTGATGTTAGATGTAACTAATAAAAAGATTTCTTGCGTGTTAGGCATTTGGATATGAAACGATTGAAGCTAGTGTTTTTGTTTTGTTTTTTGGTAGTTTTTCCGTGGGTAGCGGTAGCTCAAAAATCGGAAACCCGCGACCAAGAGCCTACGGCGGAAAATTCAAATAAAGATCATACCTACATTCGTATTAAACGCGATGACAACAAGCAGCCAGTGGCTTTGCAGACTGCGTTGATTAAATTCAAAGCGACTCGAGGCCCTAACCGTAAAGCCCAAGTTGATCTCATAGGTGCGATTCACATCGCCGACGCTGACTATTACGGGGAGCTGAATAAAATATTCAAGCAGTACGATGTTGTATTGTTTGAGCTAGTCGCACCTAAAGGAGTCAAGATCGAGCGTGGGCACAAGCAGGAATTGAGCCTGGATGTTATTTCTGGTTCGCAACAGGGATTTCAAGCACTGTTGGGTTTGAGTCATCAGATTGAACAAATTGACTACCAAGCCAAAAACTTTGTACACGCAGATATGACGCCTACAGAATTCAGTAAACACATGAAGGATCGTGGGGAGAGTTTCATGCAATTGTATTTTCGTTCCATCGGCCAAGGGTTAGCGATGCAAGGAACGGAACAAGGTGGTAGTGGAGATTTGGGTTTATTGATCGCCCTGTTTTCTAAAGATCGCGAATATAATCTGAAACTCATCATGGCTCAGCAATTTGAACGGATGGAGGGACTGCCGGACGTAATGAGCGGACCGGAAGGTTCGACAATCATTACCCTGCGTAACGACAAGGCTTTATCGGTTCTGCAGGAACAGTTGACAGCGGGCAAGCAGCGCATTGGAATTTTCTACGGCGCCGGACACTTTGATGATATGGAAAAGAAATTGGTAGAAGATTTCCGCCTTCAGCGTTATGACGAGAAGTGGGTTGACGCTTGGGATCTGCGACGCAAAAAAACACAATAGTCTTAGCGCGGGTTGCCTGTTTTGAGGGAACCATTTAAACCCCCAGTCATTTGAAAATATCGGATTGGATAAACAGCACGCGTTATGGCAGCAATATCTGTAAGCGAAGTTACTACTTATCTGTGGCCCTTTGACAAGGACGTGCAGACGTACGCCAGTTATGGATTATCTTCCATTGGAGTTTGGCGGCAGAAACTTACAGACTATGGAGAAGAAAAGGGCGCAGAATTGCTTGCCGAGGTAGGCATGGATGTTTCCCACCTCTATTTTGCTGGCGGATTTACTGGATATGATGGGAGCTCTTTACAGGACGCGATTGACGATGCCCAACAGGCGCTCGAGGTGGCGGCGCTTATCCAGGCAGATTGCTTGACTCTTTATACGGGATCACGTGGCGGTCACACTTACAATCATGCTCATCGACTTTTACAGTTGGCGCTTGACCAAATATTACCGACCGCCGAAGAACTTGGCGTTGCTTTAGCCTTGGAACCCATGGATGCTCGAGCGGCGACTGATTGGACGTTTTTAACTGACTTAGAGCAGGCTTTAGAGGTCGTGGACCGCCGCTCACACCCATTGTTAAAAATGGCATTAGACACATATCACTGGGGTGGCGACGAAAAACTGTATTCACTGTTGCCCGACTTAGTGCCACATTTAGCGATTGTCCACTTAGGGGACTGCACGTTTACGCCGTCCCGAGATCATGAACGTTGCCTGTTGGGTGCTGGCAATGTTCCGCTGCAGTCGATGATTACTACATTGTCAGAACACGGTTATGACGCGACCTATGACATTCGCTTAATGGGTGAGGATATCGAAGTTGCCGACGATGAACGGGTGCTGCGTGATAGCTACCAATTCGTTGAACAAATGCTGCGATCGTGTTACTCAGTTTAGCTGTGGTCGCTCAGATGCTTGTCGGAGGACTTGGCGACGTGCCAATTTGATCGCGTAATTCAGCAGCCAATTCATATTGCTCGTCGTGGATCGCTTGTTCAAGCTGCTCGTTGAGCGTCATGCCGATCTCATATTCCGCTCGCAGCGATTCGCGTGTTTCACGTAGCTGGTTGACCAGTTCGTCTTCTTCAAAGAGTTCAACGATTTCGTGTTGCTCGAAGACTTCTTGAATACAAATAAGCCCAGCGTTAATTCGCTCAATGGCGTTTTCTGGCGTGGTGGCTTGGAGTGCTTGTAGTGCGTCTGCTTGTGTTCGATGGAACAATACAAAAGATCGATATTGCTCATGCGAAATTCTCCGAGATTCTTCGGGAGAATATTCTTCGCAAAAATCCATCAGCGCCAAGGTGTGATTTGCATCACGCACAACGTTTGCATATTCCTTGAGTTGTAGCCAACTGATTCGTCGCTGATAAAACTGCATGAACTCTCGATCAATTTCAGTGCCGTGCTCGATCGAAAGTCGCCAGTCTTCGCCGCCGTTGATTCTTTCGGCAATAAGGAAATCTAGATATGTTGCCATGCCGCCTGGACGGTAGCCGTCGGGTCGGTCTGTCGTCTCCATCTGTAAAATGCCCATCTCCACTCGCATTTGAATCATGTCACGGCTCGCCATAGAAACCAAACGAACACCGACGGTACCGGGTTTGAATTCCCAGTCTTCAAGTATGTGAGTGATGTCTCTGGGGTCTGTCATGAACAGTTTGCTCGTTGAGGAAATATGTCGGGTGTCATCCACTTGCATTGACGCCTCGCATTTGCTGTTTATTATCGTAGATTCGCACCAGCCTGTACATAGTCTGGTTTGGCTTTAGAGGGAACAATGCGGCCACAATTAGACAATTAAGACGTTAGACCGCTATTAGTCGGTAAATCGTTGTTGTCGCATGGATTTACGGCGACTACGTTTCTTTTTATTGTCGAGTCGCCGTTGTTTAGATGCACGTGTCGGCCTAGATGTTTTTCTTGCCTTACGGGGCTTCAAGGCATCGCCAATGATTACTCGGAGCTTCTGGCAACATTCTTCACGATTACGATGCTGTTCGCGATGCTGCTGACTCGACAAAACCAGTTTGCCGTCATTGTTGATGCGGTTACTATACTTATTTTGGATACGACGCTTGATGAATGCAGAGATGGAAGTTGAATATTTGAGATCCCAGTGGATTGTAACTTTGGAGTTAACCTTGTTGACGTTCTGACCACCAGGACCCTGACTGCGAGAAAAAGTTAGCTCGATTTCTGCGTCGGTTAGTGTTATCGAGGCGTTAATTGGTATCATGGATAAAGTGCTGTTCTGAAAAATAAGATACAACCGTAGTGGACAGTATATAGGAAAACAAAAACACATATCCAGTGACATTGCTAACCCAGCATTGGCGTGAATCTAATCCATGAGGTTACGAAGTACTATGACGAGTGGGCTGTCGAAAATAAATAGCATGTTTAGAACGAAAAAATCCAAAACGATCAGTGTAACTGTAGCAATGAGCTTACTGGTACTAGTCGGTTACTGGTGTATTGCGGAGAAACCACCCGCGTCGACTGAAGATCAATACGTTGTGACAGCCGTGGTAGCCGTCAATGCGGGAGCTGCGGAGCAATTGGTCGATATTGGAAAACGTCACAGTGGTCAGGATTGGCCGATATTTCTAGGTCCTACGGGTGACAGTAAATCAACGGAGACTGGTATTAAAAAGAATTGGCGCAGTAGTCCCCTCCAGCAACTCTGGGAACTCGAATTGGGAACGAGTTACGGGATCGGTACGATTTCTCAGGGGCGATACTTTCAATTTGATCGTAAAGATGACAAATGTTACGTGTTGTGCCTTAACGCGGAGTCAGGAAAACTGATTTGGAAGTTTACCTACCCAACCGATTACCAAGATCTCTATGGGTACAACAACGGTCCCCGCTGCTCGCCGGTAGTCGATGGTAATCGAGTATACGCTTATGGTGTCGCCGGTCATTTGTATTGTTTAAACGCCACAACAGGCAAAGAGATTTGGCATGTGGATACGGTTAAACAATATGGCGTGATCCAAAACTTTTTTGGTGTCGGCAGTACGCCGGTCGTAGAAAAAGATTTATTAATCTGCATGGTCGGTGGAAGCCCCATTGCCTCCCAGAGTATTCCGCCGGGACAGCTTGACCTAGTGAAATCCAACGGCTCAGCAGTGGTTGCCTTGAATAAATACACAGGAAAGCAGCAGTACAAGTTTGGAGATGATTTGGCGAGTTATGCCAGCCCAAAATTAGCAACAATTGACGGTCGCAGGTGGTGTTTTGTTTTCGCGAGAAAAGGTCTTATCGGATTTGAACCACAATCGGGAATTATGGATTTTCATTACCCTTGGCAGGCTCCCTTGCTTGAGGCTGTCAATGCCAGCACGCCAGTAGTCGTTGGTGCTCAGGTGTTGATTTCTGAAACCTATGGCCCTGGAAGTTCTCTTTTGCGTGCCAAGACAGGAGCTGCTGAAGTTGTTTGGAAAGACAGTGCCACATCCCGTGACAAATCGATGCAGGCTCATTGGAATACACCGATCTATGTGGATGGGTATCTTTACGGCTGCAGCGGTCGGCATACTCGTAATGCTGAATTGCGGTGCGTTGACTGGAAAACAGGGAAGGTTCAATGGTCGGTCGAGGGTTTGACTCGAACTTCACTAACTTTCGTTGACGGACATTTTATTTGCCAAGGTGAATATGGTCATGTCTTTTTGATGAAGGCGAACCCAGAGAAGTTTGAACCGATTGCTGGTGATATTGCGGTCGCTGGCCGAAAGGGCGAGTACGAATTGCCGTTTGAAACATCATTTGATTTAGGTTACCCGTGCTGGGCTGCCCCTGTCGTTTCGCAAGGTTTAATGTATTTGCGGGGAGACAAATCGATTGTTTGCTTGGAGCTAATTCCCACAAAATAACAATGACCGTCGATCCTTCAAATTCATTTCAAGCGGCTTGGCCGATTCCCGATCCAGCGATTCAGCAGCAATTGCAAGCAGTTTATAGCTCGGGAGATTGGGGGTCCTATGCTGGTCTCTTTACGCAGACGTTACGGGAAACGCTATCCGCGAAATACAACCGTGAACATGTAATGCTGGTCTGCTCCGGTACGATCGGCATCGAACTGGCTTTGCGTGGCGTCGGAGTGACTGCGGGCGACGAAGTGATTCTCGCGGGGTACGATTTTCCGGGTAATTTCCGCTGTATCGAAGCAACGGGGGCTATGCCAGTTTTAGTCGATATTGCGTGCGGAACGTGGAGCTTACAAGCGGACGATCTAGCGGCGGCTCATAGCGAGAAAACAAAAGCAGTGATTGTTAGCAGTTTGCATGGTGGCATGGCAGATATTAAAGCAATTATGCAATGGTCTCGCTCCGTTGGTGTTGCGGTAATTGAAGATGTGTGCCAGGCACCAGCAGCCACACACGCAGGACAATTGTTAGGGACATTTGGGGACTTGGCCGTTATGAGCTTTGGTGGCAGCAAACTACTAACAGCTGGTCGTGGGGGCGCGGTACTTTGTAATGATGAAGCGATGGCACAACGTATCACTGTTTTTAAAGAGCGAGGCAATGATGCGTTTGCCTTGAGCGAATTACAAGCGTCGGTATTGATACCGCAATTTGAAACGCTGGCCGAACGTCATGCGCTGCGACGCGAAAATGTAGGTGCTATTTTGCAAACAACGGCACCCTGCTCTGGCATCACTCCACTGAAAATCAAGGCAGAGGACAGTCCGGCTTTCTATAAGCTCGCTTGGGTTCTTGATGACCCACAGCGGCGACAAGATTTGTTGTGTTATGCTCAGGAAAAGGGAATACCACTGTTCGCAGGGTTTCACGGTTTCGTGAAACGAAGTGAAAGACGCTGTCGCAAACCCGTTACGTTAGTGCACAGCACAGCGGCTGCCGAGGGAACAGTGTTGTTGCACCACCCCGTATTACTTAAAGAATCGAACGTTATCCAAGAACTTGCTGAGGAACTTGTTGTTGTATTTAACCGCTAATGGCCACGGATAGAGTTGGGAAATGTTATCTTGAATGGCCTCTTATGTATAATATGTCGTTTGCTTAATATTGAATAATAGGAATTTTGCCATGGTTGACCTCATCCCCGCTGCTCCAACAAATCGAACATCCACCCGGCGACGTTTTATTCAGCATAGCGCGCTTTCAACCGCGGCGGTCATGACACTTCACGGTCGAGCATATGCGGCACCAAAACGGGGCTGGATTGAGTTGTTCAACGGCAAGGACTTGACAGGTTGGCACATTAACCCGGAAAAAATTGGCCACGGCACCGGCGGTAATTGGCGTGTGGAACAAGGGTCCATTACAGGTGAACAGGATCCTCCGGGTTCTGGTAACGGCGGCATTCTACTGACAGATCGCAAGTTTGAGAACTTTGAGCTTGAAATCGATATGATGCCCGATTGGGGTGTTTGTTCGGGTTTGTTCTTGCGTAGCACAGATCGTGGACAGTGTTTTCAGATGATGGTTGATTATCATGATGCCGGAAATGTTGGCCACATCTATGGTGAAGGCACGACTGGATTTAATACTCGTACATTTGACATCAATGGCAAGGTCGATGACGCCGGCAAGTTGGTCTCGCTGACGACCGATAAACACCTGGCTTACTCCAAGGTCGGGCTTGTTACATCCTGTAGTGCTGACCAATGGCTCAAAGCCTGGCGAGTGAACCAATGGAACACAGCACGAGTGATCGTCGAAGGCGACTACCCGGTTATCACGACCTACATCAATAACCAAAAAGTTTGTAAATTTGATGGGACACAATCCACGGCGGCGAAATATGATAAGGAAGTTATTCACAAGCTGTTAGGTACATCTGGAAGCATTGCAGTTCAAGTTCACGGTGGTACGAGCTGGCCAAAAGGATCAAAATGTCGTTGGAAAAATATTCGTATAAAACCATTGTAAAAACAGGGATGAGAATGATGCATATTAAATTGTTGGTGTTGCTTGTTGTATTTAACGCTGTAAGTGTTGTTTCTGCTGAGACCAACTGGAACCAATGGCGGGGAATGCAAAGCGATGGTCATAGCGATGCAGCGAATGTTCCTCAATCTTTTTCCACGTCAAGCATTGTTTGGAAAACGAAGATTCCAGGTCGAGGGCAATCATCGCCGATTTATTGGGGCGAACGCATATATGTAACTTCGTCATTAGAGAACGGGTCCCAACGGGCCGTGTATGCCGTCCATCGCGGCACCGGTAAAATCCTCTGGCAGAAAGTGGTTTGGCAAGGAGACGCGGAGTCGGCTCATGCTATGAACAACCGCGCATCGAGCACTTGCGTAACCGATGGTAAACAAGTCATCGCCTTTTTTGGAAAAGGTGGTCTGCACAGTCTGGATGCTATGACCGGAGATATCCAATGGTCCCGTGACCTCGGCGCTTTTGAAGGCCCTTGGGGCACCGGCGCTTCTCCCATTATTGTGGGAGACTTAGTAGTACAGAATTGCGATGCCGACAATGAATCGTCATTAATGGCATTTCATCGTGACAGCGGTAAGACCGCTTGGAAAACTCAGCGGGATACGATTCGGGGCTGGAGTACTCCTGTTATTTTTCGACTTAAAGAACAAAATGAAATCGTGCTCAATGGCCATAGCCAAGTGATTTCATATAATCCCGCGAATGGCGCAGAGAACTGGAAATGTGAAGCTCCGGGCGGACGTGGCACGCCGACGCTTGCCATAACCTCTGACGCTGTAATTGCCATTCCTGGTCGAACTGGGTTTATGATAGCAATCCAACCAGGCGGTAGTGGTGATGTTACGGGAAAACGGGAATTATGGCGAGTACCGCGAACCGGTGGACGCGATCTGCCTAGTCCCATTGCGGTTGATGATTATGTGGTGATTACTCGCCTCAGACCTGGGCTGATAAGCTGTTATCAAGTGAACGATGGCAAATCACTGTGGACCGCGCGTGTAGAGGGCGCGTTCTCATCATCCCCGATCGCGATTAACGGTGTGATTTATACCGTAACGGAAGAAGGAAAGATCATTGTTTTCAAACCGGGAGACAAGTACACGCCGATCTCGACGAGTGATATCGGAGCGGATTTAGAAGAAGTATTCAGAGCCAGTCCTGCTGCTTTTGAGGGTCATTTACTAGTGCGGTCTGACCAATTTCTGTATTGCTTGGGCGACGGTAAATAACACCACAAACTAACACCAATGCGTTAAGCAGATTTGTGGACTAAATATTGTAGCCTACTATTTGGGCAGCTTATTTTTTCGCTGCATTCTATTCCAATGCACTCGGGCCACGTCCCACATGTATGAATTAATGCCGGTATGGCCAAGTAGTTGTGGGTCGGCGGCGAGCTCGATGTATTTGCGAGCCAACTTTGGTTCGTCTGTGACTTCATAGTACAGCCCCAAATATAGGTGTGCATAAAATGCCCGTGTAGCCTTTACTTCTTTGGTAGGATCGCCCTGCTCTACCGCTTGTAACACATTTGCCGGAGTGGCCGTGCCACGGTACATTTCGAAAACTTTCATCATTGGAATACGGCGGTCATTTTCGATTGGCAGCATGACCTTTCGAGCTTTAGCCACTCCACTGTCAGGCACCATGCACAAAAACCGCCAAACCGAATTTTCAACATCTTGATTGTGGAACGTTTGATAGAGTTCGAATTGGGACGCTCCTTGTTTGTATTGCTTCGCGTAATACATGCTAATGCCTCGTTCCCATTGGCGCGATTCAATTTTGGGGTTTAACTTCACGTATCGATTGAAGTCACGAACGGATTCTGGAAAGGCTGCTTGTTGAAAATGGATGCGGCCACGCAGGTAGAAGGCTACGGCGACCGTATCGTCAAGTTTCTCGATTTGGCCAAGTAGCTTGATAGCTTGCGGGAATTGTCGAGCTGATTGCGCCGTTGAGACTTGTTGCAACAACGACTTAATTTTCTCTTCTTGCAGCGACTCTGCGTCCTGACAGTGACCCACGCAGCTAAAAAAGCATGTAATTAAGTAGACGCAAAGAATTGATTTCGGTAAGTGCAAGGAATCGAACCCCTAGTGAAAGAAAGTGTGTGTTGTACGTGTCACTCGCCGTATTTGTATAGGACGAGTCGATATACTAATATATTGTACGTAAATGCGAGATGTTGTGACTCATTTGGGCGGTCGGATCTTGCATTTCAATCGATTAATAAATTGCAAATGTATGGGAGGTTCGGTTTGATACGTAAGAGATATTTATTATGGTTGTTGGTCGTTGCTGTTACGGCGAGCGGTGGAATTTGCGGTCAACTGCAGGCACAGCGTCAACCTAATATATTGCTGGCGATTTCTGATGATCAATCGTTTGCCCACAACTCCCGAATAGGTGCTGCCCAGATATCGACTCCAGGGTTTGACCGCATTGCCAAGGAGGGTATTTGGTTTGTAAATGCGGTTGCGGCTTCTCCGGGGTGTAGTCCGTCGCGTGCTAGTTTGTTGACGGGTCGCTATCCTTGGCAAAACCAACAAGCGGGTACACACGCGAGTTCGTTCCCAATTTCACTCAAGACCTATCCTGAATTGCTGCAGCACGCCGGATATCATGTCGGCTATACAGGGAAACCATGGGGCCCTGGGAATTGGAAGATTTCCGGACGTACGCAAAATCCAGCAGGTCCGGCCTACGATAAACACAAGGCAAAGCCACCTGGTGCTGGAATTAGTAACAAGGATTATGCGAGCAATTTCAAGACATTTTTGGAATCGAGGCAAGAAGATCAACCGTTCTGTTTTTGGTTTGGCGGTCACGAACCGCATCGAGGGTTTGAGGCTGGGATCGGTATTCGTTTAGGGAAAGACATTACCAAAGTCGATGTCCCTTCGTTCCTACCAGATGTTGAAACCGTTCGTTCAGATGTGTTGGACTACTATGTTGAAATTGAACATTTTGATTCGCACCTATCTAAGATGATTGACCTGCTTGAAGAGTTAGGCGAGCTTGATAATACGCTGATTGTAGTGACGAGTGACAATGGCATGGCCTTTCCGCGGGCTAAGGCGAATTGTTACGAATATGGAATTCATGTTCCCTTGGCAATCCGTTGGGGCGATCGTATCAAACCAGAACAGTCGTTCTCGGATATGGTTAGTTTTGTTGATCTAGCGCCTACTTTTTTGAACGTCGCTGGTGTTGCCGTGCCATCCGAAATGCAGGGCCGTAGTTTAGTCGAATTATTTGACAAGGGGACGCAATATGAGCAAGCCACAGGGGCGGATGCAGAGTTTGTGTTTAGTTCTCGTGAACGGCATTCGTCCTCGCGATATGATAACTGGACCTATCCGCAGCGGGCGATGCGAAGTAATCAGCATTTGTTGATTCGAAATTTCAAACCTAATCGTTGGCCTGCCGGAGATCCACAGAAGTATGACAGTCCTGCGCAGTTAGGACGTGAACATGGTGGTTACCATGACATCGACGCTTGTCCGACATTGACCGTTTTGGTTGAGGGCCGAGAGGAATTAGAAATCGGATCTTTTTTTCACTTGGCTGTCGACCATCGGCCGGCTTGGGAATTGTTTGATATCTTAGCAGACCCAGCGTGTTTGAATAATCTGATTGATCAAAAAGGAAATCGCCACTTGCAGACTCGGCTGCAAAGAAAAATGCTTAGCTTTCTAAAAGAAACAGGGGATCCTCGAGTGGGAGGTGATGGTGATATTTGGGAATTCTATAAGCGATATAGTGCAATCCGGAAATTCCCTGCTCCGGATTCTGTGCCGCAGTCTAAATAATGCTAGATATCCATGAATTGACGTTCAGACGAGAGGTAGATCCATGCAACGCGACTTCAATTTAATCGCGACAACCCTTTGTTGTTTTGTAGTTACTGCTGCCAGCGGTGCAGCTGATAATGGATCCAACACAGCTTGGCAGCGCCATACGATTGATGATTCATCGGTTGGTGCTGATGGTGCGCGTTTGTTAGATGCCAACGGTGATGGGCGGTTAGACTTAGTGACACCTTGGGAAGAAGGCGGGGAAATTCATATTTGTTTACATCCGGGCGATGCCGAAGTTGATAAACCATGGCCGCTGGTGGTCGTGGGGCGAGTTGCGTCACCTGAGGATGCCGTTCTAGTGGACTTAGACGGCGATGGGGCTGTGGACGTCGTCAGTAGTTGTGAAGGTGCTGTGCGGAGCATGTTTGTGCACTGGGCTCCTCAGGCGAAAGAGGATTATCTTGACGCCACGAAATGGGAAACAGTCGTAATTTCCGTTACTAAGTCCAAACAAGCTTGGATGTATGCTCTGCCGATGCAAATTGATGGTCGCCATGGAATTGATTTGATGGTGGCTTCCAAAGGTCAGCAAGCAAGTGTCGGCTGGCTGCAGGCGCCGTCGAATCCACGTGATCTAGACGCTTGGAAGTACCATCGTTTGTACGACGCTGGTTGGGTCATGTCGCTCATTGCAACCGATGTGAATCATGACGGTCAGGATGATGTCGTGGTTTCTGATCGGAAAGGTCCGAATCGGGGCGTGTTCTGGTTGGAACATCCAGGCAGGAAAATTACTGCCGCACCGCATGTGTGGGCAGAACACCGCATTGGTGGGAATTCGCACGAGGTGATGTTCATAGATGTCGCGGATGTGAATGGTGATGACCGTGAAGACATCGTGGTCGCTACACATCAGGCGGAGATACTTCTATTTATGCGGCAAGAGAATTTGCAACAACCTGCATGGAAACGCGAAGTGGTGCCAGCCCCGTTTGGTTTAATGAAAGGCAAATCTGTAGCAGTTGGAGACCTAGATCTCGATGGTTTGCGAGACATTGTTCACAGCACAGAACCCAATTCAGGCCCACCTCGACCTGGTGTCACTTGGCTGAAGAATCTAAATACTGCAGACTCTCAAAAAAGACTCGATTTTGAAGTGCAGCAAATGAGTACGCTGGCAGGCAAGAAGTTTGACTTGTTACAGGTCATGGACGTTGATCACGACGGCGATTTAGATGTGATTACATGTGAAGAGCGCGATAATTTGGGGCTGTTTTGGTACGAAAACCCCCATCGTTAGTAGCATAAGTGGACGTCAAGCCAGTTGCGCTGCAAGTGCGGTAGCTTTACCGCAGGTCGAGCAGCCATTGTTCGTGTAGTTTTTGCAACGCGGCGACACGTTCGGGGTGTTGTGCCGCGAGGTTGGTCAACTCGCTGGGGTCCTCGTCTAGATTCACTAGAAACAGCTTGTCTGCGTTGGTGAGTGGAGCTTTACGACTGGTGTCGTTGGGGTTGCCAAGCAGTTTCCAGGGACCTTGTCGTACAGCCCAAGCTAGGTTTCTACCTCCCCCTGTCTGCCAATGAAAAACCTCATGCGGGCTTTTTATGCTGTTTGTTTGAATCAGTTCGCTAATGTCAATTCCATCGATTCGATGTGTTGGTAATTGAATTCCGGTGAGTTTAGCCAGTGTTGGCATCCAATCGCAGGCGGTAGCCAATTGATCGCGGACTTGATTTGTAGGCAGGTGCCCCGGCCAACTGATAATTGCCGGTACTCGAATACCTCCTTCGAACAGACTGAATTTTGCACCGCGATAAATCCCTGCGCTGCCGCCACCGCCGAAGGTGCGTATTTCTTGTGAATGGCCATGGTCGGATTGGTAGACGATGATCGTGTTTTTGCGAATGTCAAGTTCTTCGACTTGAGCCAGCAGCTTGCCGATCATTTCGTCCATAGTAGAGATCATCGTGGCATACCGGCGTCGAGGTTCCTTGATGTGTTTGTACGCAGCACGCCATTTTTCAGTTCCTTGCAACGGATAATGCGGAATGTTCATGGCAAAGTACATGAAGAATGGTTTTTCGGATTCCTGTTTCATGAACTGTGAGGCTTCTTCTACCATGAGTTCCGGAAAATATTGTCCATCCCGCCACACCTCTTGGCCATTGCGGTAAAGGTCGTGCCGGTTAGGGCCATTCCAATAAAAGAAATGCGAATAGTTATCGATGCATCCGCCCATATGTCCGAAGGAGTAATCAAAACCTTGGTTGTTTGGCATCGTGTCTTTATTAAAGCCCAAATGCCACTTTCCAATGTGTGCTGTTCGGTAGCCAGCGGAACGGAACATCTCAGCCATTGTGATTTGTGAACTTGGCATACCGACACCGTTGGGTTGCGAAGAGACGTTACCGGGTACACCTGCGCGTTGTGGGAAACGACCCGTTAGAACAGCTGCGCGTGATGGTGAGCAGACGGGGGCTGCTGCATAGAACTGGCTAAATCGCACGCCTTGTGTCGCGAGTTTATCTAATTCTGGGGTGATGAGATCTTTGGCACCATAACAGTTCAGATCGACGGTACCCTGGTCATCGGTGTAGATCAGAATTACGTTAGGCGGTTGTTCGCTAGCATTGGTGCTGGAAATAAATAGGCTCAGCATCAATATTGTGCAGGCCGCAAATGATGTAGTACGAGGAGATAGTTTATTCATTTTCTTTTACTTGCCATATTTCGTTAGTGGAAACGTCTAAGGCGGTTAGATTACCGCCTCCAAAACAGTAGGTATCGATGCAAACTAAATGCCCAAAATCAAGAATGTTGCCATGAGTTTGTGGTGTGTGTCCGACGATGACTCGTTTACCACTTTTGTGAGGTCCCGGTTGGAAATCTAATAAATGTGTCCAATAGCGTATTTGAGCTTCTTGATCAACAAGTGGTGAACCTGGCAAGTAATTAGCATGGACGAAAAGATGATCGTCGGTCTCGTAATACGGCAGGCATTGGCGTATGAAATCGAGATGTTCCGTGGGGATGTTAGCCAAGTCATCGCCATAGCTGTCGAGGGTTTGTTGTCCACCGAACTGCAGCAGCCACAAATCACGCATGACCGATTCCTGTACGGCGTCGAGCATCATGATTTCATGATTACCTAATAGCGGTATAACATGAAATTGTTCATTGAGCGCGATTATAATTTCTATGACTCGTTTGGAATTGGGGCCGCGATCCACATAGTCGCCAAGAAAAACGATGGTGTCTTGGGAGGTTAATTCGACCGCCGCCAACAGTCGTTCCAATGCTTGGGCACAACCATGAATATCTCCAACGGCGATCGTTCGCCCAGAGGAGTCAGTTTGTTCGATGTCGTGGTTGGTATCAGTCATTCGATTTGATTTTAATTTAATTCAGGATCCGCAGTAAGCTTATCAGCCCCGAGGACCTCTTTCAGTACGTGGTCTCCCAATCGTTGGCACATGCTTTTCCAGGGATCCTCGCATGGCGTAAATATATCAGATGCCGAAGCGGGAGTTGTGAGCCAGCCACCAGCTTTGATTTCCGCTTCGAGTTGTCCAGGTTGCCACCCCGCGTAACCGGCAAAGACTCGATACGGTAGAACTTTTTTTGAAATCAATTTCACCAAATTTGATTTTTGCGAAGAAACATAAACTCCGCTGAGAACACGCTGTTCGCTGTATTCAGCCCGAGTATGCAAGACCATGACGGGTCCTTCGACGGGCCCACCTACATGCAATACACCTTCCCCTGGAAAGGGAGACCCCGTCATCGCTTCCCATAATTCATCCAATTCACTATTGGTTGGCCGGTTGGTAATCAAACCAATGGCCCCTTCTTCATCGTGTTGCAAAATGAGAACTAGGCTGCGGTTGAAATTTTCATCTGCTACGACCGGTGGCGCAATTAAAAAGTGGCCTTTTAAAGAAGTCATGTAAATGCACCCAATGATATTGCGAGATTGGTATTAGGCAGGGAAAGTCTCTTGCCACAGGCAACCCGCCCACGAAAGGCCGACGCCAAATCCGATCAGCATGTTTTGCTGCCCAGCCTGCAGCTCACCCGAAGCTCGCATTTGATGGATGAGGATCGGCAACGTAGAAGACACGGTATTACCGACATTTTGTAAGTGAATAGGGACTTTGCTAGGGGGTAGTTGTAATCGTTGAGTGAGCTCTTCGAGCATTTTTCTAGTTGCTTGATGCATAAGATAAAAATCGATATCGTCTGCCGATATACTCGAATCTTGCATGACTTGGTCTATTAATTGAGGCACAGCGTCAACGGTAAAGCTGATGAGGCTTGGGCCATCCATATAGAGGTCGCTATTCCAGCGATGGCGATTACGCGGCTTCATGGGTTCTCGCATACCACTCTTGGTAAGTAGCAACATATCGGCTCCTGCACCGTTGGTCCCAAACTTGAAGTGTTGCAGTGTCGGTTCGTCGGCGGCTTCAATAAGCGTTGCCGCGGCTCCGTCACCGAAAATAGTTCGTAAGCTGCGGTCTTCCGGATCGATATATTTTGAATAGGTCTCGGCGGTTATGAACAAGATTCGTTTTGCTGCGCCACTTTTGATGAGTCCGTCGACCAATGCGAGTCCGTAAACATATCCAGAGCAACCCAGATTGAAATCCAGCGCGCCACAACTTATGGGCAATCCGAGTCTTTGCTGCATCAGGCAGGCGGTAGTGGGCAGTGGATAGTCGGGAGTTTGAGTGCAAAAAAATAGAAAGTCAATTGAATTGGGGTCGATGTCATGCTCGGCAAACAGCTTCTCAGCCGCTGCGACACCAAGATCTGACGCGAGTTCGTGTTCTTCGGCGATATGACGCTGGAAGATCCCCGTCTTTTCGTAAATCAGATCTAGATTCCACTTTGGATAGAGTTTCTGAAGGTCATCATTTGACTCAATCCTTTGAGGAAAATGGAGTTCAATAGGACCAATGGCTGCGTGTTTCACCGATAATTCCTCAATTACTAATTATAAGCCGAGCTGACTTGCTGTGTCATGGTTATATACAAAGGTAGTTTTTCCAAGTACTCGGTCACTCTATTAATGTATGCATGTTTTAGAGTATCATTTGATGACTCGTGTTTGCTACCAGTTATTATCGACAACTACTCGCTTCTGTCGCTACCGATCGCAAATGAATACCCATAAATTGGTACTGAATCAATTCAATCACGATACACCTCGAACGCCGATTGGTCAATTAACCGCAGCAGTTTAGATTAGATTCAGCATCGGTAGGCTCTTAAATTAGCGCGAATAACATGGTTTCCCCTGTAATCACAACTGATAGTAACTTTGATCATTATCGGCATATTTCGCGGCGGACTGCGGTGCTCCGTGTAATTGGAGGGACCGGTAGCCTGCTGTTTGCGGTGGGCGGTAATTGGGTAGGTGCTACTGAACCGCCGATGACAGCGGGTAAGCAATGGTTGCAGTTTCATTACACTGCAGCGCCCAGAGGGTTTGAGTACATATTGTCGGAGTTAAAACAATTGCCCCAGCGGTTATCCGAAATTTACGGGAGTCCCGCGATCGTCCGAGCAGTTAATGTACTGATCTTTTCTGACCGCCAACAGTATATTGCTCATCTAGAAAAAACGTTACCCCAGGCACCTAGACGTAATTCCTTGTTTATTGTGCGCAGTGGGCGGCCAACGATTTTAGCAGTTCAGGGTAAGGCACTGCTGCAAGATTTGATGCATGAAGCAGTTCATTCCTTGAATCACTTGACGTTCCGTAATACATCGATGCCTTTATGGATGGACGAAGGGTTAGCCGAGTGGGCGGAGGATTCCGTGGAAAAGCAATCGCGTGTCCATGGAAAAGCTTTGCAGCAATTATTGGGTGGACAACGTATGCTGCTGCCGGAACCGATAAGTCTAGCGGCGTTGGAGAAAATTAAATCGACAACTCGAGCGGATGCGGTTGACTATGCTGCCAGTTGGGCGTGGTGTCGATTTTTGTTGTCGGGAAAATATGGATGCCGTGGCGTTTGGAATCGATATTTGCAGGATATTCGAGGTGGACAGCAGGCGGGGCGTTTAAGCCACCGCTTAGCACTGACCGTACCGGATTATGAGCAAAGGTTTCTTAGGTTTCTGACAAGCATTTGATTTTCGCCCTTATGTAAACCGCGAGTAAAACTATAATCAAGTTTCCGCTGCTGGCGGACAAAAACACGCGTTCACGTCGACGCGTTAATCGATTACGAATAATCGACGTTTGCCTTATCGTGATGAAAGTGCTTTATGAATCTCACAGAACTAACAGCCGCGATTGACGCTAAAACAGCGAAAATTGGAATTGTGGGTTTGGGATATGTCGGATTACCGCTTGTACGGGCGTTTGTAGAAACCGGCTACACAACGATTGGTTTCGATGTTGATGCCGCAAAAATCGAACAATTACATCAGGGTCAAAGTTATATTCAACACATATCGGGCGATTGGATATCCCAGCAAATCACGGCGGGTAAGTTTGATGCAACCGATCAACTGGACCGCTTGGCCGAAGCGGATGCCATTTTGATTTGTGTGCCTACACCGCTTAACGAAAGTCGTGATCCAGATTTGACCTATGTTGAACAAACGGTGAAAAGTATTGCCCAAGTACTGCGAAAGGGTCAGTTGATCGTACTCGAAAGCACAACGTACCCTGGTACAACACGGGATGTCGTATTGCCATTGCTAGCCGCATCCGGATTAACACTCGGCGACGACTTCTTCCTGGCTTACAGCCCAGAACGTGAAGACCCCGGCAATAAAGACTTCAACGCTCAACAAATCCCCAAAGTTGTGGGGGCCATGGATGCTGCGAGTTTGGACATAGCCAACGCATTGTACGGTCACGCCATGTCCGAGACAGTACCCGTATCAAGTTGCGAAGTGGCCGAAGCGTGCAAAATCCTTGAAAACACATACCGCAGTGTGAACATTGCGATGGTCAACGAATTGAAAGTGTTGTTCGATGCGATTGGTATCGATATTTGGGAAGTTATCGCTGCGGCAAAAACAAAACCATTTGGGTTCCAGGCTTTTTATCCAGGACCAGGGCTAGGCGGGCATTGCATTCCAATCGACCCGTTTTACTTGAGTTGGATTGCGCGCCGTCACGGATTGACAACACGTTTTATTGAATTAGCCGGTGAAGTGAATGCTTCGATGCCCGAATATGTGTTGTCGCGAGTTGTCGATCAATTAAATGATAAAGGATTGTCAGTCAACGGCGCCAAAATCGGAATCTTGGGTGTCGCCTATAAAAAGGACATTGATGATCCCCGCGAGAGTCCATCATTTCGGTTGATGGAATTGTTGACCGAGCGCGGAGCGCAACTGAGTTACAGTGATCCGTGGATTGCTGTGCTGCCAAAAATGCGAAGTTTTACCGTTCCTGATTTGCAGAGTTGCGAGTTGACGCCGGTTTATCTAGAGGAATTGGATTGTGCGGTGATTTGCACAGATCATTCCGCTTTTGATTATCAAATGATTGCGGATCACGCCAGTTGTGTTGTGGACACACGCAACGCCATGGCAGTTGTGGAACATTGCAAGGCTACGATTACCAAGGCGTAGTGCGTTGCGTGCCGAGGACGTCGAGTTTTATGCGAGCGGTATCGATTCTGGCCGGCGAATGTTCAGCGATGAACCGGGTTGTTGTGGTTCATTAGATTAAATGTTCAGAGTATACTGCTGTTTGAGCGCGGCTCAAAAAACTAAAGAGAAAGATTGAATGTAAATGAATACGGATCTAAACGGATCGTTAGCGACGAGTACATCGAGTAGTCCTCGAACCATGTTTGAAAAGATATGGGGTAACCATATTGTGCATGCCGAATCGGGGCGACAGACATTACTATACATTGACTTGCACCTGATTCATGAAGTGACAAGTGCGCAAGCTTTTGAGGGTTTACGTGTAGCGCAGCGTACAGTGCGACGTCCGGAACTGACGATTGCAACTCCCGACCACAATGTACCCACTACGGATCGCAGTTTACCGATCGCCGATCCGATTGCTCAAATTCAGATTGATACGCTACGGAAAAACTGTGCTGACAATGAAATCACTATTTTCGATATCGATAGCATCAACCAAGGGATCGTGCATATCATCGGACCGGAAATGGGATACACTCAGCCCGGCATGACGATTGTCTGTGGGGATAGTCATACCGCTACTCACGGCGCCTTCGGTGCGTTGGCATTCGGTATCGGTACTAGCGAAGTTGAGCACGTACTTGTCACGCAGACCTTACCGCAGGACAAACCGAAAACGATGGAATTGCGAGTCGACGGCAAACTTGGTCCAGGTGTGACTGCAAAGGACTTAGTGCTTTATCTCATAGGTGACTTAACGACATCTGGTGGAACGGGCTATGTGTTGGAGTACACCGGTGATGCCATTCGTCAGCTTTCTATGGAAGAACGCATGACCGTCTGTAATATGTCGATTGAAGCAGGCGCGCGGGCGGGAATGATTGCGCCGGACGAGACGACTTTTGAATATGTTCGAGGCAAGCAACAAGCCCCCGCTGATATGGAAGCAGCTATTGCTCGTTGGAGTCAACTTCCTTCGGATGCGGGTGCCGTGTACGATGCGACACGCGTTTATGCTGCTAGCGATATTCAACCCCAAGTAACGTGGGGTACCAATCCCGGTCAAGTGATCGCCATCAACGCACCCATCCCCTCCCCTGCCGATTTCACCGATGAAGTTGAGCAGAAGAGTACTCAAAGTGCATTGGATTATATGGGGCTTGTCGCCGGAAGCAAACTGCTGGACGTGGAGGTAAATCGAGTATTTATCGGTTCGTGTACCAATGCCAGAATTGAAGATTTAAGAGCTGCTGCTGCGGTTGCCAAAGGTCGAAAAGTTGCGGATAGCGTGAGTGCAATGGTTGTACCCGGTAGTGGTGTTATTAAGCGGCAAGCCGAAGTTGAAGGGCTAGACCAAATCTTCACGGAAGCTGGTTTTCAGTGGCGGGAAGCGGGATGTAGTATGTGCTTGGCAATGAACCCCGATAAATTAGAACCTGGTGAGAGATGTGCCTCCACGAGTAATCGAAATTTTGAAGGTCGCCAGGGAAAAGGGGGACGCACGCATCTGGTCTCCCCGGCGATGGCAGCTGCAGCGGCGGTAGCTGGAGCGTTTGTTGACGTGCGTGATTTTTAGAGAGTTACTGCGTGGAACATTGAAGCGTACAAGAGTATTGAAAGTCTGATAAATACAAAGGGAATTTAGAGATGGAAGCTTTTATCAAGCATTGTGGGATTACTGTTGCACTGGATCGTGCCAATGTGGATACGGATCAGATTATCCCTAAACAATTCCTGAAACGCATCGAACGAAGTGGGTTTGGGGATTTCCTGTTCTTCGACTGGCGATTTAATGATGACTCCACGGACAATGCTGATTTTGAATTGAATCAACCCGCAGTTCAAGGAGCGACCGTGCTGCTAACAAAACGCAATTTTGGCAGTGGCTCGAGTCGTGAACATGCCGTCTGGGCGTTGGCGGATTATGGTTTTCGTTGTGTAATTGCTCCGAGCTACGCGGACATATTCTTTAACAACTGTTTTAAAAATGGCGTGCTACCGATTGTCTTACCTGAAAATCAAATTGATCAACTTTTTGCGAATGTCGCCACACATGGTCAATATGAGTTGACGATTGATCTGCAATCGCAGACAGTCCAAGACGGTCATGGGTTGGAGTTTTCGTTTGAAGTTAACGAGTTTCGCCGCCATTGCTTACTCAACGGGCTCGATGACATTGCTTTGACGCTTGAGCATGAAGCAAAGATTACGGCCTTTGAACAACGGGTGTCGTAAATCGTGTTGCGACGTAAACGAGGGAACGACAAATTTATCGTTTCTCCTTAACGTGCGGCTCGCACCGTTGTGTTAAATCTCACTAGCCAATTTGAAATAGGTAGGGCGGCGTCTGCTTGACCCTGTCGTTGTGATTAGTGAAGATGAACCGGCACCTCAGTTGCCATAGTACGTGCTCGAAGTTAAATTGGTTGTTAAGCAAATGTGGTAATATGATTGGTGTGACTTTTTAATTAACCCCCCATAGGGATTTTAGATATGAACAAGTGCAAAATGACGATGATGGCGGCAATTACTCTGTTTGGGTGTTTGTTCACTAGTGACCGCGATGCCTATGGTGTTGAGGTGACAACGATTGTGGATGGATTAAACGTACCTTGTGGTGTGGCGATTCAGCCTGAGACCGGACATGTGTTCGTTGCGGATAGCGGAGCTGGACGAGTGATCCGTATTGTAGATGGAAAAATTGAAGCCGTGATCGCCGATTTTCCAGTCGAAACATACGGTAAAGGTCCAATTTACCCAATCGGCCCGTTGGGCATAGCATTTATTGATCGTGATGTTCTCGCGGTCGGCGGCGGCGGATTCCCGGATGCTAAGGATCTGTTGCGGATTTACAATTTGCCGAAAGTTGGAGCAGCAGCTTTAAAGGCAGATGCGATGGCAGCGTCCTTTTCAATTGATGCAACTGACAAGCTTGCTGGCGAAGGTAATTTTTATGGGCTCGCATTTAATGGCGACGCAATTTTTGCTACCTGTAACGGCGATGACACCAAAGGTTGGATTGCCAGAGCGGGTGTTAAGGGCGCCAAAGTCGGCTCGTTTAGTCGAGCAATTGCGACCAAGGAACTGACAGACGTTGATGCACCAGTCGCCATAACTGTCGCACCTGATGGCAGTCTAGCCGTCGGGCAAATGGGTGAGATTTCAGTACCTGGTGATAGCCTGCTGACCTTTTATGATGCAGCGACCGGCGATAAACTTGCGAACTTTAAAACGGGACTTAGCGATATTACTGGCTTGGCATATGGACCACGCGGGAAATTGTTAGCAACAGATTTTTCTTGGTCTAGTACAAAAGACGGAGGTCTTTTTCGCATTGTTGCAAAATACAATAAAAAGAAACAAGGCATCGAAGTTGAAAAGATCGTTTCACTAGATAAGCCGACCGCAATTTGCATCGACAGCAGCGGCGATATCTATGTGACTATTATTGGTTCTGGCGAGGGAGCCAGTGGCAAGTTGTTGAAGATCACCAAATAACAGCATGGCTCTTATTCGCTAACGGTTATTCAATATTGCGAGTGACTTCGAATCCAAGATCTTTGATCATCTGGTAATCAGCATCAGGTGCTTGGCCTTCGGTCGTGAGATAATCCCCAACGAAAATTGAATTTGCGGCATAAAGTCCGAGCGGTTGTAGGCTACCCAGATGTAGTTCACGACCGCCGGCAATCCGCAGTTCCGTTGTGGGGTTTGCGAATCGATACATCGCTAAAGCCTTCAGACAGTACTGGGGCGTGAGTGTGTTAATGTTTTCCAGTCGGGTACCTTCGATGGAATTTAGGAAATTCAAAGGAATGGAGTCCGCTTGCAGATCACGCAGTGCAAAGGCCATGTCGATGACATCTTGATTTTGCTCACCCATGCCAATGATGCCGCCACTGCAAATTTCCATTCCGGCGCGGCGCACGGCGTGCAAAGTGTCCAGTCGATCTTGGTAGCTATGTGTCGTGCAGATATTTTCGTAGTTGGATTCACTGGTGTTCAAGTTGTGATTCACTCGATCGACGCCAGCATCACAAAGGCGTTGAGCTTGGTCATCGCTGAGTAAGCCCAGACAGGCACAGATTTTCAGGTCGTACTGTTCCTTGATAAGCGGCACGATGGTTTCAACGGCGGTCAGTTCTCGCTCACTGGGTGCTCGAGCTGAAATAACGATGCAGTATGTTTTCGCATTTCGTTCCGCAGCAATTCTAGCTCCGTCAAGCAATTTATCTCGACTAAGGATGTTGTATTTAGGGATTTCCGCGGTGGAATCTTTGGATTGAGAACAGTACGAGCAATCTTCAGGGCAGAGACCGCTTTTGGCATTCATCAAGAAGTAGAGTTGAACGGTTTTACCAAAATGTTGTTTGCGAATACGAAACGCAGCGGACATTAAATCGAGTAGTTCATCGTCAGGGCATGTCAGTATCTGCATGGCTTGCTGTTGGTCGAGCGGAGTGCCCGTTAGAACTTGTTGTGCCAATGCATGCCAGTCCGCAGTGGTAGTCGTGGACGGGTGCGTTTCGTGTGTTGTGGAAGCCATAGAGTTGTGTAGGTGTTGAGTCAGTATTTGAGTGTTGAAATTGTTTTACAAATGATGACGGTTTAAGGCAGCATTCGCAAGCCCTGAGCGGCTTACTGTTCTCATGGCGTAGGGTAGATTCAAGTACGAATGTGAAAAATGGTTCAGCGCATGCGTGGTCGCAATCCCCTTTGTGGTTATCAAATTACGTTGATGTAGTGCCGGATCCCTGACGTCGACATCATGCTGCGAAAATGAAAAAATGGAATTAGATTAAAGCTTCATGTTGTAACTGTCGATTTGGACTCCGATTCTCAGCGGAATATATTTCCGCACACGAGAGCCGAATAACCCCACAATCGAAATGCAGGTTTCTAATTATGAGACGTAATCTAATAATTTTTGGCGTGATGACATTCGTTGCTTGCCTGTTTGTAGCATTGAGCAATGCACAAGATACTAGCAGCAATCCTGCGGAGGGAGATGCGGTACAGACTGTTGATCCGTTAGATATTCTCCCATCAAACGATTTCATTCTATCTGTACCTGTCGGTAGTGGTGCGTTAGAATCGGCCACCGCAGAGGTCGCGGCACCCACGGATACAACATCGGTTTTAGTTGTACCCGCGACCGAGCAAGCAGTTGCCGTACCAGTCGTTGTTGCTCGAGATGAGTTCCCGCTGGTAGTTGACTCCGAGGCACCCCGAGAGTTTGATGCGTCAGCTCATTCAGCGCTCGCAGTGCCGATTGCACCTCCTGTGCAAAATATTGAATTTGAAGTATATGCCGAACAAGTGACTCAACCAACGGCAGTGGCTGCAACGGTTGCGAGCGGTACAGATATTGCACATACAGCGGTATCCGCGGGCGTAACGCAATTGGGCTACATTCCTAAAATTCAGATCATGACTCGTGTCCCGCCAATAATTCGTGTTGGGATGCCTAGTATGTTCGAAATTGTCGCCACCAATCAAGGCGATCAAGTGGTTGAGGATGTATTCGTAGTGACCGCTTTACCAGATTGGGTAAAACTGGTTGCGAATGAAACAACCGATGGAAGTGCGTCAACCGTCGATGGTGAATTACAGTGGCAGGTTGGTCGACTTGCCGCGGGAGCACGCGCAATTTGGAAGATGCAGATCGTGCCTCAGGAAAATCGCGCTTTCCAACTTTCTACGCGATGGACAGTGCAACCGTTGGGTCTAGCAACACAAGTCCAAGTTATTCAACCGGAATTGCAATTGTCGCTGACCGGTCCACAAGAAATGACATATGGTGAAACTAAGATATATACAGTACGCGTAACTAACATTGGCAATGGTGAAGCAAGCGATGTTGATTTACGTATTTCCCCCGGAGTTGAAGATGGCCAGTCCATTGGTACGATTGCCGCTGGCGGAAGTAAGTTAATCGAATTGGAGTTAACGGCTGAACAGGCCGGTGAGATGAAGATCCAAGCTGCTGTTTCGACGGCAGGTAATGACGCGGTGCAAAAGGAATTGTCGATTGTCATTCTTCGTCCGGAATTAGCCCTTGAAGTTGAGGGACCCGAAGATAACTTTGCCGGGGCTCCGGTTAAATATCAAATTCAAGTTAGCAATAAAGGGGACACAGTCGCTCGCGATGTGACAGTGAACGCAGTGTTACCAATCGGCGCTAGGTATATGCAAAATGGAAGCCCAGCGGAAACCGTTAAGCGTAACATGTCTTGGGAAATCGGCGTTGTTGAACCTGGTGCGACCAGAACATTTGAATTTGAATGTGTTCTGCTCACAGAAGGTGAAAATAAATTATCGATGCGAGTGGAAGCAGTAGCTGCTGAGACTCGAGCGGGATCCGTAGTGACCCTTGTTCGAGGAGTTGCCGACATAAAACTAATTGTCAGTGACCCGGCTGGTCCTGTGAACATGGACGATGAGGCTATCTATGAGATTCAAGTCATTAATCGTGGTACGCGAGTGGCCCAAGGAATTGATGTCATCGCTCAATTTGGATATGGCGTGGAACCCGTCAAAACAACGGGTCAGACAGCCGAATTAATTCCAGGTCAAGTAATTTTTGACTCAATAGCGAGTATTGCACCGGGCGAGAAAGTTACGCTTAAAGTGCATGCTCGAGCTGACAAAGAAGGGCGCCATAAAATACGCGTCAAGCTAGTTGGTCGAGATCCAGGGACAACGTTGATTCAGGAAGAGATGACGTGGTTCTTGCCTAGCTCGGAAACGAAAGATGGCTCAGTGCAATTGGAGGCACAAGGCGTTCTGAAATAAGATCGCCACAATGAGAAAAATGCGGAAGGACTAGTTACCTATGAGGTCTTAACTTGCAGATTAGATCAATGCAATCACACGTTTAAACTGATGGAAACCGAAAATACGTTAGTTTTGACTTGAGGTTGTGACTGATTGGGCTAATCGTCGTTAGGGTTTATCGCTGAGTGGGGTTCAAATGACAACGGTTGATCCGACGTGGGGTCGGTGACATGGGCTACTAGCCTTCCGCTTAAAATATCTTGGACTAAAGGTTCAATGAAATCTTTACGCCAGCCAGTGCTCAGCAGTGGTTGGCGTTTTTTACTTTGGTTACTGTGGCCATAGTTAAGGTCGAGATAGTCTCGTAGATCGGTCATCGTTGTCACTAGGCCAGGCGACATGTGGTTGCGTTGGCAATAATCTGAAATCGCGGTAAAGAGGAACTGGCTAAGGGTAGTTCGTTGCGGCGATTTAGACTTCCGCTGGCGTTGTGGGCAGTCTTCCGCGGGCGTATCAAGTGCTTGCCGAAGAGTGTCTTGGATGGCTGGTATTCGCTTCTGGACTTGGCGATGTTGCATACCTCGGATGAGCCTGAGTTTTTCGAGCGAATCAGATTGTCGGCGAGCCAATTCACATATCAAGTCATCACGTAAAATACGTCGTGGTGGCGTATTGGACTCCTTTGCAATCGCATCGCGCCACAGCCAAAGTTGTTTTACAATTTCTAATCCACGACGGTTTAGTGAGCCGCTGCCCGAGACTTTCCGCCATCGCGGTGAAGTTTCTTGATCTAGGATATGGTCTTGTTGTCGCCGTAGTTCGCTGTACAACCATTGGGTGCGGTCCATATCATCTAACTGCGCCATCAGTAGATTGTAAATTGGCTCAAGGTACTCGACGTCCTGTCGCGCGTATTTGCTCTGTGCATCGGTCAGCGGGCGTCTCCGCCAATCGGTGCGGGTTTCTCCCTTGTTCAGCGAGATTTCAAGCAAGCGATTGGTAAGAGTTCCATAACTCGCTGGGTATTCCAAGCCTACAAATGCCGCCGCGATTTGAATGTCCATCAGGTTTTGGGGAGCTTGCTTGGTGGCTTGGTAAATGAACCGAAGTTCTTCGCGACAAGCGTGGACGAGAATGGTTCGATTTGGGTCGGTGAGCCATTGCCAAAACGGCGTTAGGTCGGCTATTTCGTATGGATCAATTAAAGCGATATCATGATCAGCATTTACTTGAATCAAACATAATTCAGGTCGATAGGTGTCTTCGGAAATGAATTCGGTATCGAAGCCAATAATCTTACAGTCGTTGTGACGTTGGATGTATTCGTTTAGTTGCGATTCGGATTGGATAATAGGGTCGGACAAAAATCAAATTCCTGACGATAAAAGTTTCAGCGATGATAGAAAAGATATTGTAGCAGTTTGGCTAAGTTGGTTTTGGCGGTCGCCTACACAGACTGCGCCGCGAATACCAATGTATTTTGCCCCAGTCTGCAGAATGTCTGCGAGAATGATGGACGTGATTGAACCGGCGAGCACCAAGACGCCATCCTGTTGTTCGATTTGGTCGTTTAAATTGGCGATGGCTGCGCGACTCAGATGGTGCAGTACGTTACCCTTAGACTTGTCAAAAGTGTCGATGAGGAAAGTTCGACAGCCGATTGTCAGTAACGTATCGACGATGCAATCGGCAGGAGGGCTGTGGGCAGCCTGATGATCAGCATAGATTACGCCGACGAGGTCGGTGTTGTGTGGGAGTGACGAGGCGGTGCGTTGCCAAGGTTCAACCCAATTCTTTGCGGCTTGTTGAGATAAGCCAATCTTTGCATAACGTGCGTCGGCGGGAATCTGTTTTGATGTCGGCAGGTCGTATTCGCTTAACTCCCCTAGTGCGACGCTTAGCAAGGTGCTGCCTCTGTCAAGCGCGGCAACGTTTTGCCAAGTTTCCGGCGATGTTGCGCTGAGTGCACCTAGGCGGGGCTCTTTGATATCGAGGATCGCTAGGTGCGGCACGGTCTTGAGAACAGTCTGTGCCTCAGTGGTATTACGTACGCTTATGAGGAGTTCAGTCACAGTGGTCCTCGCGATCTGAGGACGAGATTGTGCTGTTGTTATCGTCTAAATCGGAAGTTTGTGGAATATCGTCGCCGTTTTCAATGCTTTGGTTTTGCTGCCGGTGGATGTCGATCAACCGCCGATTAAGTCGCCGAAGCAGGTCTTTATTTATTGGTTCTGACCAAGTACCACGGACAACAATGTAGCCTTCTGCCCATGAGCCTAAGGAAGGTTTAACGGGGTGTTGTTGGAATTGAGTTGCCCGTTCAGCTAGCCGGACTACAACGTTTCGCGATTCGGGTGCCGGGCCGGTGGTTTGCGTACGAGGTCGCGACATGTGTGTTTCACTTTGGCCCGCAAAAAAGACTTCTACAAATTCAATGGGTACGCGAACGACTTGAGGTGGTCGCAAGTAGACAAGCAGATGTCCGGCGCTGTATGCCAGCAGTGGCCGTTTCAGCCATAGCAATAACGATGTATTGGTAACCCCAGCAAACCCACACAGGATTGCAGCGATGAATCGTAACCAAAGTGGAGACGTAAAAAAAGCGTTGGTGAAAATAAACGCTGAGCCACAAAGGACAATCATGCCTGGTATAAGAGCGATTATGTAGACACGTCGGTTTCCGTGCAGCCAAACTTCATGAGCGTCATCGCTCAGAGGATTGTCTTGGGCATGATTCACGGTTTTGTAAGTACCAGTGGTCATGGCTTGTCGTTGTTCTGCTGAAAAGGAGATTAAGAGAGGGGCAACTTATTTATGGGGCAGTGCAATTTAGCACATTGGTGACATTACTGGAACTGTGGTTGCCGTCAAGGCGCTGGAAACTAGCGCGCGGCCGCGGATGAAAATTAGAGAGGCGCAAATTTGAGTTGCATAGTCAACAATTGTTTTTGAAAAAGGTAAAAAAACTTACGTAAAAATTGTTGTATCTAAAATTGAAAAATTGTTGTCATTCGCTTGACGTGGAATTGCCTTAATCTGATATTGGTTTTGTCGGGTTTAGTTTTTGACTTGGCAGTCAAGAAGTTGTAACGACAAACGGTCGTAAGAGGCAGGTAAGATTTTGGAAAATCAACTCCCCTTTTACTTTCTTGTGAGTGTTCCTTGTGACTGCCAATTGAAGAACTGTAACGGCCAACCTTTTCAATTCACTTTTTCTCACACAGTGCCGGGAGAATAGATCGTGCCAAATTCAGTTCTGGATGCAATCAAGTTGGGTATATGGGATTTCGAACCCCAAGGACATGAACAAGATGATTACGAACCGACGGCGTCTCTGCCGGGTTCTGGTGAGAAGTTAGCTATTCTATCTGAGCGAGTAAAGGACGGGTTTCCGTTGTGGCATCCCCAAGATCGTCGCACCTATGACGACTCGGCGAAAATCCCTGAGTAGAGTCGCGAATCTGCACCAGTCGACACCAATTTTAAGAATGGCGTGTAAGGCGGCAATTCTGCAACGTTGTAACGCATTCAATTGTTCATGCATTCGTCGCAGGTGAATTAGCGTTCGTTCGCGGGCTACATTTTTACTGAAATGAGCAGTTGTTTGTCGACGACGCGATATTGCAAGTTTCCCTTGCCTACGACCTGTAGCAACAGATCGGCTAGTGGCAATTCTTTTGCCTCGAGCGAAATGCGTTTGTTCCATAATTTCTGGGCTGCTGCTGAACCTGTAAGTTCCAGTTTTTCGTTGTTGGCAATGGCTTTTAACACATCTTGAATTGTTTGGTTAGTTACCGACAGCGTGTAAACTTGTTTTGAGGTGGTCATTGGTTTTGGTCGAGTGACACTGTTGCCGCTGAGAAGTAATTCCAGCTCGGCGATTTCTTCCCATCTTCCGGAAGCAACCAGTTGTTGCATGTTGTTGGTAATCTGTAGTGTTGGAAAACTGTTTTTGATGCGATTGAAGTTTGCCGCGCTGATGTTGGTTGAAAATGCTTTTTGATATTTTGCCTCAGATGGGAATGGGGTTAGCGTGATAGAACCGTCGTTGTTCATTTGGTAGGTAAGATCAAATCCTGCCAAAACGATTGACATCCGCATGCCGAATGGCAAATCGGGCAATGTATGTTTGTCCCAGAGGTCAAACGGAATTTTGTCAATATTGGTAATTCGGACATTTACGGATTCCGCGATTGCAGTGACGATTGATTGTGGTTGTGCAAGTCGATCCCACTGAGTGTTTTTACCGATGGTAAAAATACGTGTGTTTTCCGCTTGATTACGCCGGTGCTGTTCGGCATGAATTGCTGCGACGGTTGCTAGCAAGTGCGTTGTTTTTTTAGGACCGATATAAATGACGTTGCGGATGTGACTAATCTGAGCATTTGCTTGGTTGGCAATCTGCTGCAGTGCCGTGCTCATCGTCTTATCTTGGACTTCGAGCTGAATTTGTTGTGCGGGATTAATTCGACGATCCAGGAAAATGGCAACGCGTTGGGTTTCACGGATCGAATGGAGAACCTCTTTTAACGGTAAATCCCAGCGAGTCGAAATGAGAGCTTCTAGTTGTTGTTCAAAACGCGCATTGGCCAATACCGTTTGTTGCGCATTTTGAGCGTAGAGGCCCAGAGGTATTGCGGTTACTGCGAAACCGATGATGGCAAAAACGTAACAGCGAAATGTGCGATGCTTGTAAATCATGCGAGCAATTTCCTGAGTTCCTGTTCCATGGTTTTTTCCATTCGGCCCCGCATTAGTGATAACGCAAAGGGCATGGTTCCTTGTATTTCAATCACGTCATCGCCGACAGTAAGCGTCCCCGTGACTTTCATACCCATGACTGTTAGTTCAAAGGCGAGTTCATTGTCATTCCACGTGCCTTCCGTTGCTTCAATGGTATCAGCGTATTGTGTCGTCATTTGTGCGATGAAATCTTGTAGACGAGTTTGAGCCGTTTCCGCGCCAAGTTGGTGCTCCACGGCGGTCATAAATTTTGCCATAATCCGGTTTTTATAAAAGTACTAAATCTTACGAAACGTATTGTTGTTATCTTTGTTTAATCATATGTACCAAATTTATGAAATGTAAGTAAATACAATAACTTCCCAGCAAACCTACGGCGTTAGACATGTTTGTTGTTCTCGCATTGATGTATAATCCTGTTTAGAATTGCAACGGCGGTGAATCGGGTGTTATTCCATTGTCTATTTGTTCTGTGTGCGGACTCCAGTTTTGTTAAGAGTCCGGTCTCGGGTAAAAAAATATGAAATCCAGACGAATATTAGCAGTTGTGTTGTTGCTGATCGCAACTGCGGCAACGCTGTCGTTCGGACAATGGCGGTGGTGGATTGGAAGTTACCCCGAGGTAGATTCGACGCCATTGAATCAACTGGCCTATTGGTTGGTACTTGTTGATTTGGAATCGCAAGATGACAAGATCAAGGATGATTTGGTAAATCGATTTCAACACGAGCTTACCCGCGGATGGTCGCCATTAGGGAATGCGAGTGCATCACTCGATGAGTCCTCGCAGTCCTTAGTCGAACGAAATATTGATACGCTGACGCGGCATTGGTTCTATACTCGTAGCGCTGCATTTCATCGTCTGCCAGTTATTGAACAAGTTGTATTCTTAGGTGCTCAATTGACCTCCGTCATGTCCTGGGCAGATATCCATAGGCAGGTTTACGCTCGTCGACCGTCGGAAACTGGTGAGGATGTGAGTCAGTTTGCTCTGTTTGATCAAGTTGATCAGTGGGTCATGGATGCGGAACCTGAACAACAACCAGACTTGCAACAGTCCCTGCACTGCGCGGTCTTGTATTGGTTGTGCACCGAGGATCTATTAGCGCACGACATCAAGATGCGTCAAGAATTGGCGGAACGTTTAGCAGCAGCTTTCGCTGGAGATATTGGTCGCAGCGGAATAAATTTGGAATTGAATTTGGGCCATCAGGAACGCCTGCAGTCTAATGCGTTTGCCCTCGTCGAAGTTTGGTTATTAAGTCGTGCTGTGGAATACGTGAAGTTGCCCCCAGGACGGCGAGAGTCTTATTTGGATGCACAAGTCGGAACGGTAATGAGTTGGGAATTGGATAAGGTTTTGCTACAGGACAACCCGACCAAGGCTTCCACTGCCGATTCCATCGCGCAGCTAACCAAGTTGCTTGGGAATTTGACGGTGTGGGCCGATCGGGCACCATTGCCACACCGCGCTGCGTATCAGTTGCTCGCCCGCGAATTACAAGTTTACGCTTTCAAGAAGCTGCTTAACCTGTAACCGTGGTTTGTACCCTTTAGCACAATTCGGCAATGCTTAATTTCCACCAATGGCTGAGAGTCACGGTTGAAATCACCTTCGACAAAATTTAAGATTGAGTTACGTGGACATTTGATGATCGATATCACAAAATAGGCACTAGCGATTGTGCGAACTAGGGATCGAATTATGGTCAACATCAGTAAGACGACATTACGAGACATGAGCGCGGAGTTCTTGGGTACGATGGTCCTGATGTTATTTGGGCTGGGGGTTAATGCGCAGGTCACATTGGGTAAAGTCAGTGTGCCGTTGTCCGAGGGTGAACTCGGGCGTTACGTCGGAAAAATTACCGAGTTTCAGTACGGTGATTATTTGTCAATCAACTTTGGATGGGGAGTGGGGGTGATGCTGGCCGTGTATGTGGCTGGTGGAGTTACCGGGGCTCATATTAATCCGGCGGTGACAATTGCGATGGCCTGTCGGCGAGCGTTACCTTGGAACCGTGTGGTGCCGTTTATCGCAGCACAAATGTTGGGCGCCTTTGTTGCTTCAGCGATTGTGTATGGTGTGTATTACGAGCAGATACAAAATCTAGAAGCGGTTGAGGCGGCTGGATCTGAAGTCTTCGCCGGAGTAGATAGCCCAGGTCATCAAGGTAATTTGAGCGACGGTACAAGTCAGCATACGATGGCAACGGCCGGTATTTTCGGGACGTACCCGCGGTCCTTTAGTAATCTGACTCCTGAGACAGTTTCAAACTGGACTGGACTGTTGGATCAAATAGTTGGCACTGCAATTCTGTTGCTTGTTATTTGTGCCGTCGGCGATGTGAGGAATCTCGCGCCGCAAAGTAATATCGGCCCGATGGTTGTCGGGGCGTTGGTGCTAATGATTGGATTGTCCTTTGGATCCAATTGTGGTTATGCCATCAATCCCGCGCGTGACTTGTCACCGCGGCTATTTACCTATGTGGCAGGTTGGGGTTCGCAAGTGTTTAAGGATCCCAATACCTTGTGGTACTTAGTACCGGTCGTGGGCCCGATTATTGGTGGCATCATTGGTGTGTTTACCTATGATCAATTGATTTCACGATTTCATGAATCTGAGCCCGATGAACTGGAAGGAGTGCAGTAGGATGGCAAAATTAGTATTGGCACTAGATCAAGGGACAACATCCAGTCGGTCAGTTTTATTTGGTCACGATGGAGTTGCTGTCGCCATCGCCCAGCAAGAGTTTCCGCAGATACTACCGTCTCCAGGACACGTCGAGCACGATTGCGAAGATATCTGGAACAGCCAGCTCGCGACTGCCCGGCAAGTGATTCAAGAAGCGGAGGTGCATCCGGAAGACATTGTCGCCATTGGCATTACGAATCAGCGAGAAACGACCGTGTTGTGGGATCGTGCAACGGGTGAGCCCGTTGCCAATGCAATTGTCTGGCAGAGTCGAGTATCGGCAGATATTTGCGAGGCCGTACAAGCTGCTGGAAAGTTAGATGTGATCCGAGAGAAAACGGGACTATTACTCGATGCTTATTTTAGTGCGAGCAAAATTAAATATTTACTAGATCAAGATCCTGACCTGAGGCGGCGGGCTGAGGATGGCGAGATTCTGTTCGGCACTGTGGATTCCTTTTTGATTTGGCGATTAACCGGCGGCAAACAACATGTCACCGACTACAGCAACGCTTCACGAACTCTGCTGTTTAATATTCACACGCTCGAGTGGGATGATGAACTGTTGGAAATATTTGGTGTGCCACGCGCAATGCTACCAACGGTTGTAGAATCAAGCCAATTGATCGGCACAACGGAGCCGGAATTATTCGGCGCGGAAATACCGATCGCGGGCATCGCCGGTGACCAACAGGCGGCAACATTTGGACAAGCTTGTTTTGATCTGGGGGACGTTAAGAACACGTATGGTACAGGCAGTTTTATTTTGATGAATACAGGTGAGTCGCCGGTGAAAAGTGAAAATAAGTTGCTGACCACGATTGGCTGGGGAGTTAACGGTAAAATTACGTATTGCCTAGAGGGGTCGGTCTTTATATCCGGTGCGGTCGTCCAGTGGTTGCGCGACGGATTGGGATTGATAGAAGACTCAAGTGAAGTCGAAGCCTTGGCTGGGCAAGTTGAAGATTCTGGTGGCGTTGAAATTGTTCCCGCGTTTGTAGGCCTAGGTGCGCCGTACTGGGACTCCGCAGCTAGAGGTACGATCGTCGGCATCACGCGGGGTACTACGGCCGCCCATTTCGCTCGTGCCGCTCTTGATTGTATGGCTTTGCAGACGATGGATGTCGTGAGAGCCATGTCAGCGGATGCGGCTACGCCCATTGGAGTGCTTAAAGTAGATGGAGGGGCTAGTGTCAACGATAGCTTGATGCAATTTCAAGCGGATATGCTTGACGTGACTGTGAAGCGACCGGCTGTAGCGGAAACGACCGCACTGGGGGCAGCTTATTTGGCAGGGTTAGCCGTTGGCTTCTGGAACGATTTACAAGATGTGCGTGACAATTGGGCGTTGCAGAAAGAGTTTCGAGGATCCATGGATTCTGAACAACGAGAAAGTCGTTACGGTCGTTGGCAACGTGCAGTACAACGCTCGTTGGAGTGGGACCAATAGTAAATACTTTGGAGGGGAATAGCGGCATGATACCATCCGCAATAAATCGATTAGACGATACAGCTCAGCTTGAGGTCCAATGGCCGGATGAAGTTACCTCTATACTTCGCTACCGTGACTTGAGACTCGCCTGCGGATGTGCCCATTGCGTTGATGAGTGGACGGGCAAGCCGTTGCTTAACCCGGCAGATGTGGCCGCGGATGTTTGCATCGAGAAGATAAGCTTAGTGGGGAACTATGCGATTCGTATCGCCTGGAGTGACGGGCACGATACGGGATTGACGACTTGGAAACGTCTTGAAGAGTTGACGCGTGGTGACGCAACGTCGTAATCGCCCAAAAAATCGAATGGATTTAACGCGCGCGGTTCATCGCGTCCAGTGCAGACTGGGCATACCGGTCTGGCGAGTTCCAGAAAGCCCGCAGTGTATATTCGTTTTGAAACAGGTAGAGCCGCTTTTTATAGGCCACGCCATATTTCCGTTGACCGTCAATAAGTCGTCGATGGTCTGTAAACAAGACAGGATCAAATCCTGATAGAACTGGACTGAATTTGTCGGGGTTGCTAACGAATAGCTGTAGGTTTTCTTGATTCGAAAATAAGTAAATCCGGCCGCGGTGTTTAATGCCTATGTGAGGCTTGCCTTTCATCCATGCCGCCGCAGTGCCATCTTGATTGGCCAGCGATACGCAACAGTAACCGTCTAATCCTAATGATGTTTTGGTAGGTTGAGCACGTACCGTGGTGGACGAAACTTGAGGACGTGTTTGCTGTTGGTACTGTTCGGGGTAACTCGCTGTCGTCACAAAACTTTCATTCAGATGAGCAACGTCAGTCGCGGGTTCCGTCGTATCGGTGGGGTCGAATTCAATTCCGGTTGATATTGCGAGATCATCAAAGACGGCGATTTCAAGAGTGTCTAGGATGCCAATGTATTGCATTGGATCTAAAACAGTGAGCTCTCTATAAATCATCGTGTGATCGGTGTCGAGTATGACATCTGTTGGTGTTTGCTTGATTTTGAATCGCTGACGTACAGCATCGGCTTGACTGATATTTATTTTTACGGGGATAAATTGTGAATGAATTGTTGCGATGAGCTGTCGGTTTTGAAATGTTTGGGTCGCTGCAAATTCACAGGCACTACATCCGTCTTGAACAAAATGAATAAAAATCGGTTGGTTGGTTAACGCCGCCAATGCTTGGGCTTGCTCGAGGTTGTTGAGCCAGGGGATTTGGTCGACGGTGCGGTTTATTGAAGCGGTTGGATTAGGCGTCGCAAGTTGTTGAGCTTGGATTGGGAGAACCGGCATTAGGAACAACGAGAAAACTACAGCGGTCGTTAGTTGAATTGCGGGATACCAGATTCTGGAAATCTCCCTTCTCACAATACTAAGAACTTTAAAATGGTTAGACATTAGTCAGTACTCTTGTGCAAACAAGTAAAGAGATATGAGATGGTGGGAGGAGAATTACCGTCTTAGGACGGTAATAATAGATGTATCGTCATCGATTTGTGTCAAAATATATCATAAATACCGATTTTTCCGTCGGTTCGTGAAAAGCAATAAAGAAACGCACTACGGTGCAATAAAAAACGGAGTAAACGGTTGACATGTTGCGCACAGTGGTTAGAGTGACGTGTGTGCTTAGCAGGTTGCCTTTAAGGTAAATCATGCTGTTGCTTATGACATATATTCTTATGGTTCATAATCAATGGCAAACCTTTTGGTGAATGCAGACGTCCCACAAGTGACTTATAGTACAGTCGCTTTCGTTTCTCTGGTGATATCATGCTAGTAGTAACTAGTAGAGCTGGTAAGATTCGAAGATTGTACGGCACCCTTTCGGGGGTAGCTTTCTAGATTAGTCAAAAGTTTTCGGTGGATCTCCATTGATTTTTCCGGCCCATTGCGGATACAAACTTAATAGCTAATATGGCTTACTTGATTGGTTCCTGTGAACTTCCAAGCACAAAACAGTTCGTGTTTTGCTTGACTCTTTTTTTAAAATCGACATTATTGCTTAGATCATTCGTCGTTTTGAAGACCGAGGGCAGTCACATTTTTTACGTTAGCAGCGTTTTCTATACTTAACCTGATGCTGTGGTAAATCAATATCACAGCTTGTGCATCTCGTACTCTCGTTAAGTTGTATCCGATAACGGTGCCTAGGTTATTGACTGAGGCAACACGCATTCGCTCACGAGCGAATTAACGCAACAGGTGTTTCTGCATTATTGGTGATATCTTTTCACTGCATCAGAGCAACTGCAACTACGAATTTAAGATGCTTTCTACAACAGAAACTATCTAATCCAAATACTTCGCAAGACAGATATTTTTTAATTAGCTTAAAGGTACATGATGGCCAGGAATCGAAACAATCGTTCAGATGGCGGCGGCGGTGGTGGTGGTGGTGGTGGTGGTGGTGGTGGCGGTGACGGCGGTGGTCGAGG
>CAWVZW010000005.1:0-86675 GCA_963934735.1 uncultured Planctomycetaceae bacterium
CAGCAGTCGTAAGAAAATGTAAATCCAATCAAGACAGTCTTGGAACTGGACGCCGTAAATCATCTGTCGCTCGTGTCCGTGTTCGTCCTGGTACAGGTCAGATCACCATCAACAAACGCCCTTTTGAAGAATATTTTAAATTCGCTCAAAATCGTCGGGCTGTAATAGAAGTACTGGAACTAACCGGTAACGCTGATGATGTCGACGTGATCGTACGATGCAATGGTGGTGGTACAACCGGACAAGCTGGTGCAGTTCGCATGGGCTTGGCTCGAGCTCTGGTCAGCCACAACGAAGAAAACTTTCTCGCTCTTCGTAGCGGTGGCTTCTTAACTCGTGACTCAAGAATGAGCGAACGAAAAAAGCCAGGTTTGCATGGTGCTCGCCGAGGATCTCAGTTCTCGAAACGTTAATCATCTCTGCTTAACCGACGTATTGCATCACCAGCATAGCCCGATCGTTTTCGGTCCAAGTTTTCGAACGCTGTCGTTGATGATCGCACTGTATGGATTCAATGCTGGCAATCAATTTTGCGGCTGTCATCTTGGACTTTTGTGCCGACGTTATCGCTTGTAGTTCGTCGACCCAGTTATCATCACGGTGGAAGCCACATTCTGTCGAGGCAACCAAGAAATCTCCAGGCTGCATAATGTGACAGCGGTTTTCATATTCGCCGTAGTCCATAATACCGATTTCTGGGGAGATATTCTCTAAGACTTCGATGCCCTGGGGCGTAACAACTAGTAACATCATCTCGCCGGCACAACTATAGGTAACTCGCCCCGTATCCGCATCGAGAGCTATCTGCAAGGCATCTGCAAATTGCTCACCCGCCGCACCTTCCCAAATACTGGAATTCGTGCGTTCGAGTATCGCTGCGGGATCGCTTGTCGCCGCTACCATACGTTGCAAAGTATTGCCAACTACGCCAATCGACAACAACGCCTCAAGCGAGCATCCTTGGGAATGCGCCAGAGATACGTTGATCCCATGTTCGGTTTCCTGACAGTCGTAATAATTACGACTGATCGTTGTATCATCAAGATGCCAACCCTGCACTTGCCACATATCGTGTGAGCGCTGGATAGGTAAACGACGACTCTGCTGCCAATATTGAGCCATTTTGATCAGCTGATCATCAACTCGGTGATTACCACCATTAAAGATGGCGGTAAAATAGTTAGCCGACATAGCTGCAATCAGCTCGATTAACAGCAATTCACTGTCGTCTAACACCCGCGGGCTATCAAATGAGAACCACAACGTTCCAATCGGGGTATCTTGGGCGACCAGTGGGACACACACCGCGGATGCTGCGTCCATTGGTGCATTGCATTGTCTTACGCGGTCTGCCGTTGTTAGGGTAACTACATGCCCGGTAAGTGCTTCAAGATCTGCAGTCGCTTGCTGTAACATCCGCACACCAATATTTGCCAGCTCAGTTTGTGTACCGCAGGAAGGACCAAGCGTCAAATATCGAGTGTCCGCATCCAGGAGATAGGTAGCAGCAAAATTCGCTTCTAAAATACTCAGCCCACATGCCAGTGCCTGCATCGTAAGGTCATTGGTTTGCCGAGCCAGTTCATTTTCTGTCAGTCGCGGAGGCTGATAACGCGATGTTTTCAAAGCGTCCACGTCAGGTTTAGCTGGGATGAATTTTAGTGTGGGAGGGTGGGGATGCAACATGATGAAGGGATTAGGCAGAAGAGGTGCTTGCAAGATTCCTCAGTCCATCGGGTATCTTACGGTGATCAAAGTGTATTCAGCATTTCAGGATTTCCATTGCCGGTAAGATAACTCATCGACGCCGCAAACCATTCTACGTGACTGCAATCCCCCAAAAGGGGGCATGCATCACAAGTCGCCGTCAGTACGTTTGGCGAAACCCAACTAACCGGAATAACCCACGCCCGACTTGAGTAAATACAATCCCTTGCACTTGATGCTTAACCTATTATGAAATAATCTAGAATCAATCCTCTAGGAGCGGGTGTGGCGGAACTGGCAGACGCGCATGGTTGAGGGCCATGTGGGAGTTAATCCCGTGGAGGTTCGAATCCTCTCACCCGCACTTTATGATCTCGACCCTGCCGTCTTCCTTGGTCACAAATATTTAGATATAGCGTGCCCACTCGATGCGATGTTATCGACTTGACTGCTAGTCTCCGCATCAACTTCTAATAGCGGAGCATGGTGCGGTTTGCGGCGAGCATCAATTACCAGCGAACCGGTACAACCCCAATGCTTATTGTTGATCGACGCACCGAGACCATGCACATCCACTGCTGGGTTGCTACGAGTAAATGTTACCCATAAAAACTCATTAAGATTGTTCACGAGTGGTTGGCTTTCATCTACGATCACGATCAACGAAAAACTATTCGCATTGTGATCGTTATCCAATGCCAGACAGAAATCGTTTACTTGTTGAACGTAGCCTGCACCCGCCGGCGGGCCCTGAATAGCCAATACACCTGGCATGACAACACGGGATTCCGTGTACCCTGCTGGCAACGACCATGATGTCGGTAAGGTACTGGTCAGATCGCGTTTAATTTTACCGGCAGCGGCAATTACTAATTTGGAACCTTGATTCAACCCTGTGCCAGAATAATCCAGCGTATCAATCGTCGTCTTGGTTGAAAAATGCAAGTCTCGCCGCCAATCAACTCGCTGCAGCACCTCTAACAAAAACGATTCTATCTGGCCAATATCCAAATCAGGAACATCTGATTCATTCAATATGAACAGATACTTTGCCAGAGACAATTGGCCCTGTCCCAAAATCGCATGCGCTTGCGTGAGTAATTCCTGCGGATGGTCCACTTCGCTATACGGCGTATAACGTTCACTGCCAATAGCCAACAATAATGGATGGACGCCGGCGGCATCCACAGCATGAACGGCTTTCACTCCAGGCAGAACCGAGGGAATCACAGGCCCAGTGATTTCATGTATGAGCTCGCCGAATCGCGTATCCTCTTGAGGCGGGCGCCCAACAACCGTGAATGGCCATATTGCACCTTCACGATGAAATACGTTAGTTACCCGCAATACTGGGAAATCGTGCGCCAAACTGTAATACCCTAAGTGATCACCAAAGGGCCCCTCTGGCTTTAACTCGTCTGGAATAATCTCGCCTTGGATACAAAAGTCTGCATCTGCATATATTGGTAACTCACCCGTCTGACAGATCATCTTGATCCGTTCACCATTTAGCACACCGGCAAATGTTAATTCACTCATACCCTCTGGTAGAGGCATTACCGCAGCCACTGTCATCGCCGGACTTCCACCTACAAAGATATTTACTTTCAGTGGTTTACCTAATTCATTTGCGGCTTGCTGATGGGCTCCAATTCCTCGATGAATCTGGTAATGCAATCCAACTTGGTTTTCAAGATAATCGCCGCCCGCCAGTTGCACTCGATACATCCCTAAATTCGAATGCAACAATCCATCTTGTTCTGGATGCTGCGAAAAGACTTGAGGCAGTGTTATAAACGGGCCACCATCACGAGGCCAGCTCTGAATTTGCGGTAAGTCACTCAATTCGCATCGATGCTTTAATACCGCACCGCGGGAACATCGTTTAGGAATCATCTTCAGTGCCTGTCGGGCCAACCCGAAATGCCGCCAAGGCCGACGTAAAATTTGGCTGGGGTCTACCTTGGCTTGCACCAGTCGGCGGACCTGATCAAGTGAATTACGGAAAATGAATTGGCTACGTTCTAGAGTTCCAAATAGATTGGAGACTACTGGAAACTGACAATCCTTTACGTTAGTAAACAGGATTGCCGGTCCATCGTTGGCAAACACCCGCCGCTGAATTTCAGCTATCTCTAGATAGGGGTCGGCTTCCTGCTCATACCGTAATAAGAAGTCCTGTGACTCCAATTCACGTATACATTTTTCAAGGCTATTCACTGCCATCGGATCTCTTATCACACATTGCTAGTCATCAATCGGTCGCCACTGCATTTATAGTATCCTACCAGCGCCAAAAAATAACGGCGACATATGACGCGGTGCCCGAACCTCTGATTCTACCTATAGGGTACTCGCATGCGAAATGCTTCGCGTTAAAATAAAGCCTGCACACACTTCTTTTCAATAAATAATCACAAACACATTACGCTATCAATACGAGGATTTTGACACTATGGCAACTGCAATCACGCAAGAACCGCTACATTTAATCGACGTTGACGCCATTGTTGTTGCCCTTGGCGGCGGCGAACTATCCGGACCTGCTCTGGAATTAAACACACAAACTGACGGTGCTCTGCAACGCATGATTGACACCAACGAGGCGAGCTTAAAAGTTGGAGTTACGACATCTTGGCTAGCGCCCAGCGGAATCAAAGCTCCCGTAGTCATGCTCGTCGGACTCGGTAGCTGCAACTCACCTGAAAACATCTCGTATTTCAAAGCCGCCGGTGCTGCTGCCAAGGCGTTAGCAGCGAAACAACGTGACACAGTTGCCTATTATTTCCCCGAATGTGATGCCGCCGCGCTTGAAACAGCGGTCAGCGGAAGCCTAGTCGGTTGTCATGGTCAAGATATTTGCCGTAGCAAACATGATCTGTACACACCGAATAATATTCTCTGGGCAACTAACGACGAATTGACCGTTGCAAGTGGTACGATTATCGCAGAGGGCATTAACTTGACTCGTGACCTCGTCAACGGTCCTCCTAATATGGTGTACCCAGAAACTTTCGCCGAACAAATTCAAAGTCTCGGCGAAACCACCTCGCTAGAAATTGAGGTCTGGGATGCCGCTAAATTAGCGGAGGAAAAGTGTGGGGCGCTGCTGGCCGTTGCTCAAGGTTCTGCTAGAGAAGCTCGCCTCGTAATCATGCGTTATCGTGGATCTGATGTTGTCGATCCCCAACTTGCATTGGTAGGTAAAGGAGTTACCTATGACAGCGGTGGCTTGTCTCTGAAACCATCAGATGGCCAAAAAACAATGAAGTGCGATATGGCAGGCGCAGCGACTGTCGTGGGCACGATGCAAGCCATCTCTCAATTAAAACTACCATGCCACGTCATTGGACTCGTCGGACTCGTTGAAAATATGGTGAGTTCAAATGCCTATCGACTCGGCGACGTCATTATAGCTCGCAACGGTAAGACAATCGAAGTGCTCAATACTGATGCAGAAGGTCGACTTGTGTTAGCTGATGTATTGGATGTCGCAGTCGAACAGAAACCAACGCATATGATTGACCTGGCTACACTAACTGGGGCTTGCTGTGTAGCACTAGGATTAAACGTCACGGGCTTCATGACGAATGATCAGAATTGGTGTGATGATTTGACTCGTGCGGCAGCAGTTTCAGGTGAGCAAGTCTGGCAACTTCCCATGTTCAAAGAGTTCGGAACCGAACTACAAAGTAAAGTTGCTGACCTGCGCAACATCGGTACCGGACGCTGGGGCGGTGCAATTACCGCCGGAAAATTTCTCGAACAATTCGTCTCGGAAGTGTCTTGGACACATATGGATATTGCTGGCCCCGCCTTCGCGGACTCGCCTAAAAAATGGGTCGATGGTGGAGCGAGCGGTGTCATGGTTCGGACGCTGATAGAAGTTATTCGCCAGTTGGAAAAATAACGTATTATTGAACGTGTGAACTACCTATAATGTCATGCGTAGTACAATTAATACAATTGAATATCGTTTGAGATCAAAAATTAAGAAAGTAATCCACTTATGGCTATCCTCAATTCAACGTCACTTTGCCGACGCCAAACTGGGCTATTGTTACTAGCTTCAATTTTCTTTTATGGTTGCTCTGGCGACGAGGAAACAGCACAATCACCTGAATCCAAATTCCAAGTGGTTGAAAGCAATGATCATAATCATGACCATGAACATAATCATGATCATGACGTCGAACCATTAACCGTGCCGACGAATCCCAACACTCCTGCCATAAACCAACCAACGACCGCACAAGCGCCAAATCTTCTACAAGCTGTCGCAACGCAAGCGAATCTTCCTGTACCAACCGAAGATTCGTCAGTCGATGCCATCCAACAGTTTATTTCCATCCTGATTCAAATTCCTCCTCAGGGACAAAATCAACAGCAGCAAATTCAATTTGGCATGCTGATCACCAACGAATTGCAGAATTTGTCGTCGATGCTACTCAACAAAGAAGGGCTCAATGAAACCGAACGTCGTTATGGATACAACATCAAACAAACCGCCATCACGCGTTTATACCAATTCGGTAATCCCAAAGCGATTTCTTTGCAATTGGCATTAGCCAATGAGATGGCCAGTGACGAATTCGAAGAAATCGCCAAAGAAGGAAATTTGCTGGCATTTATCACAACCACGCAAAAGCGGCTATCTGAAGCACAGGGTCAAGGCGAGGTTGTCACAACCGTCGCAGCAATCAGCAAAGAAGCAATCACTTGGATCGAGGGTAACGAAGCCGATGCGGGAGTGTTTACATCGCTACAACAAATTGGATTACACCTGGCACAGATGGATCCAGAAAATGGCAACGTACTACTGAACACCATCGGGAAACGATTCAGCGATAGCTCGGATATCAATATCGCACGTAATGCTCGAGCTATCCTTGAACAACCCCTCATCGACAAATCAGGCCTCCTCGAATCCGCTCGCGACTACGCTAGCGAGAGTGACGCCACTAAAAATCCTGATGCAATGCTGGCAAGCCTTACGACGGTACTCGAAAATCCCGATCGGGGCCTTGGTACTTTCCAAGTGTTAGCTCAAATCATCCAATCAATCGGCCAACAAGACAGTGACCTTGGTTTCCGTATGCTTGACCAGACCATCGAATCGTACAAACAGATTGCAGACAAAGAACTCTCGATCGAACTGGTCGCTAGCTTACAGCAATTGAGCGACGAAATTCTATTCACGAAATTCAAGATTGAAGATACATTTCGATTTTACATGCAAGTTCAAACGTCTCAGGGCAAGCAAGATGTTATCTCGGCCGTCACATCCCTACTCGAACATGAACGCACAAGTCCCGCAGCGTTTGAAGTCATGGGACAGGAAACCGCTCAAATCGCAGAAAGATATCCTGAATTGGTAAAAGACTTGCTGCAAGTCGTACTTAAAACTTCGCAGGAAAAGTTATCCCCGGCGCAACAGGCGGATCTAAAAACACAACTTTCGCGGACGGTTAATCGCCTTAATCTCGTGGGTTCAACCATTTCGATACCAGCCAGGTCGATGGACGGGACACCCTTCGATTGGACTGTGCTCAATGGCAAGGTTGTGGTCATCGACTTTTGGGCAACTTGGTGTGGACCATGCTTAGCTGCTATACCTCATTTAGAAGAGTTGCAGAAAAAATACAGTGATCAGAATGTCTCATTTATTGGTTTTAGCATCGACGCGGATCGCCAAGCACTCACGAAGTTTCTCAAAGATCGCACGCTTGCTTGGCCTGTGATTATTGATGACATCGAAGTCGACGCTGCTGAGATCGCGGACAGTGTTGTCGCTGCGTCATGGGATATGCCATCCACAACTGCCTGTGGAATCAATGGTATTCCAGCATTAGTTGTTATCGGCCGCGACGGCAAGGTAGCCGCCATGGTACATAGCCCTCAGGAATTAGAGGTCGAACTGGCTCGGGCTATTGGTGCTCCCGCCTCCAAGGATTCTAGTTCCCACAACCCGAAGACGAGGACTCTAACGGCCGCCGGGGGACAACTACACTTCATCACTACTACAACTTTTCTCCAAGATGCGGACGATGACTCCGACGAAACAACACCTAACCCCTACTTAGCGCCGGCAAATGCGGACAAACTAGAATTACTCGACTATCTGCTCGACATGCAGGACAAAGTTAAGTCCATCCGCTATCGCGATGGGTTTGCGGTCGCCGTGCACGAAGCAGCGACTCGTTTGCTCGCGTTTGAGGCATCGGACCGATTTCATGTGTTAGCCGTAGAGACCGCGATTACCATACTGCACGAACAAGCCTCACTCGGTAATGAGAAACTTGACCAGCAGCTTAACGATTTCATGAAATCGCTCGCCGCTGACGAGCGACCAGCCATCGCCGCACACGTTGCCTTTCACCAACTCGAACAACGGGTCATTGCATCCGACGATTTACCCACAGACAAACTGGAACCGCTATTGAATGAAGCCTTCGATTACTTCAGCGAACATGACTTAAGCGACATGCATTTACGTCTCGCTTCTACGGTTGTGCATGCCATCAATCGCTATGACGATGAAGAGACGCGGAAAGAGCAGCACAAACGATTTGGTAAAGTGTTTAGCCAGAGCGAAAGTCGCACGTTAGCGGCTTATGGCAAGAAGATCACCAAGTCGGCAACAGCGGCGGCAAATGTTTCTCAACTCGTTGGCAAACCATTGGAATTATCCGGTGTTACAGATTTAGGCGGTGAATTAGATTGGGCTTCTTACCGAGGAAAAGTAGTACTTATTGATTTCTGGGCATCATGGTGTGGCCCTTGCCGTGCTCAAATGCCAAAGATCAAAGCTATCTATGAGGAGTTGGACCGCAAGAAGTTTGAGGTTGTGGCGGTCAATCTCGATCGCAGCGCTGAAGCATTCGAGGAGTATTCAAAAGAGCATCAATCTCCTTGGCCAAATGTCATCGGAGACGATGGTCGAACGTTAGCTGAAAAATACGGCGTGACTGCCTTGCCAACGATGATGGTGGTGGATGGTGAAGGCAAAATCTTGGCAGTGGGACACAGCGTGCAAGCATTGCGAGCCGCAATCGATAAGGCCGTCAAGCCGGCCGAGAAATAGTGCTTGTCCGTTAAAACTTGGTATCGCCTTTCCCTGAAGAAATTCAAACGGGAAAGAGGATTCATGCATACAGTCTCAGCAGAGAACCTTAGGGTAGCTGATGCCCCATCTTCTCACGTTTGGTTTCCAAGTACCGTTCATTGTGTTCGTTCACCGTTGCAATAATCGGCACTTGATCAACAACCGTCACGTCATATCCACGTAAGTTAAATGCCTCAAGTTTCTTTGGATTGTTTGTCAGTAACCGTAATTGGCTAAGTCCTAGGTCTTTAAGAATCTGTAGGCCAACACCATAATCACGCATATCTGCTTTGAAGCCCAACGCATGATTGGCTTCAACCGTATCCATTCCCTGTTCCTGTAATGCATACGCGCGAATTTTTTCCGCTAAGCCAATTCCTCGGCCTTCCTGCGGCAAATAAACCAATACTCCACATCCTTCTTTGCTAATCATATCCAATGCCATATGCAACTGGTCACCACAATCACAGCGTAAGCTGGATATCAAATCGCCCGTAAAGCAACTTGAATGCATTCTTACTAGCGGTGGGTTTTCATTCGTGGACGGGTCACCCAAAACTAAAGCGACCGGTTCGTTTCCTTCAAAGTCCACCGCATACACAATAATATCCAACTCACCGTATTTCGTTGGCAACTTCGCTGCGGCACTACGGTGCACTAGCTTTTCGTTCACCCGCCGATGGGCAATCAATTGCGCGATCGAAATGATTTCGAGATTATTCTCTTTGGCCACAGTGAACAGAAAATCCCGCGAACCACGATTTCCCGTTTCGTCGAGAATCTCACACAACACACCGGCGGAAGCTAGTCCCGCCATTCGTGCTAAATCCATACTTGCTTCCGTATGCCCTGCTCGACGTAATACTCCACCTTCCTTGGCAACGAGTACATGCACGTGCCCAGGCCGGACAAAATCAGCAGGGCTGCTATGGGGATCTGCAATCGCACGGACTGTCATCATCCGTTCCTCGGCCGTAATGCCAGTCCGGCAGTCACGGTGATCCAATGGAGTCATAAAGGCCGTACCCAGCGGTGTGTTATTTGTGTCCGCCAGAGGCGTCAATTCTAATCGCGACGCCGTATCGGGAAGGATCGACAAACAGAAGTCCCCTCGACCACTGAGCAACAGATTCATGTTCTCTGTTGTGGCCTTTTCTGCTGCACAAATAAAATCGCCTTCGTTCTCTCGGTCTTCCGCGTCGACAACAATAACCACTTCGCCGCGACCTATTGAGTCAACAGCTGCTTGGACCGTGGAAAATTCTCCTGACATGCGAAACACTCCGACTACAGGCACACTACATATATGTAACGATCCTGTTATTTACCAATGATTAATGTACCGTCCATTATAGACCCATCTATTCGCCTTGCTTAGTGGCAACCTGCTAGAATAAATCAGCGGACAGGCCTCCCATAACGAGAGATTTGCTAGTTATTCCAGTTACGCCAACAATTCACCCTGTTTTTGGCTATATTCGACGATCATTCACAATGCCGCCCGGACAAGACAGCATGCCATCACAAACAACTATGCTGCAACGTAATGAGTATATTGAACAGGCCTATTTTTTTCAGATTCTAGGCGAGCGTTTACCCCAGGATATCCCAATCCAAGATATTTTGGAACAAGTTCGCGACGAGACGCTAACAACGACAAAACTACCGATTGCCCTAGACTATATGCTCGCCGAACTTTGTTCCACAGGCGTTGTTTCGCCCGCCATGGAACAACTATCACATTATTTCACGCCTTTTCAAACGCATTTGATTCGCGAAGCTGAACGCGACGATGGTAAATTCGATTTACGAGCGGCGGTCAAGATTCTGCAAAACGAAGCGGAATATAGAGCCGATGAACCCAGTCGAGCTGGTCTATTTTTGTATCAGTTAGAAAGCATCTGCCACAACAACCTCCCCTATGATTCAGGATTGTTCGCAATGTCTGAAGATGCGTTGTACGATGAACACTGGAAGCAATGGATATTAATCGTCCGTCGCCAAATCGGTATCATTGAAATCGCAGACCTCATTTTCTCACGCAGTTGGCATTACATTAATCTCCGAAACCGTCATCAAACCCAACCGCCTAACCCAGAACAAACCGTTCTATTCGGTGAGAAAGAGGGACGCATTGCGTTAGCTAATTCAGGGAAGAATCCGCTGTTTTTATTTGCGTCGCTGCAACGGCAACTAGGTTATCCCAAGGTACCGCGACCTAAACCCTTTGACGACACAAAAAACGTAATTGCGGTACTTCAACAAAAACTAGATCAGCTTTCCATTCGCACCAAGCTCCTAGAAGACGAAACCCGCGGGGGAATTGATCTAACACAATACTATAAAAAGCCTTAATTCTTGAGCGCCCAATAATTTCTAGCGGTGCTCCCGCTGGCCACCGCTGCTATACTCGCCACTGCCTCGAAATAGGGTAAAATGACGACTAGCAAAACATTTACTTTTTCAATATTACACAAATAACAAGGCGACTTAGTTTTATGAAGTTACAAGGACAAATCGCAGTCATCACTGGTGGCGGAACAGGGATCGGACTCGGCATCGCTCATGCATTTGCGGAAGCGGGCTGCACAGTGGTCATTGCGGGTCGCCGCGAGGAACCACTTACATTGGCTACCTCTGCTTGGCAAGGCAACGGTTCACTCCTACACCATTGTGTAGACGTCTCTAACTTAGAAAGCGTACAGGCATTGTTTGATTGGGTTCACTCGGAGGTGGGCGAAATTGATATCCTCGTCAATTCCGCGGGTACCAACATACCCAATCGAACATTATCGGATATGGAGCCGGACCAGTGGGACAGCGTGATGGCCATCAACGCTAGTGGCGCGTACTATTGTATGCTGGCCGCAGTGCCCGCTATGAGATCACGCGGTGAGGGTTTGGTCATCAATATATCGTCCATCTCTGGAGTACGAGCGACGGCGTTAGGTGGAGTGGCTTATTCCGCTTCAAAATTCGCAATGGCAGGTTTAGGAATGGCAGCCTCGAATGAAGTCAATGTTGACGGAGTCCGCGTAACCAACATCTATCCGGGTGAAGTGAACACACCGATCCTCGACAAGCGTCCGCAAGCCGTAACCGATGAACATAAAGCTCGTATGCTCAAACCCGCAGATCTTGGCCATCTCGCATTATCAATCGCAACTCTACCGGCAACGGCACACGTGCCGGAAGTCACCATCAAACCGTTATGCCAGGAATTCAGCTAGAGGACTATTCAACGTCCCAACTGGTGCCTGAGTTAAAGAGTTCATCCAGAGTTGCATCTGGGTTTGCTTTTTGTGCTTGATCAACTTGTTGGTTGACGCCTTCGTCATAAACGGGCGTCGCTACATCGCGAAAGACACCTATCGCTTCGGGGAAGTCTGGTTGCCGCAAACGAGAAAGCAAGAACGCGAGTGAAGGTTCTATAGATTTCTCATCATGGAATAGTAAATCATCTTCCGAGATACCTTTGCCTAACTCTACAACTTCAGGTGTCATACCATTAAGACGAATTCCCTTATCGCGGTCTTTCCCGAAAATCAGTGGCTTACCATGTTCAAGTTCGATTAGATTATCGGTTTTCGATTCCCGATCCGTCGCATATTTCCAAGCACCGTCATTAAAAATATTACAGTTCTGATACACTTCGACAAACGACGTTCCCTTGTGAGCTGATGCCCGTAGAAGCGTCTGTCCTAAGTGCTTGATATTCACGTCAATACTACGAGCGACGAATGACGCTCCACAACCCATCGCCATTGATAGCGGAGATAGGGGATTATCAATCGAGCCAACGGGACTACTCTTCGTTATCTTCCCTGTTTCCGAGGTTGGTGAATATTGACCTTTGGTTAGTCCGTATATACGGTTATTAAAAAGAATAATATTGACATCCACATTCCGGCGAAGCGCATGCATCAAGTGATTACCACCGATACTTAACGCATCCCCATCACCCGTTATCACCCACACTTTCAAATCCGGACGACATACTTTCAAACCAGTCGCAAATGCAGGAGCACGACCGTGAATGGAATGCATACCATATGTATTCATATAATAGGGAAAACGACTTGAGCACCCGATACCCGATATGAAAACTGTATTCTCACGAGGATCACCGATCGTAGCGAGTGCTTTTTTCATTTGGGCGAGAATAGAATAATCACCACAACCTGGACACCAACGTACATCTTGGTCGCTACCAAAATCAGCTGGTTTCAATACAGGTAATTCAATACTCATAAGTGGATTCCTAGTTGTCTGTTCGTATAATGCAAATTAACTTGTCAGCTCTGCAATGCTTTCTTCAATTTCAACGATTGCAAATGGACGACCTTGTACCTTATTCAATCCAACACACTCAACAAGATACTTTGATTGAATCACGGCTTTGAGTTGTCCTAAATTCAATTCCGGAATAAGTACTTTATCGTAGTTTTTGAGGACTTCTTCAAGATTGCTTGGGAACGGATTAAGATAACGTAGCTGAGCGTGAGCTACACTTGTACCGGCTGCCTGAGCACGAGTCACTGCTGTGCGGCAAGCACCGAAGGTACCACCCCAACTTAAAACCAGTAAATCGCCCTTTTCAGGTCCGAACACTTCTTGGGGTGGGATAAAGTCAGCAATGCGATCTACTTTTTCCTGCCGTAATTCACACATCGCTTGGTGGTTGTCGGGGTCGTAACTGACATCGCCAGTGTCGGCAGCTTTTTCCAAACCGCCGATTCTATGTTCAAGACCCTTGGTACCCGGCAAGGCCCACGGTCGCGAGAGATTTTCATCACGCGCGTAGGGCAAAAATGCCGGGTCGTCGTCGTCCCGTGGGGCAGGGTGTGTAATATCTATTTTTTCGAGCGAATCAAAGGTGGGAATCTTCCACGGCTCAGCACCGTTCGCGATGTATCCATCAGACAAAATAATCACTGGGCACATAAAGGTCACCGCGATTCGCCATGCATCGATTGCCGTAGCAAAACAGTCTGAGGGACTCTGCGGTGCAACTATTGGTAAAGGTGATTCGCCGTTACGACCGTACATCGCTTGAAACAAGTCGGACTGTTCCGTTTTGGTCGGCAATCCAGTACTTGGACCGCCTCGTTGGACGTTGATGATGATCATCGGTAACTCGAGAATCATCCCCAGCCCCATCGCTTCTCCCTTAAGTGCAATACCAGGGCCGCTCGATGCCGTAATCGCCATGTGGCCTGCAAATGAGGCACCAATTGCTGAACAAACAGCTGCAATCTCATCTTCTGCTTGAAACGTCCGTACACCATATTTTTTATGTTTACTTAACTCATGCAAAATATCGGAGGCTGGCGTAATTGGATAAGAACCCAAAAACAAATCTCGATCACTGAGCTTGGCTGCCGCAACACAACCAATTGCCAACGCTTGATTCCCCATGATGTTACGGTATCTACCCTCTGGCAACTTCGCTTGGTCAACTTGGTAGGTACTAATTGCCGCTTCGGTTGTCTCGCCATAATTAAACCCGGCCTTGAGTGACTTCTCGTTCGCCTCGGCAATGCCTGGCATACCACCAAATTTTGCTTGGATAAAATCTAAGGTAGGCTGCAAGTCGCGATTGTAGAGCCAGTAGACAAACCCCATGGCAAAAAAGTTCTTACAGCGATCGGCTATCTTTGTGCTCAGTCCTAATTCTTCGACAGCGGTTCGAGTGAGTAGCGTCATTTTGATTTTGATGACTCGATAATCATCCATGCCTTCGCCATCTAGAGGATTCTCATCGAGCTTAGCTAACCGTAGGTCTTTGTCTTGGAAGCTATCTTCATTGACAATCAGCGTGCCACCGGTTTTGAGGTCTCCGATGTTCGTAACCAACGCTGCCGGATTCATCACGACAAGCGTATCAAGTTGGTCGCCAGGCGTAAAAATATCTTCAGCAGCAATCTGCACTTGAAACCCAGAGACACCGGCCCGCGTTCCACGAGGTGCGCGAATCTCTGCTGGGTAGTCTGGAAAAGTCGCTACGTCATTTCCCGCTAGAGCCGACGTGTTGGTGAGTTGAGTCCCAGACAGCTGCATACCGTCACCTGAGTCACCAGCAAATCTTATTGTTGCGCCTTTTACTTTTTCCGGAGTAGTCGTTGTAGACATTTTTGCTGAGCTCTTAGATTATTATTGAACGTGTGTTAATACTACGGAATACGAAATTTAAAATTAGAGATTATAGAGGTGGGAAATAGAAAAAGCAGTGCTTACAATCATCGCAAACTCAAGTTAGTAATCTACAAATTCTATTTTTCGTTTTGCAGTTATCATCCATAAAAAATATAAACTATCCAAACGCAAAGTTTACACATGAATACCTGAAATCTACCACCTCAACTCGACTCCTTAAACCACATATTCACTATAAAAACCAACTTTTCTCTACGACATTTCCCCGACATAAACAACAGCTTTCAGCGGCAATCCCTACTCTAAAATAAGGCCTTCTAATAATGTCCCTGTGAAAGCAATTCGATTACATTCTATACATCTTGATATCTGCGGAAACGTAATCAAAACGGACTCTTTGTGATATATAAATAATATGTGCTATCATAAGAAGATAACCAACCTTTACTGGTTTTTGGGTATGATTTAATTGAAGTTAGACAGTTATCAATAACTGATTCTCCCTTTGTCAAATCGTTTCTTTGGTAGTACACAATCGCTAGGCATCCATGACGCACGATATCCGAGGTATCCGAGACGCCATTGATCCGATTGATGGCACCATCTCGATCGTCACGCCGGAAAACATCACCTTTGACTATCACGTAGCAGGGCCATTTCAACGAGCTTTTGCTTTTCTAATTGATATTGGTATTCGTACTGCCATCCTCTTTGGATTATATATCCTCACGCTCATCATCGATACTCAGTTGGGGGGAATTGGCCATGCGATATTCCAAGTTACCCAGCTCATTGTTATCTGGATGTATGGAATACTATTCGAAATTTACATGAACGGTCAAACTCCTGGTAAGCGGATGCTCGGCTTACGATCAGTCACGGTAGACGGCAAACCTATGAATGCAATGCAAGCCGTACTTCGGAATATGCTACGCATGGCCGACACGTTTCCATTAGTTGCTCCCGCTGCCTTTGGCATCAATTGGGGGAACTCGCCGGTTTTCCAATTGTCGTTCATCCCAACATTCATGGTTGGATTGCTCGTCATGAGTTTGAACAAACGATTCCAACGACTCGGGGATCTCGTTGCCGGCACGATGGTTATTGTCGATCAAAAACAACCGACGCAAGGATTACATGATGTGCGACACCCCAGCGTACTACATATTGCGTCACTGTTACCCGCAAATTTCAAACCAGACCAAGGCATGTCTCAAGCGTTGGCCCACTTTATTGACCAACGCAATCGATTAGCTCAACAACGGCGCGATGAAATTGCCAACCATCTCGCGGAGCCATTATGTAAACAACTCAACCTTGACCCAAACATTAACCCCGACCTGCTACTGCAGGCATTATATTATCGAGCCTTCGTTTCAGACGCCCAAGACGAAATGCCGCTAACATCTCCAATGGCAACCATCGTGCCTATCAACCCCGGATACGTTCAACCGCCGTATCCGCAATACGTGGCTCAACCTATCCCTCAACCTCTGCCTCCCCAAATCCCACCCCGTCAAACACCTCCGTCTAGACCGCCAACGCGAGGTAACATTTAATGAAAGTCGCTGACCTATTAGCCCAACGGCAACATCAATGGCAAGAACTTGACGATCTCTGCGATGCCGTCAATTGGAGATCTGCAAAAAAAATGGGCGCGGAGCGGCTTTCAAACTTTGCCTCTCTATATCGCAGCGCTTGTGCGGATCTGGCTTTGGCGGATTCCTATAATTTACCACCCGACACAGTAGAGTATTTACACCGGCTCGTCGGTCGTGCTCACAGTCGACTATACCGCACTCGTCGTTTTCAAATCACTGCTTGGATCACGGTATTAACGTTTGATGCTCCACGGCAAATTTTGCTGGACCGCTATTTTTGGTTTATGTTTATATTTTTCTACGGCACATTTATGGTGTCCGCATATCTCGCTTATGAATCTACCTTTTTCCCGGATTATCATACGCAAATCGTCGGCAAAGAAGCTTTGATCAGCTTCGAAGCAATGTATACCGATCCGATTGGATCAAAAGAATCCGGAATCGGCATGAAATCCGATATGGCAGGGTTCTATATCAACCACAACACAGGAATTGGCTTAGTCTGTTTCGTCACCGGCATCCTGATAATTCCTGGCATCGTGACGACGTTATTTAATGCGGCATTTCTAGGTGCTGTCTTTGGATATATGGCGCGACCAGATGTTCCCATGACTGATAATTTCTTTGAATTCGTAACCGCACATGGGCCGTTTGAATTGACGGCCATCGTACTCGCAGCGTCCGGCGGTTTGAGGTTAGGATTGTCTTGGGTCAACACTAATGGATTAACACGCAAAGCCTCACTTCAAAAAGCGGGTCGCCGCTGCATCCCGATTATTGGATTATCGATTTTGTTCTTTGTCTTTGCGGCGATTATTGAAGGTTTCATTTCACCTTCGGATCTTTCCTATTCCTTCAAGGCGACAGTCGCAGTCGGTTCGGCATTGTTCATTGCATTTTATATTCTTGTCCTGGGTCTCCTATCTGCTTTGGGAATCGTCAAAGGAGAACAATATGCAATTAGATAAGACCCATATTCAAATTCGCAATCGCAATGAAAACGAGTTGCTAGATATTGCCCTGCACGTCATTAGCAGATTTCCCGTCCAGATATTCTTGTCTTTTGCCCTGATAGCTATACCACTGCTGGTGCTTAACAATTTGCTTATCGGACATATCCTCACATTGGACTACAACCTAGCTTTCCAAATGCGAACTTCGATCGTCGAAGAAACCTATACGTCGTCAGACATTAGCTACAAGACGTTTCTCGTCTTACAAGTAATATTGATCATTATTGAAGCCCCGTTAGCATCAATTCTGTCGACCGTCATGTTAAGCAAACTAATTTTTAACGAAGCGCCAACTCTCTCGAGCATCACCAAAATTGGTCTGCAAAGTGCTGGGAGAATTTTTGGTAGTCTCGGTCTGAAACGAGGTATTCTATTTATCGTGCTGCTAGCAGCGCTCATGAGGACACCTGACAGCGTTTCCCGCGGATTTACGTTGGCGACCATTATTATTTCCTTCCTCGTATTCATCTGGGTGCGCGGTGCCAGACCATTCATATTGGAAATAATTCTGCTCGAACAATCCGATGACGAAACGTCTAACAAGATGTCCTTAAAACAACGCAGTAGCATGCTTCATACAACCGTTGGCGGCAATGTATTTGGACGATCCATCTATGGATTAGTCGTTGGTTGTTGTCTGGCAATTTGCTTACACGGTTGTCTTACCTTTCTTGCTGTTAATCTGTTTACCGAAACCGGAACGATGGAGCATCTCGATTTAACCGCCCGCTGGATCTTTCCTATTGCTTGCTGGTTTGCGGTGCTCTACACATCAGTCGTCCGATTTCTCAACTACCTCGACACCCGTATATTACTAGAGGGTTGGGAAGCGGAACTAAAAATTCGCAGCGAAGCTATGCGGATTAAACAACGACAACCACTTGGCACAAATTGGTAAGGGAAAGGAGGGTTATTATGAAACTACATTCAACGCTGTCGCTTCTCGGCATCCTATCCGTCTATACATTCCTTGCCTTGGGACACCCTCACGAATCGCTAGCTCAAAGCGATACACCCGTCGAATCTGGAAAGCGTGCTTTACAACGTGATACACCTTTTCCTTGGTATGACGAACAACGTGATGTCTTAAAACGAATCCCGCTTGATACCGAGTGGATGCAGCGACTACGCGACCGCTTAGAACAGAATGAACAAAACATCGAGGAAATGCTTCGGGGCCTCGAAGACATGGATTTCGGCGATATGGATTTCAGTGGGATGCCAACGCCGGATATGGAAGAATTTGATGCGGACTTTGACTCCGAATCATTTTTAGATAAATGGGAAGAGTACATTGATAAATTAGGTGAGGAGGCTGAAGCAAATTCTGGAGGTAACGGACAAGCTAATCCAAATAGCCCTCGGGGTAACGGATCTGCATCCGATGGAGGACTCGACCCCTCTAGCGGCAATTCATCTGCAGCGCCACCGGCACAACGCAGTAGTGAATGGACTCCCAATCTCGACTTCTTTGAAGGTGCCGGCGGACTTGTTGAAATTATTTTTTGGGGAATCCTTGCCGTCCTAGTCATTGGTGTTATTGGCTTAATCGTTTGGGCGATTATCAACCGCGAACAAACAAATAACGATCCTGGCTTACCGTCGCGACCCAGCGATTTATCCGAAGAACAACGTTTAGAGGAACTACCGGTTCAACTGGACCCCGCATTTCAGAACTTGCTCGATCGTGTCCGAGAATGCTATGACAATGGCGACTACAATCAAGCGATCATCTATTTGTTCAGCTACAAGCTTATTCAACTCGACAAAAAGCATCTAATACGTCTGACGCGGGGCAAAACAAATCATCAATATCTACGTGAAGTGACCGGCCATAACCAACTGCAGGATACTCTGCGGCTAACCGTTCGCGCTTTTGAGGATGTCTTTTTCGGGAACCACGATCTAACCAAATCTCGATTCCAACAATGCTGGGACAATGTCGATATTTTCCGCGCTCTCAGTCAACCCACTCCGACCACAGGAGTGCAAGCATGAATCCTGATTCCCACAATAGAAACATCCCTCGCAGCCATTTTAAAAATCGATTGTCAAAAATGTTGGTCATTTTGACAATCAGCATCTTCACTTTTAGCGCTACCGCTCAAGATGAAGACGACATCGACCGCACCTACGGCGAAGGCAATCAATCCAAAGGTGCCTACAGCATAAATGGGACTGGTGTATTGGCGGATATGTTTAGGAATAAGGGGTCGGAAATCTTCTATTCTCGTATCCTCGGTGCACCAACGCGGCGAGCCGACGTAATTGTCTGGGCGCCGAATAGTTACCGCTTGCCCGGCAAAGAAGAAGTCCAAGCGATTGAACAGTGGTTAGATGCTAAACAGGGTCGCACCTTTATTTATATTGGCCGCGATTACGACGCGACGATGGATTATTGGGTCGAAGTTACCAAGGATGCGACTGAGGATGAGAAAATATTGCTTGCTCTAAAAATGCTCGATGTGTGGGGAGCTTTTCAAGTAAAACGAATGCAGCTCGAAGATGGGGAAGATTGTGGCTGGTTTACCATAAATGCCGAATCGACCGTCAAGACAATTAAAAGTCTCGAGGGCGATCCTACGTGGCTGGCTGGGACAGAAAATGGCGAATTCCATCTGCGGGTCCAAGGGTTTTTAGACTTCTCAGGAAAAATCAACCAGCCCCAGTTTTCTTCAACGTACGACTACGATATTAAACTTCACCGCAACAACATCCCGATCGTGACGGAAATAACGAGTAACAATTTCTATCGCAGTAAGATCTATGCTGTGGTAAACGGATCATTCTTACTAAACGTACCGCTAGTAAATCATGAACACCGCAAACTCGCAGCCACCATGATCGAACAATGTTCTGAAATAGGAGTCGTCTGTTTTCTTGAAAGTGATTATGACGATGCGGAAAACGTCCCCGTGGTAACCAATGATCCCGCTCCGCCTTTGCCGCCCAGCATCCTCACTATTTTGCAATCGTGGCCATTTGGCTTCATTCTAATGCACCTGATTGTCGTGGGAATCGTGTATTGCTTTTTTCGGTATCCCATTTTTGGAAAAGCCAAAACAACTTTTGTTTTAAAATCAACGGTTGATGACAAAACTAGGACACAATCTGTCGCCAATTTTGGGCGACATATTCAGGCATTAGGAAATCTAATGCGACGCAGTGGCAGTGAAACATATGCGCGCAATTGTGTGTCGCAATACGAACAACGAGCACATCAAAGCGAAACCTATAAACCTCAACGACAGAAAAAGAAACCGAATTGACTTCGGCGCAACCATAGAGAGAGACGAATATGAATTCTACGACCTTCAACTGCCCAGCTTGTGCTCAACCGTTGAGCTTACCCCCAACATTTGCGGGACCTCAAGTGCAATGTCCCAGTTGCCAAACGGTGATCCCCATGCCTAATTCACCCCAGGCCATGGCAATCACACCCCAGCCGATGGCACCTGTAGTCGCCACACCAGCCGTCTCGATGGCGCCGCCCGCAGCAGTAATGGACGCGGAAATCGAAAAGTCCATCGGCAAGATGTCTATTGAAACAACCGAAAATACCGGTGAAATAACAGCCACTCGAAAGTTGTTTCTCAAATTGACCGAGCAAGTGAGCAAGATATTTATTGGGCAAGATGAGTTGGTACTTGGAACACTCGTTTCGCTTTTCTCCAGCGGCCATGTACTGATTGAAAGTGTGCCTGGTCTGGGGAAGACGTTGTTCGTGCGAGTGCTTGGTCACGCCTTGGGGTGTGACTTTGGCCGAATTCAATTTACCGCTGACTTAATGCCATCGGACGTCACGGGAGCACCTGTTTTTAATATGAAAACGCAGGAATTCAAGTTCCATCCGGGCCCCGTTTTCACTCAATTGCTGCTAGCCGATGAAATCAACCGCGCGCCGGCTAAAACACATGCTGCATTACTAGAAATCATGCAAGAACAACGTGTCACCGTCGATGGCACTAGTTATCCCATCGCGCCGCCATTTATTGTCATCGCCACACAAAACCCTGTTGAGCAAGAGGGAACTTATAACCTGCCAGAAGCTCAGCTCGACCGGTTCATGATGAAACTAATCGTCAATTATCCGAGCGCCGATCAAGAAGCAAACATTCTGAAAATGCATAGTCGGCAAGAAAGTATCCCCGATCGATTGCAAACTGAAATCGAAACGGTAACAACACCGGAGGAAATCAACGCCGCGATTAAGCAAAATGGCGAGGTCACGATTGACGATGCGTTGGTGGATTACATCAATCGAATTGTTCGAATGACGAGGAATTGGCCTCAAATCTATATGGGTGCTTCGCCTCGCGCGGGGCTCGCATTGATGCAGGGTGCACGGACGTTAGCCGCATTCCAGGGTAGAGACTACGCCATTCCCGATGATGTTGTACAAATCACGTTACCTGTTTTAAGACACCGAGTCATCTTAACCGCCGAAGCCGAAGTCGAAGGCCAAGAAGTTGATCAAATACTTATCGATATGATTCGCACTGTCGAAGTGCCTCGCAAATAGATCGAACCCGTCAGCGGCAGTAGCAACAGCACCTTTAACCACTCGCAATTTGGATTAAACAATTGGAAACGTTTCCGCAACAAGCCGAACAACTACAGGAACAACTGGCGCTCATCCAGATGTTTCCTTGGCTGGTGCTTGCTGCGCTCACGATACCTTTAATTATTGTTGCACGACGTAAAGTCTATCCACACACTGTCTATCCGCTGGTACTACTTATTCCAACCATCCTAACTGCCGGCATCATGTTTGATGCTTCTTGGCTTGTACCCGCTTTAGCGGCTGACGCTTTAATTCTTGTTGTCTCGCTTTTAGACTTATTCACTTTGCCGTCCACTTCGACCTTGCGAGCCGAGCGGCACCACAACAAGGTAGCTTCCATCGTCAAGAACTCTAACGTCGCGTTTCGCATGATAAATGAATCATCTCGTCGTTTACGATTAACACTTTTGGATGATTTGCCAGAGACATTCGCAGTCGAAGAATCTATTTTTCGGGCTTCCATAGGCGGCCATGAAACGAAAGAATTCCAATATTCGTTCAAACCAACGAAACGCGGACAATTCAACTTGCAGTGCATCCATGTCCGCAGTCGCAGTCTCTTTGGTTTTTGGGTGCGGCATTTAACCGTCCCCGTAAAAACTCAAATCCACGTCTATCCGGACTTGCATCAACTTTCACATTACGCCTTATTAGCTCGGACCAATCGCTTGAATCTATTGGGCGTCCGTAGAACTCGAAAGGTCGGGCAAGACAACGAATTTGAACGACTCCGCGAATATACCCGCGATGACCATTACCGAAATATCAATTGGCGTAGTACCGCGCGACACAACAAGTTGATCGTCCAAGATTATCAAAACAATCAAAGTCAGCGAATCATATTTTTGATTGATTGTGGGCGAATGATGACCAATGAATCTGCCAACATGACCTTCGTTGACCACGCGTTGAATTCTATGCTGATGCTCAGCCACGTAGCATTATCCAAAGGTGATTCCGTCGGACTGATTTGCTTTTCCGATAAGATTCACTGCTTTGTGCCGCCGCGTGCCGGCATGAGTCAAATGAATCAATTGTTACACGCCTCGTTTAATCAATTTCCCCGTATGGTGGAATCGCGCTACGATGAAGCATTCCTTTATTTGGCGAACCGTTGTAACAAACGAGCACTCGTTGTCTTGATTACGAACGTCGTCGACGAAGTCAATTCTCAGCAAGTTGTTCAATATATGCAAACGGTTTCACGACGTCATTTGCCCATTAGCGTGATGCTACGAGACCATCATATTTTTGATGAGGCCGAGCAGACAAAGAGTCTCTACAACGCTGCGGCAGCAGCACAGATTTTGAATTGGCGGCATGATGTTTTAAATACGCTGACCCACCGCGGTGCGTTTGCGATGGATGTCTTTCCCGAAGATATGACCACGCCAATCATTAATCAATATCTTGAAATAAAAGCTCGCCATCTGCTGTAGCGGTTTTTGATGCTTTGCAGATCAATCGCCAAGCGGTTGTCGATTCGTCTTTTTTGCATTAGGGTAAATATACGATTCTCCCTTTGTCACTTTTATTTGTTACCTTGAAACTTAATCATGAGCGACCCCTACTTTCAACAATTATTTGCCGATCGCATTGGTGGTATTCAATATGGCAAAGATACCGAAATCTATAAGTTTGAGAAAATAAAACGGGCAAAACGACAAGCGATGGCCGATCAACCTGACCGTAAATTGCTCGATTTTGGCATCGGGGAAAACGATAGTATTGCCGCACAATCCGTCCGGCAAGTCATGGGCGAAGAAATCCATCAACTCGAAAACCGAGGGTACGCCGACAACGGTGTTCCAGAATTCAAAGCGGCAGTCGCGCGATTCATGCAACGTGAATTTGATGTGCAGCTAGACCCTACTTCAGAAATAAACCACTGCATCGGTTCCAAAACTGCACTTTCGATGATTCCGGCATGCTTTATTAACCCAGGCGATGTTACCTTAATGACCGTACCTGGTTATCCGGTCGCTGGTACCCACACAAAATACTATGGCGGCGACGTTCATGAATTACCACTGCTAGCGGAAAACGACTTTTTACCCGATTTACAATCCATCCCAGATGATATTTTGCAGCGGGCCAAATTGCTGGTAATAAACTATCCCAATAGTCCAACCGGTAAACTCGCGAACGCAGCATTTTATGCCGAAGTGGTTGAATTTGCAAAACGACATCAAATCGTCGTTATCCAAGACGCCGCCCATATCATGTTAACGTTTACCGGCAAACCAACTAGCTTCCTAGAAACACCTGGGGCCCGCGACGTCGGTGTCGAGATTCATTCGATGTCCAAAGGTTTCGACATGATCGGCTGGAGAATCGGCTGGGTCTGTGGGAATCCTTTGTTGGTTCGGGCGTTTGCCGACGTAAAAGACAACTGTGATAGCGGTCAATTCATCGCCATCCAAAAAGCGGCCGCTGCGGCGCTCGACGATGAGACCATCGCTCCGAGTGTCCGCGAGAAATATCGGCGGCGGATGACCAATCTAGTCACCGCACTTAGCACTTGTGGGTTTCAATGCTCGATGCCCGGTGGTTCTTATTTCCTTTATACCCCAGCTCCTACCGGCGTTGAAGGTGGACCCTCTTTTGCTAATGCCGAAGAAGCCTGTCAATATTTAATTACCGAACATGGGATCGTCACCGTGCCTTGGGATAATGCTGGCAGCTATTTGCGATTCTCCGTTACCTATGTTGCTGATGGAGAAGAAGCAGAACAGGCGTTGTTACAAGAAACACTCGAGCGATTGGGGAACATCCCCTTCACGTTTTAAACGACGTGTCCGCGTGGTTTCAACCCGCTTCAATTTTGGTTAATCACGTGGACGCACATCAAGCGATTTTGCGTTTTTTCATGTTACCCAAATATTTGCTTCGAACATCTTCGTCGTTCCAAATATCTTGAGGCTTTCCTTCGAACATTACTTTACCGGCGTCAATGATATACCCGCGATCAACGATTTCAAGCATTTCACGAACGGCGTGGTCGGTAATCAGAATAGAGATGCCCTCGCTTTGTAATAATTTAATCGTGGCCTGAATGCTCTGCACTGTAATTGGATCAACGCCCGAAAATGGCTCGTCTAACATTACGATCTCTGGGTTGGAAACCAAGCATCTCGCAATCTCCAAACGCCGTCGCTCACCGCCCGATATCTTACCCGCTTTGGTTTTACGGATTTTAGTGATGTTAAATCGTTCGAGCAGTTTATTACAAAACTCTTTTTTCCGTTTCCCTTTGATTTCTTGCATTTCGATCATCATCAGCAAATTCTGCTCAACCGTCAGGTTTTGAAACACACTTGATTCTTGGGCCAAATAACCCATGCGACATTCACGAGATCGTTTATACATCGGCCAATTAGTAACGTCCTGCCCGTTGAGGAAGACTTGGCCAGAGTCTGGAGGCAACATACCACATATCATCTTGAAACTCGTCGTCTTACCAGCACCATTCACGCCGAGTAAACCTATGATCTCGCCCGCCTCGACACGTAAACTGATCCCGTTGACCACTCGCCGGCGACGAAATGATTTGACTAAGCTAATAGCTTCCAAAATAGGCATGTGCATATCCGAATTGATGGTGACCGGTTCAACAACAAGTTATCCCGCTGGCATATCTTACTGTATTACCTTGATTTTCGGAAAGTTCGGAATTGCCGGAATCGCATGGCCGCCTAAATCGACATACCACGCATGGGGCCAATAAATCATCAGCGCTTCCCCAATTAAAAGGCTACGATGAAAACTGTTTTTGCCAAGAATCGGATACCAACCGCGACCATCACTGCTCGCTGGACTGTTATCACCCATCGGTAAAAATTCTTCCTCAACTACCTTGAATTCAACGGTCGCGCGGTCTGTGAAGAATTTCGTTTGATTCCATGATTGGAAAAAGTCCAAGTGCAGTTGCAGTTTAACGATCGGGATAGTAATCGAATCCCAATCATCCACTTTCATCCAAAATGGTTCGACACCAGCTACCAATTGTCGCATAGATTCTAATTCGTTCATGTACCAATGGTTGTATTCCGTTCCCACTTCTAATCTGGCTTGATTAGTAGCAATATAATAACCATCACGAAACACTCGCGCATTTTCAATCGACATGGCAACGCCTTGGGAGCTAATTCCCGCAGGCATTAAGTCACCTGGATCGCGCTCGGACCATTTAGGGCCAAGTATTTGAGCAGTCACATATGTCGCCTTTTGGGATAACTCAATTAGTTCACCATCAAGCCAAACTCGCAATTCATTATCAACATTTGAAAACCGGATTTTATATTCACCAGCCCCTTTTAAATTGGTTGTGCCTTTGATCGCTGCAACTTCAGAGTCTGCGCCGACAAACAATTCGTCTCCGTTATCAATCGACAACGTTAGTGCGCCAGTTGCCACGTCAATGCTGCCTTGGTAATAAACACCTGATTCCACAATGTCAAAACCAATCGTTCCAGTATCATTGGTAACACTGATTTCGAATTCAACTGTTAAATCACCGACCCAATAGTTACCTCGATCACTTCCATTGGGCCACTCGACTTTCAAATGCTGTGCTAGCAAATCGCGCGATTGGCCTTCGATGATTTGATCACCTTCTAAATGCTCACGAAAATTAGAGATAAAGGCTGCTAGCTTGGCTTCATCCGAGTTGTCGACCGGTTGTGCCGCTGTGTCCCACGACGCAAATACCCCTTCGCCAAAATAGGATACATCATCCTTAATCACTCGATTGTATGCATACGAGTCCGTGATGAGTTTTGGAAGAGGCCACCAGCGAACTTTCATCTCATCACGAATTTTTTGAGCCTGAGCAACGTCGCCTGATTCTTCTACTTGATTTGCTTTTACTCGATGTTGGTTGTAATCAACCCAAAAAGTTGAATCTGGGATCGTGTGATGGTATCGCAATCCAACTGCTTCTTCCTTACGACTACCATCAATCGTAGCTTTGAATCCCTCGGCGGACATGGACCAATAGCCGCTGACGCCTTCCTGTGCACTAGGATGATATCGTGAGCGGTAGTCGCCGACCATTCGCCACGGTTGGGGCCACATAACGTCATCCAACGCTTTTGACCGGTATTTGGTGTCGTGCACCAATTGCATCATCGAGAGCTGCTTGTTTACTGGTTTACGAGCGATTTCGAAGACCGCATCTAGGTTATCCTTGGGCCGCGTATAAACATCGCCGTTGGCTAATCGCACAATCTCACCAGGCAGCCCGATCAATCGCTTGATGTAGTTTGTGGTCGCTGAGGCAGGATACTTAAAGACAATCACATCCCAGCGCTGTGGATCACTAAATGAATAGGCAAACTTATTAACCAAAATGCGATCGCCCGAGAAGGACCGCTCGTTTATTTCGTTTACCTTGTCTAAAACATCGATGAATCCACACTGGGGACATGTCGTTGCAATTATCTCTCCATTGCCGTCATTTTCTTCGCTCGCACCCGATCTATATGGGAAATCACACTTGGAGCATTCGTGATCCATATGCCGCCCTTGTAAACCATGAGCCATCGATCCGGTCGGAATGACATATGCTTCGGCAACAAATCCACGGAAAATAAAGGCCAGAATTACTGCGGCAGCAAAACCTTCCAACAAATCACGAAACTGCATCAAAGGCAACGTGCGGTATCGCTCAATTTGATTTTTGTCCTTCATCTATCAAAATCTCTCAGTCGAAAATGAAATTGTACTGGGTCGTATAGAGCATTCTACGGCGTTCCGAGGGAAAAGGTTCCGTTGGTTGCAAATATACTCTATCCATCTATTTATAACGAGGGCAGAGTAGCGAGCTGCATGGCCATTTACTGCACGACGCCTTGAATCAGCGACCGATGGACGCCTTGATTCCAATGACGAGAATCTCGCGAGACGGGCTGATTATCTCCTACGAGAAAAAAACTATCCGGCGGCAACTCGGCTGAAAGCTGCCATGAATCGTCCATCCCGTTGGGTGCTAGCCAATAAATATCTCGAGCAATTAAGATCCGCTGAATATCCAGTATTCCCACGGAGGCTGCGACAGCAAACGGTCGTTGTCGCAGCAATCGGTCATCGTTGTAGTTGCCCGTCGGCGGGGTTGGTTCAAAATCGAAGGCCCATTGCTGTGAATTGATTTGTACAACGACTCGGCCATCTAAGCGTCCAACCCGAATTTTCCATGGTTGATTCGCTGGTACTGACTTTTCGTCAATCGTTTGTTGCCCGCAATATCGAGCACCTTGAGATGCGCTGACTGTACGTCCTTCGCCGTCGACAGTCACGTCAACATCCAATAATCGAAATTGAAATGTCGCTGCGGTATGGGTCGTCACCCAAAGATCCACGACATAATCATCAACGAAATTCAACTGGGGCCGCGAGATATATTGGTTATAGGGATGGTAATCTAAAATAGCGTCGGCCGAGCCTCGTCGCACTTGAGGTACAAATCCGGCAATAACATTCCAGTGAATATATTCGAGCCATTGTTGAGATTTATCTTGGGTCGCATCAAATGCAAATTCGCCGGCTGTGGTGATCAACCAAGCCTGGTCATTCATTGCAACCGCAAATCGACCCAGAAATGAATGCTGCGAATCTCGCGGGCAGTGTTGGCTGTCAAAAACAGGGACCTGCAATAAATCAAACTCTTGCAAGGATTTTTGGTATCGCGCTCCATTGATCCACAAGTCGCCATCCACGAATCCCAATTGCTCACCCGGTAAAGCTACGATGCGTTTTAGCAACATTCCTTGTTCGTCCGCTGATACCGGAGCGGTAAAGACAACCTTCGACCACCGCCGGATGTCGCCTGCTGTATACGCAACTTGACCGGTGTGACCGCGAAGGCCCTCAATCGAGTTCATCGCACCGCAATTATAGCAAACCGGTAGATGGTCTTCGCCGACAGTCTTTATATCGCAGCGATATTCAATACCGCAATCGTGACACTGGATTTGTAGATGGGGTCCTGGGGCAGCGTTGGCCATGCTCCCCGACGCAATTGGGCGAATCGTATGCACTTCCACTACTTCAGCAGAGCGTGATAACAACCAACCGATAGCTCCACCGGTAGCAACAATCACGAGGCACAGCACGGTGACCCCTTTGATGTGATGCGGTTGTTTATCCACGTTTATTTCTGGTCCTGTCCCGTTTCCAATACTGCCATGAAGGCCTTTTGAGGAATATCAACACTCCCCACACTTTTCATCCGTTTCTTGCCTTCTTTTTGTTTTGCCCATAGTTTCTTTTTACGAGAAATATCACCACCATAGCACTTAGCTGTAACATTCTTTCGTAATGCCCTTACGGTCTCGCGAGCAATCACCTTAGCGCCAATAGCTGCCTGTACCGCCACTTCGAACATGTGACGGTTGATTTCGATTTTCAGTTTTTTGCAAACAGCTCTGCCCCGCCGTTGTGAATCGATGCGATCACAAATAATGCTCAAGGCATCCACACGGTTTCCATTAACCAAAATATCCATCCGCACTAAATCTGCGGGGTAATATCCTAATAGTTCATAGTCCATCGTTCCATAACCGCGAGTTGCACTTTTCAGTTTGTCATGTAAGTCATAAATAACTTCGGCCAAGGGCAAGTCGTAAGTCAACATCATCCGCGTCGTCGACAGATACTCTTGTGATTGCTGAACTCCGCGGCGGTCGTTACACAATTTCATGATCGCACCAATGTACTCAGCCGGCGCAATGAAATTCACACGCACGATTGGTTGCCGGAATTCTTCGATTTCACCACTATCCGGAACTTCTTGAGGACGATGAATAACCAGCTCTTCACCTTTTTTCGTAGTCAGTTCATAAGTCACATTCGGCGCCGTTTGGATAAGATCCACATCGGACTCTTGCTCCAATCGTTGTTGCACAATTTCCATATGCAACAGTCCCAAGAAACCACATCGAAAACCAAAGCCTAATGCTTTGCTCGTCTCGGGCTCAAATACGAAACTTGGATCATTTATTTTTAACCGGCCTAGGGCGTCTCGCAGCTCTTTGAAATCCTGTCCATCTGACGGATATAATCCGCAGTACACCATGCGCTTCGGCTCTTGATAACCTTGCAGCGGCTCGACATCGGAATTATGTTGGCACAACGTATCACCAACATGAATCATTTCTAACGACTTGATATTACATATCACATATCCAACTTGGCCGGCACCTAAACTTTCACAAGCTTGCGGCTGTGGTACAAACTGCCCAATTTCTATGACCTCGTGAGATGACGATGCTCGCATGAACGTAATCTTGTCGCCCTTACGAATCGAGCCATTCATAATACGGATGTAGGTAATAGCTCCGCGAAATTCATCGTAATGAGAATCAAAGACCATTGCCTGCAACTCCGCTTCCAGGCCACCTTTAGGCGGAGGAATCGTGTTGATTATGGACTCGAGCAATCCTGCTATGCCAATGCCTTCTTTGGCGCTTACGCATTGAATTTCATCCGCACCGAGCCCAAATTGCTGTTCGATCTCTTCCGTCACCTCATCGATTCGAGCGTAATCCAAATCGATTTTATTAATGACCGGAATGATGGTCAAATCGTGCTCAATTGCACTATAAGCGTTGGCTACCGTTTGTGCTTCGACACCCTGAAAAGCATCCACTAATAATAAGGCACCTTCGCAACAAGTTAATGCCCGCGAGACCTCGTACTGAAAGTCAACATGTCCCGGAGTGTCGATTAAGTTGAGCTGATAGTCTGTTCCCTTAAAGCAATATTTTAGACTCACACTGCGAGCCTTAATCGTAATACCACGCGCCCGCTCAAGCTCCATATCATCAAGCATCTGGTCTTTGAGTTCACGTTGATCAACCGTCCCGGTATGTTCCAAGATCCGATCAGCAAGCGTACTCTTACCATGATCGATGTGAGCGATGATGCTAAAGTTTCTAATGTTGCGACAATCCATAATGTCCGTCTTAATTGTGTGTTAGTTTTTTGTCAATTCGATCGTATCAATCCGTGGTCCCGAATTGCGCCCGCGCTATGCCCGCTGCACCAATAAAGCCACAGTGGTTTCCTAAACTCGCAAAATCAATAATCGTCTGTTCTGCTAACACGGGAAAAGTAGCCGCGGTAACCTTCTCGCGAATCGTCGTAATAAACATTCGCCCCGATTCCATTTCGTGAGCCCCAAAATTCATGGCACCACCTAAAATCACCATGTCGGGGTCAAGGATGTGCATGATCGAAGTAATCCCAATAGACAAGTAAACCGCCGTTTCCTCAATGACACGAATCGCATAGGCATCCTTGGATTGAGCATGCTCGAACACTGTAAAGGCGGATAACGCCGCTTCGTTTTCTAGGAATTCTGTTAGCGATGATTCGGCGCCGTCGCGTAATCCCTCTAACGTTCGTTGAGCAACACTCCTCGCGCTGACGTATGCTTCGAGATGTCCCAATTGGCCACAGGGACAGCGCCGCGCGTTTGGGCTGCCATCAATAATAATATGGCCACATTCACTGCCATGGCTATGTTCACCGTCAAGCGAACGGCCCGAGATTATTATCCCGCCGCCAACGCCTGTGCCAAGAGTCAACATGACAATACTACTGCACTCCTTCCCGCGACCAGCCCAAAATTCACCATATGCAGCCGCTGTGCCGTCGTTCATAAAAACAACCGGCTTGCCAGCTTGTTCTTCTAAATAGGATCGTATTGGAAACTCATCCCAACCGCTCATGTTGGGCATGTGCAACAACCGACCTGCTCGGATATCCATCGTTCCCGGTGTGCCAATACCGACTGCATCAATATTATCCCAACTTAAATTCAATTCATCAACGATACCCTTGGCGGCAGCCAAGATGCGACTTACTCCGTCAGCAGCACCTCGCTCGTGCTCGGTGTCAATTTGTGCGTGTCCCAGCGCAGTACCTGAATCATCGACAACACCCAATTTGATGCCGGTTCCTCCTACGTCGATACCTAAGTAGAGTCGACGAGTTGTTGTTGAACTTTCACACGCTGTTGTCATCGTTTACACAATTCCAATCAATCTTTTTGTAACTTCTTAGTAAACAGTTTAATCGACATGTCTCCTTGATGTCATTGCCGTTTATTGCGGAAGACAGTGGTTTATTTACGTTTCATGATCATCATACCGACAACTGTCAGCAGGATACCTGCAATCATCCATAGCGATGCCGGTTCAGCGAAAATTAAAACCCCAGCAATCGCACCAAATGCTGCTTGGGAAGCGTTAAATAAATTGACATTGGTCACCGGTAACAACTGCAATGCGGCCACTAGGGCAACAAAGGCAATCGTATTGCACAACCCAGCCAATAACATCCCACCGATATTCCAAGCATCTAGGTTTTTCGGAGCAACGAACACGTCCCGTTGGTAACTAAGGGCAAGCAAGAACAGAATTCCAGCGGCAGAAATAATCAACATAATCATCGGTTGAGATATGCCTCGACGGCAAGCAGTTTTAATCACCGCACCAAATGCACCGTAGATAATCCCCGCAACAACAACCGATACGATTCCCAATCCCAATAAAGACCGAGAGACGTCGACTGCCGTGCTTTCATCTTTCAACGCTTCGAATGCTGTTTCGCCACCGAACGATAAAACGATAACTGCCACAATCAAAAAACACATGGACACTATCGTACGTCCGCTGGGTTTAGCGTCCATAAACAGGCCATCGATAACGGCGCCACTTATAATTGCCATGCCTAAACAAAGCGGAACAGCAATGCCAATGCCGATTTTATCTAGCGACAACTGGAAGCCTACATTGCCAAACAAATGGGTAACGACTGCCACCAAGCTCAAAACCGTAATCGCTTTTAATGACGGCATTTTCCGATGCCCGTTGCAATAGCGGATCAATAGCCAAGGAACCATGACGGCAAATGTCGGCATCGCTTTTACACACGTTACCCACACAGCATCACAATGATCAACCGATCGCAGAAAAATATTTGCTGTAGAATAGGCAACCGACGAAATAGATCCCAAAATGAACCCTTTCGTATATTGCTCAGTCGAAATCGGATCCGCATGAGGTGTATCAGTCGTCAACTTGTCTCATTCCTTTGGCGTAAATCTCTTGACGATTGATCATATCGAAATTCACTTTCTGGGACTCCCTCGCACATCTGCTGCAGCAGCGGTGGCAATTCTAACTGCTCCAACTCCCTATAGATTTTGACATCTCCAGCACCCGTTTGAAAATCATTACTCATCTCACGACCAAAGACAATAAATCGACATCCACGATCACTCAACTCTTGTAAAGCTAAATCCCTCTGCTCATCGCTGCCAGCGGCATCTTCTTTGCCACCATAGTATCGACTGTCACCGATCCTCGCGATAGTATCTACGCCCGTTATGAATTGAACACCCCCATAAAGGCGGGCCTTCTCCACAAACGTCGCTGCTTGGGAAATTATTAATTTTTCCGAAAAACAAAATGGTAATGTGCGGATCCGCGCGGCATACTGTTGCACTTGCGTCTTGTCCACATTATTAATAGACAGCTCATAGAAAGGTCCATGTCCATATTTATCTTCTACATAATGCGCTATAGCGACGTGACCTGCGTGCCAGGGATCAAACGAACCAGGAAAAACCGTCTGCACGTCACCGTCCCCTAATTGGGCCCACGATCTCTTGGCGGACAGCACTTCTGCTATTGAGTTAAATAGCTGTAGGGTACGAGCTAACACCTGCAGGACCAACAACGCCGCTTCCTGTTGCCGTTGCTCGCGGGATTTGCTATTCAGGCGAAACGAATGCGAAACGGTCGATGCATTTCCGTCCTCATTGCGAATCGAAATACCAATAATGACTAATCCATCAAGCTCCGGAGGCGCGTCGGGTCCGAGATGTCCCGTAATAGAGATTGCCACATCTGCTTCCTCGGTTTTCGTCAACGCGGCGGCGGCCATCGCTTTCGCCACGACTTCGCTAACTGGACCGTCGTCTTGTAAACAACCCGGATCGACGTCCAGCCAATTCTGTTTGGATTTGTTGCGATAAGTTACTAACGAACCGCAAAAATACGCTGAGATACCCGCTTTGCGGCCAAGTACAGCTGCCGCTAAACCTGACGTGCAGCTTTCTGCCAATACAAATCGAACTGATCTATCGATGCAATAACAATAAATCGACTCAACTGCATCTCGCAATTTCGCGGAAAAATCTATGTTGGCCACGAGTGTTATTTTTCTTCCACTACGGATGACTTGAGAACCGTTTCTTTATTTTCATCCCACCATTTTTCCCAGCGGGAATGCGCCGCTTCACGCTCGGCATCTTCAATGAATCCCGCGGAATAAACACGGAAAACCGTAATGGGATTAGGCTGTACAAATCTGAAGCCATAATCCGCAGCGTCTTGCTTCGTCTGATGTAATAGCAAAACCAAAATCGCATCGCGAACTTGAGTCTTGATGATCTTCCCTTTGGCTTGTGATGTACTCCATGAATGGATGACACTCTCTTCCGTTAACATTGGTAATAACTTGGGAATCTCAGCAGCAGTTCCAAAACGGACTAAGCAGATTGCTGCATACTCTCGTACAAGTGAAGACATCTTAGAATCAGCAATCAGTTTGCGGCCTATTCGTAAACCAACTTCTTCAAATCCATATTCCAGCACTAACGTCAACGGTAACTGGCTATTAGCCGTTTCGATATTTTGTTCAATATACGTGGCTATCATGCCTTTAATAATTCCGGAGTTATCGCCGCCTCGTATGCCATTCTTAGTTTCTTGGAAATTCAACAAGTTATACATCGGCGAAATGATTCGATTAAGCTGTGTGCTATCTAATTGAGTTGACGCGAGCAGAATAGCAGCGATGCTTTCCAGCCGCGCAACCTTAGGGCCGTTACTCGGCGTAGTACCATAGGGTTGCAAGTCTTTTAAGCGGTTGTTAAGCGTCGAGTAAATATCGGTTTTCGTTTCAAGTGCTATCAGAAACGGCGCTTCAACTCGAACCATCGAAGCAAACAACTTACGGTGTGCCAAGCTGCTGCCAACTTTTTCTCGATAAATTTTCCAAGCTGGCAAATCATGCTCCAACTTGCCATCAACATCGTTGATAAATAATGTCAGACGTCGTTGAAAATCCATCTGCAGCAATTGAACATATATACGCCGAACGCGAAATCGTATCTCTAAATCAGCGCTTTTCAGTGCTTTGCTTAGTTCCTCCTGAGCGGCTAGGCCTGTTGCTAGTAGCTGCGTTTGAGCTTGTTCCCTGATTTGGAACGACTCCGATCCCAGTTGTTCTATCAATGCCACAATTTTCGCCTGCTCCGCCGACGGTGGTGCATCTTGAGCCACGAGTACTGCAGAACTCAGGCACATAATAATCCATGCTCCAACTGTTGCTACGAACAGATTTTTGCGAATTGTCCTAGAATTTTGGTTCATATCTCGATCTCAAACATTGGGAATATCCAAGCAGTATGGCGAACTCGCTGTAGTTTGATTATAGAGCAACAATGTCGGACTACGATGTTCGTAAATAATGAATAACACCTATTTTTGTAGTGAAATACCGCATCTGCCAATTTTTTTCCGATTTTTTCGCTGTCGCCGCCAATATTTTTACTCGCGTTGCGAACAGTTTGGTAAAGGTTGGCAGAAAACGATTTTCGGCCACGTTTTGAGCCACCGTGGTTCTTAAAACTTAAAATGCTTCGGAAAGCACCAACGGGCCAAAATCAATGGCCCCTCAATCAAAATGTCTTATGAAAGGACATCAAGTCATGAAGAAAAGAATATTATATTTTGGAGGTGGTGCCACTGCAGTATTATTGCTTTTGGCCCTCCTCTTTGGTAGCGACGCAACCAGCTATCTAACCACATCGGTTGCCAGTGTTCGCGATTCCGTTAAAAGCTCAGTTCCTGTGAACTTTGAACTAGAACGAGCTCGACAACATATCTCTGAGATCACTCCCGAAGTTCGTAAAAACATGGAGTTGATCACTGGAGAAGAAGTCGAAATCGAAAAGCTTGAAGAGCACATTCAAGAGTTTGGAACAAAGTTATCGACTGACGAAAAAGCCATCGTCCGGCTCAATTCGGACCTGGCCTCTGGTAGCGAGACCTTTGTCTACACCGGAAATGCTTACACTGCTAAAGAGGTAAAACGAGATTTGAAAACTCGGTTTGAAGAATACAAAACCGACGAATCGACTTTGCAGAACCTCAAGAGACTGCTCACAGCACGTATGAGTAATCTTAACACTGCCCGTAACAAGTTGGCAGACATGCAAGGTGTGCAGCGTAAACTGCGCGTGCAAATTGATAATTTAGCAGCTCGCAATCGCATGATTGAAGTTGCTAAATCGAGCAGCCAATTTGTTTTCGATGACAGCCAGCTCGCTAAGACGTCTAAATTGATTGATGAAATCGATTCTCGTCTAAGTGCCGAAGAACGTATGGCCAACTCGGAAAGCCGCTCGTTTGATCGCATCCCAGTTCAGGATAGCGAATCCCAAGTAGATCTGATGGATGAAATCACGAACTACTTTGGAAACAACGATGGTAGTGACGAAGTTTCAACACAAGTGGTTAAAAACTAGTGTTGATCGCTCCCGAATCGGAGCTCACACATCCTTTGTGTGAGCTCCATTCTTGCGCGGATGCAATGAAACTCCATGCCCATACAATACGATGACTCTAATATCTTCCGAACGTAAACCAAAGTGTCGTAATCAAGAGTATAGTAAATAAGACCTCATTAACTAACAAAGCCATGCAAAACGCACTATCACAAACCGCTCCCAAGATAACACTTGATGAGCAACATTTTGCCCAGGATCGCATCATGAAACCGATCACTCACACTCAGCGATTTATCCTCTGGGTCGACGCCGTCGGCGGCTACTTAGTATGCCTGCAGGATGTTGTTACTTTGGGGCAAGCCATCGCCGGATCGACAGTCGATATTCCCCTGCTGGCCGATGTGTCGCGGAACCATGCTAGGATTCGTCGAGTCGGTGACCAGTATATCCTAGAACCCATTTCAAAAGTGCAGGTTCGTGGCAGCGAAACAACGACCGAAACGCCACTACACGACGGCGATCAAATTCAGATCGGCAAAGTGGAACTACTGTTTCGCAAACCCCACCCGCTCAGCGCAACGGCAAAACTAGAGTTCACAAACGGCCACCGTACACACCCACGGACCGATGGCATTCTACTTATGGCCGATTCACTCATTATTGGTAATCGTGACCATGATCATGTTGTTTACCCGTATGATGAACATCAAATCGTGTTGTATCGCAGCGAAGAAGGCGTCGATTGCCGCTCCGACCAACCGATCGACATGGATGATAAACACGAACAAACCACAGGTCCTATTTTCCTCGGTTCGAAAATAAAAAGCGAATACATTTCGCTCGGCATCGAAGCGTTGCAGAAACTCGATTAGGAATCTAGACAAAACACATAAGTGACCATTAACCTATCAGTTAACCCCCAGCAATGCGAACTCCTATTGCAGGATTGAAACCATGAAATTCACCTACTCCAGCGGCGATCGACCACTTGATGGTTATACGATCAAGCGTGGCTTGGGCAGAGGTGGTTTTGGTGAAGTCTACTTCGCCATCAGTGACAGGGGAAAAGAAGTCGCCCTGAAACACGTGCATGCGGCTGTCAGCCAGGCTGAAGCTGACGACCCGACAGGAGAACAACGGGGAGATCATCTAGTCTTAAATGTCAGCCATGCGAATTTAGTGACACTGTTCGATATTAAAGAAGGTGTCGATGATGATACTTGGATCATCATGGAATTTATGGCGGGCAATAGCTTACGGCATATTCTTGAAAAAAACACAACCGGCCTTAGCACCGATGATGCCGCTGCTTGGTTTTATAGTATTGCCAGTGGCGTTGAGTATCTACACAACAAAGGCATTGTCCACCGCGACTTGAAACCTGGCAATGTTTTTATTAGTGATGGGTATGTCAAAGTTGGTGATTATGGTTTATCCAAATTCATCTCTAGCAGTCAACGTGGCGGGCATACTCGCAGTATTGGCACACTCCACTACATGGCACCGGAAATTGGCGACGGCAATTACGGCCGCGAAATTGATGTCTATGCTCTAGGGATCATGCTATTCGAATTACTGACTGGCGATGTGCCTTTTACAGGTGAAACCGATCAGGAAATATTGGTGAAACAACTCACCGCTAAGCCCGATCTTTCGAGCATTCCGCTGGAATTTAGAAAAGCGATCGAGAAGGCACTACAAAAAGACAAAGCAAAAAGATATCCGCATGCCGTCGATATGTTACGCGACATTCCACCACCCAACTATGAAAATGTTGGCGATGTTCAACGGCCGCAATTGCCGGAAGACCTAGAAACGGTTGATAACCCAAAACTGCCTCCAATCGATCTCAGTGGAAAGGAATCGATTGGTGCCGTTACCCCGACCACGGAACGTCCCGTGCATCCAATATCACCTCCCTATGTTCCTCCAATAGTACATCCGCCAGTTTCCGCACGACACTGGAAGGACATTGCGATTGAGCACTTATCACTGCGCTCTCCTAGCGACTTGATCACGGAACTCACTTCGTCGCTGGTCAAGTCCCTGATCGCCGCATTGGCTTTCGGGTTTGTGATATTGTCGCTTTCAACTCACGCCTCGTCATTTTCCTCAGTTGAAATATTGCAATGGTACGCTTGGATTACATCTGTCATTACAGTCAGCAGTTGGACTGTGTTGAGCATCAGTAAATACTGGGAGACGGATCTGGAGAACAACACCGTAAAGCGATTTTTGATGTTCCCTGCAGGCGCTGCGCTAGGGCTGTTTATGTTTAGCCTCGCTAACTTTCTGCAACTCGATCTCATGGACCTACACACTGAAAATGCCTGGTTTCCGTGGGTGTTGGAACAATGGCAAGCCGGCAAAGATTGGCGGCTAGGTGGTCAGTCGGCGCCTGTCTATCAGCACTATGTTGTTTTCGTCGCTATTTTGTTTGCAGCATGCCGTTGGTGGAAACAAGCTAGTCCCATGCGTACTTTTCGGATGGACGTCATCAGTGCGTTGATGGTCGCACTCGTAGCGTGGTTGATTCCTGTTGCACCCCAGCCTTGGATGCCTGCCATCATGGCCGCCACCGTACTCGCAATCCAATTCAGTGCACCACAAATCAGCAGAGCCCAGCGTAAAGAGTTTAAGCGAATAGCGAGCGGGATTCGACTTGGCCAAAGGTAAGAGTAGTATCATGAATAACAACCAACCGTCAATAACACCGAATAACGTGATGCGCGTTCACCTAGTGCTGATGGCGTCACCGATCCTCCTCGCCTTGGTGCTCGTTGCCACTTCATTCACGCCTGCACCAAGTTTAACCGACGGCAATCGTGCGATAACAGAACGACACAAAGCAACAAACCCGGCCAGTACTATCCCCGCTGGTTCCACTTTCTATGATTTTGATCTCGCCACGCAAGAAAAAGGAGCGATCGTTGAACAACCACAACTCGTATTGCCAATCAATAATCGCTACGCTCGGCGAATAGAAACGACAGCCAAAGTCGAATTCACCACTGCGATTTTAGAACTCGAACAACAGACAACCAAATTAATAACCACTGCGGCTAGCGACATTACATCGGGCCCTCTGGCTATCGAGTTCTTCTATGCTCAAGGACTGAACTTGGATCCCCGTCATTCCTTATTGGAGTCGCACGTTTACGTGGCAGAATATACGCCCGTGATCGACGGAAGACCTTCGGATATCACGCAATATCGATTGTTTACTGTCGTTGATGTGTCCCAACAGCACCTGCAAATGCAGCAAGCATGGCGTGACTCTCATATTCTACAGCGATTAATTAAATTCTGTGCCGTAGCGGGTACAACTGTTCTTACATTGCTCGTCTTCCGTGGAAATCAAATCATGATAGCGCAGAAAACGTCATCAACAAAACGGCTTTTCTTCAATATCACCACATGGACGACTAGCGTTTCCGCGTTGGCATTCTTGGCCACCAACTATTTCTAATTCATGTTTTGATTGTACAGCGACGCATTACTTGATTAAAATCTCAGTAAAGGAAGTTGTTTTGTTTCAAGGGTTCGTATGACGTCACCAGATAAACTACTTGTCCAACAAATTCGCGCTGGCAGTGAAGACGCTTGGCAAACCCTAATTGATACCTACGAGGGCCGGCTTACCGCTTTCGCCAGGCGACGACTGATACAAGCCAGTGCCGTTGAGGATATTGTTCAAGAGACGTTCATCGGTTTTCTCACGAGCATCCCGAATTTCGATGACAGTCGGCCCATTCAGGGATTCTTGTTTACGATCTGCGCTTTTAAACTAACTGATCATCTACGAAGAGAAGGTCGTCGTCCAACAATTCCAATCAACATGAATAACTCTTCCAATGGTGCGATACCATTAGTGGGGGGAAACCGCAAACCATCCGCTATTTTCCGCAGCCAAGAACGGATGGGAATTGAAACGGATGTACTTGCCGAAATCATCGGCCAGCTTATTCACTCCTATAAAACTCAACAGAACTGGCTCAAGATTAGCACCTTGGAGTTGCTATTTTTACGCGGTATGAAGAACAAGGATATTGCAGACAAACTAGAAATTAGCCAACAAGTTGTGGCTAGCACTAAATTTGAGTTCATCGAAACAATAAAGAAACAGATGCGCAAGCAAGGGCTCAATAAAGATATTTTCCCCGAGCTTAATGACCCAAACTCCACGGAGGACACCAATCATGTTTAGTGATGCGGAATTATTTGCTTATCTGGATGAGGATTTAGAAGCTGGGCGGATGACAGACATTGAACGCGAATTACGCGCTGACCCCGATCTACTTAATCGCTTGACGGCCCTACGAGCAAACACCGATGCGGGAAACCATTCACTCGGCGCTATTTGGCAGAGCCACCATGTCAGTTGTCCTAACCGTGAAGACTTGGGAAATTTTCTACTCGGCATCATGCCACCAGATCAAAAAGCCTTTGTAAAAACGCATCTTGAAATCAACGGGTGTCGACGATGCCAAGCCAACGTAGATGACCTGCAACAACAACAATCAGAATCTCAAGCGTTAACCCAAAACCGTCGCCAGCGATATTTTCAGTCCAGTGCCGGATACTTAAGTCAACAATAGTCCCTTCCCAAAAGACGTGTGAACTACCGATGAAATATCCAACAGCTGTACTTCTTTTTCTGTTAATTAGTTTGCCTGTCGCCACCTCAGCCAAAGACCCGCCTCCACGCACTTCGCTGAGTCAAGAAAAAGGTGATTGGACAAAATCCACAAGTGCCTATGCTGTCCTTAAGAGACAGAATGTGGAAATGACGGTCGTTACAAACCAAGCCGTGGACGATGAACAATTACCTGGTCATCGCGCGGGTTATAGTGGCATTGCCCAACTACGTCACTCCCGACATCAAGCAAACCTGTTTGTGCCAAATTACGCTGGTATCAACTACGAACATATTCATGATGGTACTACACAATCACGTGACATCTTGTTCGAACCACGACGTGCCCCAATGGAATTACGATTGATCAACAAGCATTGCGTCGACTTATACCAACCGCCGACGCCACACTTTCAACTAGAAAGTTGCTTGCGATACGAGTTGTTACCAGATGGCGTTATTCAAATGACGTTGGAGTGTATTGCCCGCAAAGATACTTTTTCTAATGGTTATATTGGTTTGTTTTGGGCGAGTTACATTCACCAACCTGAATCGCTAGACATTCATTTTCCGGGGTGGCCCAATATTGGTGACCGACTCGAGGAAATCAAGTTACCACCACCGACAATAATTCGTGGCGTCACAAAAGGACATGGTCTCAAGGCAACGCATCGCTCGCTGCAGGACCGTAGACAATTGGTACACGATGAAGACTTTCCATTGTCACTCGTTTTTGGGCACTCGGATCACCGCTATAGTGACCCTTGGTATTATGGCGTTAGCAACAACATGGGTTTTGCACAAATTTTCCGCCCCAGCGACAACATCCGCATCACTCAGTCACCGTCTGGTGGCGGACAGGGTAATCCAGCCTGGGATTTTCAATTCATCGTGGAGAATTACGAAGTTGGCAAGCGATATCAAATGGTAATGCGTGCTGTTTACCAACCGATCGAACCGCGAGCTAAATTCTTGGAAACGGTGCGGTCGCACTACCAAGCATTAAAAGTTCTCAAATAGCTGGGCCCTTACGTGCATACGCTAGAGGTGGCCATTTTCACATACGTGGTCGAAGGTGCAAAAACGGACTTTCACCCTAACTCGCCTACTGGTCCAAATAATCCGTATTGGGCACAGTACCCTTGATACGGTTCGGTTGCGAGGGAGAAGGGAACTGGATATTCGGAGCGGGACGGTTTTTGGGAGCAAATTCCAATGTAGCCACCAGGTTCTGTAATATAAAATCCTCTGGTAGCTCCTCATCAAATTGCTGTAGCAATTCCATGTAATTCGAGATGGAAGATTCCAAGTTCTGACCCGTGTCACGTGTAATCATCGATGGGTACTTGTCAAATATTTTCCGCCAATCTACCCAAGCGATCTCATACAACTTACGTGCTTCTTCTAGTCTCGCTTTGGCAAACAAATCATCCGCTTCTTGTACCGTTTTACGGGCCGTGATCGCTAATGTCATCTGCTCCATTTCGCAACGCTTGAGCCAGTAATCATAGTTGATCATCTCACGCATATAGTGGATGCCGTCCACTTTCATCGCAGCTTCCTCGGCAGCCATCGCAATGCGGCGTGCCTGATTGCGAACTGCTTCAGGCATCGATTCAGCAATCTCTATTTCAGGGATTATCAAAGCTTGGGTCGCTTCATTCGCTAACTGACGGTGATACTCCGAACGTAATCCCACTTCCATGTTATAAGCATCTTGCTGCGGTTTACTGAGCCCAGCGAAACGTGCGTCTATCAACTCTTGTCGCAATTCCGGAGCCAACGCGTCCATTTTGTCTTTTAATTTCCGTAAATTCTGTTGGAACTCACCAAATTGATTCAATCGCACATTAAAACCAAACTGCGTCGCCAAGTCTCTATTGCCTAACCTGATTAACGCTGCATGAGCAGCCGCAAACGCTTGTTGTGCTTCCGCATCTAAATAACCGTCGTCCTCCAGCGCCATCGCATAATAAACCAACGCCTGTGGTTTTTTCTCAAAAAATCGGATCGGGTCGCTGTGCACGTTGTGTTCGTTCATACTGGCAACGTTTTCACTCTTTTCGTACCACAGGTAACTCGCCTTCCAATTATCTGGCTTTCCGTTAGCGCCTAGTGCTCGGTTTGAAGCCAAATCAATGCCTTCATCAGACATCTGACCATGAAACATTTCATCTTCTGAGAAGAGACTACGGAACTGAACCTTTTCGTCCGAATAGCCAATTTTTGAGCCTGTATAAAACGCTACTTCCTGAACAAGCTTAGCGTTGCGAGAGTTATAGCGAGTACCCTCCATCAAGAATTGTATCCCGCGGCGAACCCATTGATATCGGTGTCGATAATTATCGAAATCAACTGAGATGTTATAGGCAAGATTGTGTGCTTGAAATTTCCAGATGGAAATGAAGTTTGGCTGCAGCTTCGAGATCTGATTAATCGTCGCCGTTACGTTATCGTAGTCTTCCATCTTTTGGAACTTGGTCGCTTTTTCCCAAAGAATGATGACTGCCACTGGGCGAAGACCGAACGTTGCCAACTGCATTGACGAACTTACGGGATTGATCTCACCCAAATTCGATTGCGCCAACTCACTTTCCGCTCGCAATTGTGCTAACTTACCGCCGACCTCACCGTTGCCATTGCGGCCACTCGTTGCCGGTTGCCCTAAGAAAAACAAAGGGAACAGCAGTAGAACGATGCCAGTGATATAGGCAACTTTACGTTTAAATGTCGAGTTTAGGTTCACGCTGCAATCTCCCGCGATGTGAGAATAAAGTAACCGGCCAGCACCAATACAAAGAAGTAAACCATGGTGGTGACCAATTGTCTTAATACCAAGTTTATATGAATGTCATACCCATAAGCAACTTTCGACGACATATTAAATTTTGAAAAATCTGGAGCTAGTTTTGCCAAGCTCTCCATGGTGTTCAGATAGAATCCATCAAGCGATTTGATAACTTCAATCGCTGTATCACCCATTTCTAATTCCAAGGTAGCACCCTGTTGCGTAATGTTTCGCACGATCGACTCGATCGGCCCACCACCTGGGGCTTCACCCGTTTGAATGTCGCCAATAAATCCGGCAAACATCCCCATCGCGACAATCGCGACTGATGAAATCAACGCAACAATACCGTTTAAGAATGTGCTAAAGAACACACCTAGCAGAATTACCAGTAACATCTGCATCCAAATACCTAGATAGCATTTAATGAGATTGGCTTCAAACGAACCTTCCGGAGCTCGAATATACACGTCGGCCTGAGCCATCCCAAAAAACTGTGCGTGATCCTTACAGCGGATATGGACTTGTAGTTTTCCATTATCAATTAAGTCTTTAAACAGGTCTATATTTTCTAATTCCCCTGTCACTGAATTTTGACGACGGATGTCGCTGAATTTTATATTGACTTGTGTGGTTACAAACTCATCTGCTTCAAAAGGGATAGGGGCACTGAAGCGTTGTTCCTTGGCCAATGTCTCTTCCGGATTTACCAACATAATCTCGCCGCGAATACGACTTTCGATTTTCCCTTTGGTCGACCTGAACACACGCAAGTTCAATTCCAGCGGAAATACACCTTCTGCACTGTCGCTTGTAACAAACATCTCTGAGGTCAGGTTCTCAAATTCCCAAATAGCGGTGTTCAGCGTATTGCCTTCGATGTAAGAGCGATAGGTCCACTCTTTACCGACATTTAATCCGCCGTCTTCACTCGGCTGCCCATAGCGATTCAAGAAACTCAAGACGCCATAGACTGGCACTCGTGCAAGCAAGTCACCTGTCGGTGGTCCAACGATATATTCGCCATCCCGCCAATAGATATTATGCGAATGCCCTTTGGCTAGTTCAGTCGTGCCGACTAGAACATCGCTGCCATCGTCTTTCTGCAAATTTTTATTGATCGTAAAATCATGCCGATGATAAGCGTCTACCGAAGTCTTGCCGGTGCCTAACCCCGTTGATGTATCCCACTCAATCGCCGTTTTGTCGATCACATGTTCATGACTCAAACCACGTACAACAAATCCATAACTCACCGATGCCATTAAAACCAACAGCAATGTACCCACGGCTGCAAATCCAAACACACGACCTAAAAATATTTCATGCGCTCGAACCGGCTTCGTCGTGATCGTATAGATCGTACGATTTTTAATATCATTCGGGATGCTAAATGCACTGAGGAACATAGCAAGTGCTAACAACAAATAAGTGCTCGCCGATAAAACGAATCCCAGATATAGCCGAGCGGGATGGTCATTTTCAACATCCAGAAACCATCCGGCACACAACAGCAAGGCAACAAATAGCGCAAAAATGATAAGTACTTTATTACGAATCGCTTCCTGAATCGCCAAACGTGACATTGCCATAGTACGGCGAATCGAGGTCCGCGGAAAATCAACAATGAACGCCCGCTTGATCGTGCCCGCAATCATCTTAGCCGCGCGGACGGGACTGTTACGAATAGCTGCTAATGCAAACGCTAAAATCGCCCAGCCAACCAGCATAAACAATGCTAGCATGGCAAAATCAACCATGTAACTGGAAAACCAAAATCCAAAAGATTCGAATTCGCTTTGATCTACAACCATTTAACTAATTACCCTGCGTTACCATTGGAGTGCTAACTCCATAATTTATATTTATGTATTTTTGTGTCGAACGACCCAATAATTCTTACTCGGCAGTCGCCGTTTCCTCTTGCTGCTCGGCGTCTCCCTTTGCGTCTTCTTCTGCGTCTTCCTCTACGTCTTCTTTGTGACTGACAAAACCAGGGCGTGAATCACTGTCACGCACAATACTAAGAAACAAATCTTCTAACGTGGTCGTCGGATTCTCCATCGAAATCAACTCGCCTTGGCTCTCAGCAATCAACTTACGTATTGCTTCCTCTGTATCAGGCGTAAGATTCTTGGCTTGGAATTGAGTAATGTCTTGCACACTCAATAAACTATCAACGGCGCCAAGTTCCTTCAGTTCACCTTGATGCAAAATTGCGATTCGATCACAGACATCTTGCACATCTGCGAGCAAGTGACTGCACATGAGAATCGTTTTACCTTGGTCCCGTAAGCGAACAATGAGATCTTTCATGTCACGCGTACCAATGGGGTCCAGGCCAGTGGTCGGTTCGTCCAACACAATAAGCTCAGGGTCATTAATCAACGCTTGGGCTAATCCAATTCTACGGGTCATCCCTTTCGAGTATTCCTTCAACTGACGACGCTTGGCCCAATCAAGATCGATCAGATTAATCAGATCTCGAATACGGCTTTTACGGCGAGCGGCCGACATGTTAAACAGGCGACCATAAAAATCAAGTGTTTCCTCTGCGTTGAGAAACTTGTACAGATAGGATTCTTCTGGCAAATATCCGATGCGTTCATTTTTGGATACATCCGCAGCATCTTTGCCAAACACTAATGCTTCGCCACTGGTGGGAAACAACAACCCCAATAACAGTTTAATCGTTGTCGACTTACCCGAACCATTGGGACCAAGCAAACCAAATATTTCACCACGTCGAACGTTTAAGTCCAGTGCCTTGAGTGCATGCACTTTACTTCGACCCCAGAAGTCCTTATAGGTTTTTGTAAGGTTACGGGTTTCAACAATGACTTCGCCCTTTTGGCCAGCAGACGTTGACATGGATTATCCTCTTTCGTGATTCGTTAAACTTTACCGGTCGCGACTATCATCGAGAACCAGTATTTATTCGTAATGTAATTTGTGCTCTTGCATACTAGATTACTAGTTCGGTAAGTCTATTTTGTACGCACAAGCCTATACGGATGTTCAACCACTAATTTGCAGCAAACACCCTTTTGATGTAGGACCTACCGATACGTCCATCGCATCAATGCCACGGATAATTCAATAAATTCATGTAGGGTAGGTCTTAAAGTATGGCGTGTGGTCGCTATAAATAAGGGTTGCCTTGCTCTGCAAAGTCGAAACCTTTGCAGACACTCGTAGGTGTTGAGGATCGTACGGATTATTCAGCCCAATTCCGTCTACACTTCAACCCCAAGCCCATTTTTGACCTTCTATCTGTGACCGCCCATAGACATGCATACCAACGTGGCCATTACAACTTTCGCCGAAGCACAGGCGTATCTTTATCGCCGTTTCGACTTTGAACGCACCATGGTCGCTCAAGCAACGATTCCATTTAAACTGGATCGTATGCGAAATCTCGCCGCTCGCTTAGGCAATCCGCAGCAAGCTATCCCCGCCGTACATATCGCTGGCACTAAAGGCAAGGGTTCGACCGCCGCGATGACTGCCAGCATCCTCACTGCTGCCAAACACAAAACCGGTCTATTCACGTCACCTCATCTCGAAAACCTAAGGCAACGTTTCCAAATCGATGGGAAATGGTGTAGTGAACTGGAATTCGTCAAGTTAGTGAATCAACTGGTTCCGGTTGTACAAGCCATGGACATTGCAGCCAACCTTGAACCAAACCAAGACCTAAAGCCGACGTTTTTTGAATTGACAACTGTTTTAGCTTTCTTATGGTTTCAACAACAACAAGTAGATATTGCAGTCATCGAAGTCGGACTCGGTGGCCGTTTAGATAGCACAAACATCTGTCACAGCATTGTCACCGCGATTACAAACATCAGCCTCGATCACACTTCACTGCTCGGCAATACCGTGGAGTTAATCGCAGCCGAAAAGGCCGGCATCATTAAACCCAAGATCCCGCTTGTGCATGGATGTACCGCCGGGCCACAGATTGAAATTGAAACGCGAGCGCAACAAGCTGACGCTCATATAACTCGTGCGACGCAAGATATCGAATATTCCATCGCAGCACAGTCTGCTCAGGGTGCGACGCTGCGAAACGTGTCTATGAAAATCGGCCAAACTTCCAAGCAATGGCCGCTGCTTGAAATAGGATTACCCGGACAACACCAAATCGATAATGCGTTAATCGTGTTGGGAATCGTAGGTTGCCTGCTGGAACAGGGATTCGAAATTGATGACCACGCGATTATCGAGGGGCTTGTGGATGCCGATTGCCCAGGTCGCTTGGAATACATTGCGGGCCAGCCAGCGATATTACTCGATGTGGCGCATAATCCAGATTCCATCACCAAGCTAACCGAATACCTTCAGCAGCACTTCGCCGACCAAGCTTGGCATCTCGTTTTCAGCTGTAGTCAAGACAAACCAGCCACTGACATGCTGAATATCTTGATCGACAAATTTGAATCCATTACATTGACCCAGTTTCACAACAACCCTCGAGCAGTCGACTGTGGCGCATTGCTAGAAATAGCACAGCAATCAGCAGCGGACAACAGTTCCAGCGATACTGCAGTGCTGCAAGTAGACGCCGATCCTGTCAACGCCATTGCCAACATCGAGCAACGAGCAGATTCAGCAGACCTCATTGTCATTGCGGGTTCTTTTTACCTAATCGCCGAGTGTCGAATACAACTCATCGAAAAATCAAAGTCCAGCACTAAGCAATAATATCCTGAATAACCTTTCCAGCAATATCGGTAAGACGAAAATCTCGCCCCTGATATCGGATAGTTAAGCGATCGTGTTGCAAACCAAGCAAATGCAGCATCGTCGCATGTAAATCATTCACATGTACGGGGTTCTCTACCGCGTCATACCCTAGTTCGTCAGTATTGCCGTAAGTGGTTCCACCTTTCACGCCACCGCCCGCCATGAACATACTAAACGCGCGCATGTGATGATCACGCCCAACCGTACCTTTGTTGGTTTGAGCCATCGGCGTGCGTCCAAACTCGCCACCCCAAATTATGAGAGTGTCTTTTAGCATATCCCGTTGTTTAAGGTCTTGAATCAAAGCAGCGGTAGCTTGATCACACAATCCACTACAAATACCCATGTACTTGACCAAGTCATTATGATGATCCCAGCCGCGATGATATAGCTGGATAAAACGAACTCCTTGTTCGGCCATACGCCGCGCTAGCAAACAGTTGTATGCAAAACTTCCATCGGCTTTGGTTACGCCATACATATCCAAAGTCGCTTGTGATTCATCCGCGATATCCATTAGCTGAGGAACACTGTCCTGCATTTGAAATGCTAGTTCATATTGTTTAATACGTGTTGAAATATCGGGGTTTTTGACCTCGCGATTACGAAGTCCATTTAGTTTGTTGACGGTATCTATAACTTGACCTTGCAAATCCCTACTGACCCCTGCGGGGTTGTGCACATAATAAACCGGTGAGCCGGTCGAATGGAACTGCACACCCTGATAACGGCCGGGTAAAAATCCGCTATGCCATTGGCGCGTGGCAATTGGTTGAGGGTTGCGGCCACCTTTGCTGGTCAGCACGACAAATCCTGGCAGATCACTTGCAACGCTACCGAGTCCATAGGTCACCCATGACCCCATACTCGGGCGACCTGAAATCGATGTGCCTGTATTCATCACGGTATGGGCTGGATCATGGTTGATCTGATCTGTATGCATACTCTTGATCACACAGAGTTCATCTGCCACTTTCCCAATGTGCGGAAACACGTCCGATATCTCAATACCTGACTCGCCATGTTTCTGGAAAGGGATCATGGGTTGCTGACAAACAAGTTTCTTGCCCTGCAACTGAGCAATCGGCTGATTTGCTGTATATGATTCCGGCATCGGTTTGCCATGCATTTCAGCAAGTTTTGGTTTGTTGTCAAATGATTCCAGATGAGATGGTCCACCCGCCATACAAAGAAAAATTACTCGTTTAGCTCGTGCGGGGAAATGAAGGCCACCTTCAATTCCCGGCATCAGTCCCGTACTTTGTGACTCTTCAGCTCGCAGCAAGGAAGCCAATGCGGTCATTCCCAGTCCGCCCGAAGCACGACCTAGGAACTGACGGCGGTTTGCTGGCATGTTTAACATCCTTGGATTGTTTCCGTTTTCAAGTTGCTGCCGTTGCATCTATAAGCCTCATTAATTACGAGTTATGGTTTCGCTTAGATTTAAAACCACACGACACGCCATAGTCCACGCGCTGACTTCAATCACGTCTACCGTCGACTCCAATTTAAATAGTCCATTGGTCTGCAATTGGGCTGCCGCCTGCGGATTGTCTCTATAATACTCACGGGCGGTCTGCAATATTTGCATTACAGCTCCTCGTTCTTGTTGCGTATCCGGCCGTGATAGCACTTGCAAAAACAACCAGCGGATTTGGTCGTTTTCCCGTTCGCCACCCTGCTGAACCACCCTCGCCGCCAAGGCCCGCGCAGCTTCCACAAACGTTGGATCATTCAGCAAAGTCAATGCAGCAGCAGGAGTATTGGAAACACTGCGGCTCGCAGTACATTCCTCTCGCGTCGGAGCGTCGAGCGCCAACATCGCTGGGTGTACTAACGTTCTCTGCCAATGTGTATACAGTCCACGACGATACTGACTCGTACCGCTATCGGATTTCCAAGTGCGTGTAGGAAAATTTAAGTAACGCCAATATCCTGCTGGCTGATAGGGAAATACACTGGGACCGCCAATAGTTGAATCCAACAAGCCACTGACCGACAATACGTTGTCACGAATGAATTCGGCCTCAAGACGCCATCGTGATTGTCTAGCAAAGTACAAGTTGGTGGGATCCGCGGTAGTATCCAAGGGGCGTAACATCGATGATTGTTGGTACGTACGTGACATAACAATCAATTTGATTATTTGCTTTATATCCCAACCCGATTCGACAAACCGTACCGATAAATAATCCAGCAGCGCCGGATGTGTAGGCCACTCACCTTGGATGCCCAAGTCATCGAGACGAGACGACAGCCCGCGACCAAAAAACATTTTCCATAACCGATTTACAAACACCCGGCTCGTCAATGGATTTTCCTTGGCGACAATCCAATTGGCCAAGTCAAGTCGTGTAAACCGTTGTTCGTGAGAATTTGTCTCTTTGACAAAGTGCGCGGGTACGCCTGGTGCCACAACAGGACCGCTGGAGTTCAACCAGTCGCCACGTGGCAATACTCGGATCACTTTGGGCTCCACGCTGCGAGTAATCATCGTCCGTACAAACTGTTTTTCAATGGTCGTCTGATGCGCTTTGATACCGTCAATTTGTTTTTGGATTGCTGCCCCTTGTGTATCCTTCAATTGTGCTTGCAACAGAGTAAGTTGCATTTCGAGTTCAGCAAGTTTTTTAGCTTGTGGAGCCGTGGCGACTTTGATTTCAGGGTCACGATTACTGCCGCCGTAAACACCTTTCTCCTCGATATCTGCAAAGCACGCTACGAAGCGATAAAAATCCTTGGTGGTAAATGGGTCGTACTTATGATCGTGACATTCACAGCAACCCAGCGTCAATCCGAGCCATGTTCCGGCTGTCGTCCGCACTCGGTCGGCAGCATATTTCGTTAAATACTCGCCTGGCTGAGCACCGCCCTCTTCGGTCGTCTTGTTCAAGCGGTTGTAGCCCGTTGCTATTATTTGGCGTTGTGTGGGCTGTTGTAATAAATCGCCAGCTAGCTGTTCGCGAGTAAATTGATCAAATGGCATATTTTCATTAAACGCTTGGATGACATAATCGCGGTAGGGAGAAATATGGATCGGCACATCACTGTGATAGCCTCCCGAGTCTGCGTATCGCACCAAATCGAGCCAGTGCATCCCTAATCGCTCACCAAATTGTTCACTGGCCAACATTGCATCGACTACCGATTCATAATCTCCAGACGTTTCAAATCCCACCACTTCTGCTATCGTTGGCGGGAGCCCTCGTAGGTCAAAACTCAAGCGACGGATCAACGTTGCTCGACTGGCAAGTGGACTTGGCCGTAGACCGTTGTTCAACTCCTGCATGCGAGTGACTACAAATTGATCCACAGCGTTGTTGACCCACTCTTGTTTCGCGGTGGGCAAGGGCGGGCTAATCGGAGAAACGAAAGCCCAATGATCGTCCCACGGGGCGCCTAGGTCGATCCATTGAGCGAGTAACTTTTTTTGCTTAGCGGACAATGGCTTGTCAAACTCAACTGGTGGCATTACCAAATCATGATCCGCTGTACTAATTCGCTTCACTAACTCGCTAGATTTAGACTTGTGGGCAACAATTACCTTGGGGTCGCGATCCGCCTTTACCGCGGATTCCAGATCTAGTCGTAGCTCGGCCTGCCGCTGCGCAGCATCGGGACCGTGACAGGCAAAACAGTGATTCGCCAAAATTGGGCGGATGTCACGATTGAATTGCACCTCGTCCGCCATCGCATTTGATTTTACGACAAGCAACAGGCAGCAAACGAGAATCGAAGTTTTGCATTCAGATAATTTCATGCGTGCATTTTACTCTATCGATAATCATTCGCCGCTACATTGTCGCGTTTATTGATAAACCGTAACTTCCATTATTAGCTACAGTTTTCTCAATGACTCCGCCGACTAGAGCTTCACGGTTCGCTAGATCTAAGAAGGGCAGCGTGTATTAGCGAGGTGACGAGAATGAATTCCGCAGGGCCAATGGAATGCGGCTAGGCAATGCTTTTTCGGGCGCCGGCAATAGTCCAACCGCTTGTTTGGCACGCACGATGTCACCCCCGAGTTTCAATACCTGACGATCAAGTTCGTTGAGATCGAGGATCTGAGCGCCTACGACGGATTGTGTACTGCCAAGAGTTTGCGAAGTCGCTCGGTGGTTGAAAAACGGTGAGATACCAAACAATGGCAACATACCCATTCCCGAACCATAAGATGTTCTTCCTAACGCACCATACCGAACTCCACCTGCTCCAATAAATCCGCGATCTGGAACCGATACACTTGTTCCAACTGAAAAGGTGCGAGTCGTTGGTAAAATAATGACTTGAGCGCTGACTTCCGTCGGCTTCACCATCGCAAAGGTCGATAAGACCACGAGAGAACACAATAAATAGCGTGTATTGCAGTTAATCATATTTGCTATCCTTCTTTTTTCTCTTCGACTTTAGCCAGTAAGCGACAAATCCTCAGTTGTTTATCATAATGTGCTACACAGATTTGCACACCATCTGGGTGTAAATCCATGCCTCGTGAAACATTTGGCAATTTCGCTCGATGGTAATCTTTGTCTTCGTTTGGCTTGATAAACGTCAAATAACCACCAGCGCCACCGCCACAAACACAAAATAAAAATCCTTGGGGATGGAGTTTAATTTCCCAAGCAATCGCTTTGAGTCCAGCGACTTCCCATTTTTTAACCACTTCTTTGGATTCCAAGTCAAAGGCTAGTATTAACGGTTCTTGCACTGCCCCAAATGGATTGCTCGCTTTGTGTAGCCCACAAGCGTATAGAGTTTTATTATCCTCGCTTAATGCCATCCCGCGGATACCGCCGTAACCAGCTTTTTGACCTGGGTTCGCGGTATAGAGATCTTTGCCGTCATAAACTACGGCCGGTTTATCGGAAACTGTATCCCACCGGTAGATTTTCCCCGTCAAGTCACCGCTAAATAGTGTTCCATCATTGGGATGCCACATCACACTGTAGACATCGATTTCATGGCCAACTAACTCTTTAACTAATTTGCCATCGGCCATATTCCAAATCTTAACAACGCGGTCATTGCCACCACTGGCGAGTAACTTTCCATCAGGGCTTAGTTGAATGGACCGAATCCAGCCTTTATGCGCATGAATCTCTCGCGTCGGTTTGGGCTCCTCGGCGGCGTCTTCAACATCCCAAAATAACAAACGATCATCACATCCACTGGAGACAACAGTCTTGCCATCCGCTGAAAATTCGATATCGCGAATCCAAGAATCGTGACCTTTATAAACCTTCATCGCACCGTCAGCCAAAGTCCAGCGAATTAGAGTGTTATCTTGAGCAGTCGCAAAAACATATTTTCCAACTGGGTCAAACCGGCAAGTAATTAACGGACTCGTATATTTCCATGTCTTATCAACATGAGTAGCAGTAGGATCTACGGTCACTGTAGTGGTTTCCAAGAATGCCATTATATAAGTAGCTCCTCAATCGGGGCATGAGAAGGATCGGCCACAGGAATATCTTGACCACCGATGTTAAAGCTGCCTAATGAATCAACTCCCACAGCCTGCAAGTATGTGTGGAACAAATGGCCATGATCAACTTCTCGGTCTTTCACGGCTGTACCGTTGTCATTGGTCGAACCTATCACCGCACCAGGTTGAATCCCAGCACCACCTAGACAAATCGACCACGCTGTTCCCCAGTGGTCACGGCCATAGTACTGATTGATACGAGGCGTACGGCCAAATTCACTCATGACAATAATCAATGTGCTCTCCAACATCCCCCGTACTGCCAAGTCCTCGACCATAGCTGAATAGGCTTTGTCGAACTCTCCGACTTGTTCTAGGTGAAAATTGAAATTCTCGTTGTGGGTATCATAGTTAGAGTGCGTGACTTGTACAAAGGTAACGCCCTTTTCTAACAATCGTCGTGCTAACAAGCTGTGTTGCCCTAGCTCGTGTTTTCCATAACGATCATGGTCTTTAGGGGACTCCTTGGTGATATCAAAGACATCACGGTTTGCCATGAGTTGTTGAGCTTGTTCAAAACTCTGTGCATAAGCGTCAGTCTGAGCACTGCGACGTCGCAAAGAAAAGCGATTGTCCGCAGTACGACGAAATTCGTTTCGCAATAAGTCTTGTTTTTCCGTCATTCCCTCAGGTCGAGCGGAATTTGCGGGAGGCTTGCCGCTGGCAATCGAAATACTAGCAAACGCTGGTCCTAAGTAAGCAGAGTCATTACTACGACCACCGGTGCTGCTAGATACTCGGATATGCCCTGGCAACGCATTTTTATCGGCTCCTAATGATTTTGCCATAACTGCACCGATTTGCGGAAACTCTTGGGCGGGTATTTGACGGCGCCCAGTCCACATGGCATATCGACCTTTGCCATGATCGTTTTCTTTGCTGTTAATGCTCCGCACTAAAGCCAGATGATGCATTAACTTAGCTGTTTTGGGTAATAATTCTGAGATGTGGACACCTGGCACCGATGTCGGAATTGCCCGAAAGGGTCCACCCGTATCCGTACCTGGCTTAGGATCCCATGTTTCAAGCTGGCTGATACCGCCGGCCATGTTAAACACCACCACTCGTTTTTGTTTTCTTTCGAGCTCCGTGGCTATCGAGGGATTTGTGAAGGCGCCGAGACCACCGACAACCCCTGCCGTCCCTAGCATTGTGCCTAAAAACCCCCGTCTCGCAATTTCGTGCTCGTTTGATCTGCATGCATAATTACATTTCATGGTCTTGCTCACAACTAATGTTAAAAACTGGTGGTTATGTAAATTCCTAGTGATTAAATCTAAACTCGGTCGATGCCAACAATGCCCAAATCATCTCACGCACCGTCTCTGCTTTTTGATCGGTACGAGCCGTTAGGTATTCGCTTACTTGTTTAGCTTCTTGTGCGGTTGGGCGACGGTTCAACAAACTAATATAGAGTTGTTCCGCGATTTCTGAGGCCGATTCGGTTTTGATCAAGCGTCCGGACAAATAAGAATTCGAATTCACCCAACCCTTTATTCGACTGCCGTTGGTGAAATACAATGCCTGATCAATCGTCGCAAAAAAGTCCGTTTGAACTTGTCCCGCTCCTGCCGCATATAGCTTGATGAATTCGTTTTCTAGACTAGCAATTTTCACTTGTACTTTTTCACTCACCTCTCGTTGCCGAGTTGCCATTTTTGCAGCATCTTGTTTATCCGCATCAGTCAGCGGATTGGCCTTGGCGACTTCCGCTTCTACTTGAACACGAAACGTTTCTGTGACGCCGAGAGATTCCATGACCGTGTTTGCCAACTGTTCCGGCGTCAGTGGTTTAAGATCACTAACGACAAATTCGTACACTAAGACGATCGCAAGTTTTTCATGCGCTTCCGCCTGTTTTTCGCGGGTGGTCGCAAGTACCGATTGCTCGATCGCTAATTGTTGCTGTTGCGTTTGTAAGATAGCCAGCTTTGCGTCAAGCGCCGTTTGCAATTCTGTCACCGCAGTAGTTGCTACCTGAAGCTGCCTTTCCTTGGCGGTAACTTCGGTCTGGGAAATAATGACTTGCTTGTCCGCTTCCGCCATCTCCGAACCTAAACGGCTTTTTTGTTGATTCAATTGACTCACCACGACTACGGCGTCATCATCGGTAGGGATTGATTTAATTGCAGCCTTAGTCGACGAAATCAATTCATCCATCAATTCAACCGCTTCTTTCTTAGAGGTGCGTAACTGTTCAACACCCGTTAAGACACTGACCACCTGCTGATAGATTTGCTTCGCGGATTGCTGACTACTTTGGAGCTTGGTTAATTCCTGTTTGTCGGCATCGATTTGATCGGTGCTTTGTTTAATTTTTTGCTGCAGCTCTGCCAACTGCGTCTGCTGAGAAACAACTTGTTCATCAAGTACAGCAGCAGCCTGAATTCGTTTCCAACGCATTTGTTGTGCGTCCATTGCATGGAATTCTTCTTGTATTTTTTCGTAAGCGTTTCGTAGCACCTGCTCTTTGGCAGCAGCCGCTTGCAGTTCAAGTTTGCCAGGCTCCCAAGCTTGCCAGGCCGTATCGAGAGCGACTTGTAATGGGCTGAGTTCGGCTAACTCCTCTTTGGATTTGCTTTCGGCTTTGACGCGAGTTGCTGTGAGCTTAGCGATTTCAGCGTTACTAGCATCTAACTTTTTCTTGAACGCTGCCGCCGCATCCACAACCCCTTTCTCTGCTGGTAATAGCTTTAGAACCGTATCAATTTCCGCTGCTGCGGCGGCTAAGGTATCTCGTTTAGGTGTACGCTGCGAGATGCTATTCGACGCGGTGACAAGACTACCATCCTCTTTTAAATATTTATCCAACTTGGCCGACGCCGTTTTATCCGCTTTTACGTAAGCCGCTCTAATTTCAGTCCATTGCGTATCGAGTTCGGCTAGGACAACTTGCTGTTGCTCCCAGGTTTGAGATGCGGCGAGGACTTTCTTGCTCAATTCCGTCTGGAAAGTTTCGGCGCTTTCAAGTTTCTCTTGGATATGGGCTGCCGTCACTTTGGCACTAGAATCCAATTGATAGGCACGTTGATACGTTTTTGACAATGCGACCTCACGCAAGAAAGCCTTGACGTCAAAATTCAATTGCACAATGCCCAATTCAAGCACGTTCATTAATTCCGGATTGAGCGGTGGATTTTCAGCGTGTTGTAAGTCGACGGGTGTGACTAATGCGCGACCGTTCATTAATCCCCAAAGTCGATTGGCAATATTGCGATTGAACGCTTTGTTTTTGCCATTGGTTGCTGTCTGGGCCAATTGCTCTCGCCGACTATATGTCGGCACAGTCACAACGTTCGCCCGCGGTCGGACTTTATATTCATCTACTTTTTTATGAACTGGCTCAGCAATTGGCGCGTCTCCAGGCAAATGAGGGCCTGTCTCACCTGCTTCCTCCGTGAACACGCTTTTAAAGGAAACGTTACCGACGGGTTTTTCCGCAAAATAGTTCTTCTTGGCAGTGTCAGTAAAGATATGGCTACGATTAAGAAATGCAAATAACCCGTAGTAATCGCGCTGAAAGTAACCATCAATCAATGGATGATCGTGACATTGTGCGCATTGCATATCCATACCGAAGAACATCCGGCCAACGTCCCGCGTCAACCGATTTGTTTCACCTGCTCGATCCAAGTAAAATCGCGCTGCTGGTCGAAAGGCTGGATCAGCGCCGTTGGAATTTAATATTTCACGAGCCAGAACATTGTAAGGTTTATTAGCAACGAATGAATCATACAAATACTGACGCCACTGGGCAGATTTGACTTGCCCATCGGCAATTCGCTCCATCAACATGATGTCAAATACATTAGCTAGGCGGTGGTTCAATCGAGGATCAGCAATGATTCGATTCACCAGTTGTTCGCGTTTATCCGCAGCACCATCGTCTAAAAAGGAACGCGTCTCTTGGGCAGATGGAATGGTTCCTAACAGGTCCAAGTAAACACGTCGCTGAAACTCGGCAGCCGTAGCCAGGCTCTCATTGTTCAACGCCTGATACTTGGAAACCGCTGTATCGATTTGTTCGTGTAGAGGAATCTCAGCCACCGCTGGAAACGACAGTATCGTGCAAATCAGTGTTGAATAGATTAATCGCTTCATGATATGTCACAGAATAAAAAGGTGGGATTCTGTATTACACCAATCGCTCTGTGATCGATGTATCGTTTTTATATTGAAGTCATGCCCAGCAACTTAAATCGCCGGTAGCTCGGTAGGTCTTCAAGTTTCTTGAGCAAACATTCGGTGGGTTGTTTTGATTTTTTATAGTAAGTAAATGCTGCTCAAAATCGTAAAGACTGCCATCCACTGCATGTCTTATCTACTCTCTATTGTATCTATTGACTTATATCGACGTCAAACTCGATCTGCTACGGAATTCCCGCTAGCAACTCGTCACAATAGTGTCAGTGAAATGCCGCCGAGCCAATAACCACCAATAACAGATGGTTTACTACATTGAGGCTGTATATCGATACATAGATGACACTTCAGCGTCACATAATCCAGCATGATTATACGACTTTATTTTTTCCCGAATAATCGCCTCAAATTGTTCCGGTCCCCCCCAATGTTGGGACATTGCTAGTTCCTGCAAGTAATAAAACACATCCTGCACAGCCGTTACCCATTGTGAGTCATCTGCGAGTAACATCGCATTGCCAAGATTTCGACCAGCGGAATCCATGCGACTTTTCTCATAAGTCGTAGCCGCCGCAAAATAAAGCATGCAATATGCTTCAAAATGGCGCTTCGATGGCAACGCTAAGTAGCAACCTGCCACCAACAAATCAATTAACCTAAGTTCATCGAGTACTTGTTCTCCATAGGCATCCACTTCAGTTTGATGCGCTCCGTCTGCACTCAAAAAGATATCCGCCAATCGTTCTACTCCGCTCATCGAATGCGCAATACCAGTACTATGTAGCGGATCGATAAAGCCAGCGGTATGAGGCAGACTCACCCAACCTTGCCCCGCAGCCTGCCCGGCGATACGTTGCAATCGCTGGGTCTTGATATAGCGATTTGGCGTATCCGACAGCTGAGCGTCTTGAAACATTCGGCGTAAACTGGGATAGCGCGCAATATGAGTCCGCCACATTTTTTCAGCGGCGATCTGCTGCCAATCATCGTTGAGATAATGGCCATCCAGTACAATCCCAGCGCTCGTCACGCGATGATCAAACCGTAAGCACCACAGCCAACCTCTCTCAATTACATGATGTTGCGCTGACGCATCCGTTGGAAACGGAAAGTCCTTGGTATCTTGTCTCTGTTCGGCCAGCATTGCATCCCAACTCTTAACACCATCAAAATGGCTGAACACTGCTACCGAGTTCGTATGCAGACCAGGCAGATCACCGCTTGGCAAACCCAATAACCGGGCGACGACTTCGCCGTTGCCCGAGGCATCCACAACCCAATCAAATGGCAAGCTCTGCTGCACACCCTCGCTATCGACCACCGTTGCCGCCCACTGGCTACTCACTTCGTCACGCTGCAAGGACTTTAAAGTCGTGAGCTCACGCAGGACAACACCTTGCTGCCTAGCGTAGTCACATAAAAACTGGTCTACGTCTGATCGCAACCACTGGGCATCCGCTAAATCGAGCGCGGAACTAGCAGTGACTAATAATTCATTGGGATGAGCCTCCTCAACTTGAAAGTCCGAATCGGTTTGATGAAAGAAATAACTAAACCCTCGTTTTGCTCCTCTTCTAACACTCGCTAATTCGTTCACCCAGCGGCCATATCTCGTCAACGGAGCAAGTTCAGATAGTCCATAGCGTTTGACTAACGTCCGCAAAATCAGACTGGCTGCTGGTGTTGAAGATTCGCCAATGACAAAACGGGGATGCTCGCCGCGATCAATCAAAGTAACCTGTTTGCCATGCCGCGCTAAAATGGCACTTAGCAGCGAACCGGAAAAGCCCGCGCCAATCACAAGAAATCGGTTACCTTGTTCACCCACAGTCGCCACAATCATCCCCTTGGATCACAGTCTGTGTCTGGTTCATTTGCCGGATACGATTTTGTCGGTCACTCGAACAACGGTGACACGTCACAAATTGTTGCACATCCCATAAATCCATAAATACGCGACCACGATTCATACCCAGTCCAGCGGCCAACGCACTTTCCATTGATTTGAGATTCGGTGGTGTAAAATCTCCTCGTTTTTGCAACTGGTCTAACACACCATTACCGCCACGTACGGGGACCAAAGAACAACATTCCACCCCACATTCAAAGGCAAATTCCATCGATTTCGTAGCCCAATGCACTCCTTCTTGTTCACTCAAAAAAGGTGGCCTTAATAAAATGAACGCGCGGACGTTAATTCCATATGAGATTAATCTTTGAGTAGCATCTTGGAAGTCTTGCAAGCTCATCTGTTTATTTAACCACTGCAATACTTGAGGATGTACGGTTTCGAGCCCCATCGCGATTTCCAACTGGCCCGACAACAAGCTGTTAAACTCCAAACAGTTCTGCTGGCACAGTTGCGGGTGGTTTTCGACGATCACAGATTCGAATCCTGCAACCAACTCTGCGATTTCAGGCCAGTCATTGCGAGGTACCGCGCGGTTGTCGAAAAAGTTGCCACTGTTATAGAGCTTGATCGCGGAAATCCCTTGTCGCTCTGGAGCGGCTAGATCGATCTCTAATTCGTTCAACGCCCACCGGATCTGTTTTCCTATCGCCCCTGACTCGACCGGTTGCTCAAGCGTATTTTTCCAGAGGTCACACATGGAGCAGTGAAACACGCATTCACTGCTAGTCAAGAAAATCGTCGCGACTTTTGTCAATTCGCCGCTGGCTGAACATTCTTCTTCCACCATAAATGCATACGGCTTCAACGGATCAACAGAATTACGCTGAGGTCGCAAACTGACAATCTGCTGGTCCGACAGAGTTGGGAGATCTGTAACCATTAGCGGATAAAAATATCTGCGAAAGTATCTCGGTACACCTGCTCGTCAGCGGGAAACAATTCAGCAAAGCCTTCTGGAGAAACAGCGCCGTGTTGAAATCGACATTTTTCAAAAATCGGCATCGTAACGCCGGTGATCGCTTCCACTCCGCGTTTTACGATTTCACCTTTCAAGCGATACAACTGTTCATGGTCCCAATCGGTCAATTCGATAAATGGAATCCCCTCGGCAACTCCGATCACACTTGTCAACGCGAACGGACTGAAACCACGAAATCCAAGTTTCGCCGCTGGTGCATAAGATCGTACATGGCCACGACTTTGTCCACCGGAATAGGTCAGGGAATGTTTGATAGAATCAACACCCCAGCCTTCTTGGTACAGCATCAAGTTATTCAAAACACTCACAATCGTTAGTTCAGGGTTATCTTCAATAGGATAATCTTTGAGGTTTTCGTCGCCGCCGTCTCCATCAACAAGATACTTCCAATCTGGATATTGCTGACGAATTTGTTTCATCAAAGCCCAAGCCATCGTTGCGGACTGAACGTCCAAGGGTTTGTAGTCTTCAATAATCCGAATCGCTTCGCGGAAATCAACTTGCTCGGCGGTAACATCAATCACTTCGAGCAGCATGCTTAGATTTGTTTCGTCTAAGAACTGTTTTGCGTTGGTGGCATCGGACGATGTACCAGCAACACTCAGCGTAAATGCTTTGAGTCGCGCCGGAGATTCACCGCGTTGCAACAACAGGTGATTCAGCAACAGCAGGACGGCACCACTATCAATACCACCGGAGAACAACACGCCCAGAGGTTCATCCGCGGGAACCTGATCAAGCCAGTCATTCAATTCTTGAGCAACTTTACCAATATACATCTGACCTATTTCATCAAGGTCTGTGGCATGTTCATTACGTTGCGGCGTGAAAAACCGCTTGTTCACCGGATTGGGATCGGGGCAACCGATCAATGTAATCTCAACAATATAATGTGCGGGCACCATTCGTGTATACGATGGATGAAACTGGTCAGCAAGTCCTTCCTCGGCTAGTGCTAGCCGGATTTCTTCCATCCGCTCAGCCACAATCAAACAGGGGCCTTCTGCCCGCTTTGCTAAAAAGTAACGCATCGGACGTCCGATGGATCGTGCCATCCGTACGATATTACCGCGTTTTTGAATAATCGCAAACTGTCCGTCGATTTCGCCAACCCGCTGTGTATCGCCGGCAGCAACAGCTTCCGCAGCTTCTTCGTTGGTCACATTTAACAGCACGTTTGCCGCAGGATCTATCAAATCAACTAAACGCTCAACATAACGGTGCGGATGCATACAAGCTCTCCTAGTTTTTACTAATTACAGAGTTACATTTTGGCCACTTTAAGACGCACCGTATTCTAACGCATTGCAGCTTATTTGGGGATTCATCACAAATCTACTTTTTTATTTGGTTTTTTGACGGTTTCAAGGGCGCCTTTGGCAGGGCGTTGGCAACTGAAGAATATAGAGCAGTTGTTTTTCCGCTGTTGTTACTGTTGTTACTGCAATCAATTGCACTTTTTCACAAGGCACGAATTTTGCATGGAGGCAAAAATCACATGACTCATAATTCATCCGACAAAAAAAATATTACTCGCACCCTGGAAATCATTTCCTGTATTCAACAAGGTGCCGGACTCAACGCCGTTGAATTAGCGGATCGATTCCAAGTAAGCAAACGCACTATTTATCGAGACCTAAGTGTAATACGCAATTCTGGGTTACCTGTTCGTTTTGATAATCTCGCCGATGGTTATCGCATTTTGCCGTCTTCAGGAAGTTTCACGATCCGACGAGAAATAACACTCGAACAAATCCGCGAATTCGTCCTCGGACTATACTGCTGCCCTTGGTTCCAAATCGATGGAACCCGCACCATCATCGAAAAAACTCTCGAATTGCTTATCGATAAACTCGACGAAGCACAACGTGTAAGTATCCGTCGCTTGCAACGTGCCTGTCGCTTTTTTTCCAATCAAGCGACCGCCTGCTCGCTCCAGCGAGATATTCTACAGGCAGTGGCCGACAGTATCATGCAACGCCATCGGATTGAGCTATTGGTAGCTAACGACACGACAGACGTTGCGAAACTGCCGAGTGATCCTCAACCGCTAAACGGGGAGACATGGATTGAGTTCTCGCCGCATGCAATCTTCTACGAAAATGGAGCGTGGTTTATCAGCGGCCAAAGCAACGGTGGAAAGTCTATTTCATGTTTCAATATCGCCTGCGTTAGCAACGCAAAACTCACAACTGTTGCATTCACTTCCAAGCGTGACGATCAAACTAGCGCCACTATTTCACAATCGCGGTCCGGGCAAACTAATCCGCTGACGGAACGAATTCGCCAGTGGCAAAACAGTAAAACGGTTGCCAGTTCGGTCTAAAGCCTAAAAAACGAATCCGTCTCAAGAAGTGGTATGTCGCTGTTTATTCATCACGCAAAAGCGTTGTTGGAGGGAGCCTGTGAGAAGGGGATCAAAAAGTGACATACCCTTTTTGAGCGGCGTTTACGTCGTACAGCGTCAGGGAGTTGGAATTCACTCCGCCTCAAAACTTTCCGTCGGCAGCGTTAAACTTGGTGGGTTTCCCTAGAGATTCACCACCTTGCTGTAGCCACTGCACAGTCCACCGCAGCATAGTTTCAAGGTCCATTTGGGGAGCTCCTAACAGCTCATAATTATGAGCCGCTTGACTCAACAACGCCTCGCTTCGTTCCGTTCCAGTCACTTCTAATGTCACACCAACGAGCGCGGCTACCTGTTGAGCAACATTTCTCACGTTAAGCCCAACTGGTCCGGTAAGGTTTATTGGTCGTATGGGAATGCACGGCAATTCCAAACAGCGCAAAGTCATCGCATTTGCATCTCCTTGCCAAATCACGTTGACAAAGCCGGTAGTCACGTCAATGGATTGATCGTTCAAAACCGACGCCGCGATATCAACTAAAACTCCATAGCGCAATTCCGTGGCATAATTTAAACGCACCAGTAACGTCGGAATCTGTAATTGCTCGCAATGGTATTGAAACATCCGCTCGCGACCCAATGCCGCCATCGCATACTCGCCTACCGGTTCCAATCGATCAGATTCCACGCTTCCACCTGTAGCAGGAGCCACCATGGCATAGACATTGCCGGTCGAGAACGCAATGATCTTGCTTTCGGTAAAGCGGCGACAAAGCGTGGTGGGGATATCGCAGTTGGTTGCCCAAGTCAGTGCTGGGTTAGCAGAAGCCCCAAATTTGAATCCTGATAAATTTATCAAATGGGTACAATCCGGCAGTGCCGCCACCTGTGAAGGCTGCAATAAATCACAGGCCATCGTTTCAATTCCCCACTCTTGCATACGGCTCCGTACGCTGGCATCGCTAAAACGGGACACCGCTGTTAATCGCATCTTACTTCCCGATTGGGCAATCGCACGTTGGGCCATGCGGGCCATCGTTGGCCCCATCTTTCCGGCAGCACCAACCATCAATAGATGCCCTTGGAGACGAGAGAACATTTCGATCACCTCAGTGGTCGGAGTACTCAACACATCTTCCAATTGCTCCACCGATTGCGGGCAATCTCCGGAAAGTACTTTTTGTAGATTGGCGTCAGCCATCAGATCGCCTCCATCTAAATAGGCCGAGAACTTATTAGCGGGGTCGTTTCCAAAAAGGCCATGAAAAGATGACGAGGATGGAGAATAATTCCAATCGGCCGAGCATCATCAACCATGTAAAAATCATTTTACTCGCGGGACTAAAGTCACTGTAATTATTAGTCGCTCCAACAATCCCCAAACCCGGTCCAATGTTATTTAACGTCGCCGCCACCGCACTAGCGGAATCAATGAGTTGGTTGTCTGTCTGGTCGATCGGCCAAGTGCTACTAGGTTCTATCGCAACAATCGCTACCCAACTCGCCAGAAAAATTATCGCAACCAACCCAAAATAGACCAAAATACCTCGTCGCATTTCCTGATGGTCATAAACCACTCCGCCCAACCTCAACGGGCGTACTACCGATGGATGATAAGCATGTTCAATTTCTTGTCCCAATATTTTCACCAATAAGACATGGCGGATGACTTTCAGCCCACCACCGGTACTCCCAGCACAACCGCCGATGAACATCAAGGCAAACATCAGACACCGGCTAAATTGGCTCCATGAGTCAAAATCATTTGTTCCAAATCCAGTTGTCGTCACAATTGCCACAACCTGAAATAGGCCCAAACGGAGACTACGCAGCAAAGTGGCTCCCATGGAATTTTCCGCGGCGTCGGCGGACGTCGAACTCCAATCCCCAGCGACCATCCCAGCAGCCATGATGACAATCGTCGAAAACACAATAATCCCTAAATAAACTCGGAATTCGACGTCGCTGAAAATACTGGTGAACTTACCTTTAATCCACACCCAAAATTCTTTTCCAGATTTATCCAAGACTACCAAGGTGTAAAACAAGGCAAAGTTAGTGCCTGCAACAATCATGAAGAGCGTAATAATGTAATCGATTGTCGCACTATCAAAATGTCCAACACTGGTGTCATACGTACTAAAACCACCGGTGGCCATGGTGCCAAAGGCGTGACAAACGGCATCAAACAAATTCATGCCGGCGAACATCAACAAGACCGTTAGTACGACGTTAAGCACCAAATAGAAAATTCCAAATCGGCGAGCCGTATCTTGCATCTTGGGGGTTGCGCCATCCTTGGACGGGCCGGGCATTTCTGCTTTCATGAGCATTTTGCCAGCCGAATCGCCACCAAGCAGCACAACAAACAAAACAATGATCCCCAGGCCACCCAAAAAGTGCGTCATACTTCGCCAAGACAAAATACAATATGGCACTAACCCAGGGTCTTCTAGTTTGTTTATGACCGTGGCCCCAGTCGTACTAAAGCCGGATTGCGATTCGAAGACAGAATTTGCAAATTCCATCTTGAGCCACTTAAGTCGAACCGAGCCACCAGATTCACTGGGAACAGCGAGCCAGCGATTAAGCTCTGGAATGGCAACGAGACTTTCAACAATATTTACACAATCATCTAGGCCCGTGGATGAACTCAATTCAACATAGGTCATGCCATCTGAGGGTAAGTAGTCTTCTATATCAGCGCCAAGTATGTCAGTGCCAAGTAAAGCATTGAGCACTGCGAATTGGCTTGTCGAAACCGGTTGACCAAGTTCTTTCCATTGCTTCCTCGGCGCAAAAGACATATCGAAGACTTCAATATGATCCGGGGCGTCGAGTCGCAGAGGAGGTGCGTAAGAAACACCACTAATCCAAAACGGTAATGCTCCAAGAATCGTAGCGATCACCCAACTTAGGCCAACCACTGCCATTGCTTCTTTACGTCGTGGAGTCTCCGATTTGACATTATCACCGGCATACCGTCTCAACATTATACCGATCGCAAAGCTCACAATCACACTTAAAAGCAAGCCCAAAAAGCCCCTAGTTTCAAACTGTTGTGATTGCCAATCATCTCCCGTACGATGCCCCAACCAAGGGATCGCAAATAGAAAACAAGAGCACATCGCCGCAGCAAGAAATGTACAAACCGTACTGAGATAATAAGCAATCAGACGTTTATTCATTCGCTATCGTCCCGTGCCAGTAAACATCTTGATGACCTCGTCAACGGCATCATCGTGGATTAACGCAACAATATAATCACCCGCCTCGAAATGATCATCTGGGCGTGGCACTCTCACGGTACCGTTATGTGTAAGCGTGGCTGCTCGCCATCTACCGACAGGCAGATCCAAATTCGTAAGCACGTGCTCAATGGCTGGAGCGTCTTCTTCTATTAATATTTCATACACACTAATGTCTGAACTGGCGATGCGTTGGCTATAGCGAACAGCGCTATCACCCACGTACTTATGTACCTCGTCCTTCATCGCGGTCCGCGGACTAACGGTCTCATCAATTCCCAATTTCTTAACAATATCCGAATAATCCTTGCGATGAATAACACACATCACCCGTCTATCCTCACGGACTACATTTTCCGTATTGTTAAAAATATGGTCGACTTCAACACATGCCATGATGTTATTTTCTTCGTCACCGATACACGCCACAAAAAAGTCGGCCGTGTCAATTCTCAAAGCGATCAGTGTTTTATTGGTTGTCGCATCTCCGTGTACCACTTCCACACGATTTAACTTGTTAGCCAAATCCAAAACTTTTGCTTCATCTTTTTCAATGAGGCATACATTAAATGGTCCTGCCTCAAGTATTTTTGCCAAGCATTGACCTACTCGACCACCACCGGCGATCACCACATTCTTATTCTTGCGTTTCTTATAAATCTCATCGATCAATGCATCCACACGCTCATCGTCACCAATAAGCGTTATTTTATCACCATCGCAAAGCACATCATCTGCGACAGCAATTCGTGGAGCTTCTCGCTGACCTGTCTCCGCATTCTTTCTGCGTATGAGCCCAATGTGAACACCCTCGGGAAGCCCTGATTCTTCTATGCTCTTACCAATCATTTTGTTCTTGCCATTAATTTCAACTTCAATTGCTTTGATGGAACCTTGGGCAATGTGTTCGATGAAGTCCGAAGTCGGTGTCCTAATCTTCGTGGCGAGGTGCTCGGCCGTAAGAGATTCAAGACTGATCAAACGATCAAGTTCAAAAGTTTCCAGACAATCAAAAGTTGTGGTATCCAATAGCATCGGGTTTTGAACTCGCGCAATGACCGTCGGAACACCCATGTGCTTCGCCATGCTTGCCGCAAGAATATTTGTGGCATCATCGCCGGTAACAGCGATGCAGAGTTCCATGTTGGATATATGCGATGCAAATAAAACCGCGGGGTCACAAACGGAACCTTCAAGGACTTGGACGTCACTACTGTCCATCTCTCGAATACTTTCCAAGTCTGTGTCGACAACCGTCACGTCATGTTCTTTGCAGAATGTCTCAGCGACCCAACTACCAACGGTGCCAGCGCCAAGAATAATGATTCTCATTTGAGGTAAATGTTAACCTCCAGGAAAAGATTTGTGTGAAAAGCCATCTCAAATGTCTATTAGATTTTTGAATGTCTATTTTAATAGCTAACGAATCAAAATGACTAGACAATAAATAGGATAGATTGTGTCAAATTAGATTTAAATCGACCACCAGAATGGTAATAACGGCTTAATTGAACTGACTTAGCACTAAAACGACGATAAACATACAGCCGGTAAAAAATCCGAACCAAACAGCCATCCGCGCTGCTTCACGAAAAATCACAGGCCAACGTTCATGCCGTGTGACACCATAAACCAAGCTCGAAATCAAAACCAACGGCACAAACAGTAACAACTGTTCGATACCTGACATCGCACCACGTTCAACAACGGCCAATAAAAGATTCCATGAAAACATCTAACTGACCTCCTCGTCTGCTGCTGCGGCCGCAGCCGCAAGTCGTTTCTTACGCTGCACCGGATCATGCCAAACACCTGGACCTCCGTACGCATCGTAGATTGCAAACAGGTTTAACAGACCAGCGACCAATGTGTATAGAGTTCCCATTTGAAAAAACGAATGGTATTCACGATGCCATTTATCGAGCTCAGCGGTACTAACAGGCGGAGCCAAGAAACCGCTCCATAACACATTCACCATTGCACCCTGCTTTTGCTGGCTACGTAACGAACGATTCTGAACAATGGCCGGTACGGCTGCAGATCCTAAAAAGAACTGCCCGACAAATTGCCAGCGCAAATCCTCGGAAGTGAAAGAACAATAAACTACTTTTCCACCTCCCATTTGATAGCCACTAATGAACAACATCATCACCGCAACGAAAATCGTAATCGCCTTAGCCGTGCGGCCTTGGTAAAAATGCCCCATGCCTGGAATAATCCAAGCCAATAGCGCAGCAACGTAGGGATTCTTCAGATCGAGATCGATCCCAGAATCGTCATTGAGCTCATCGCTTTGTTCATCTACTGTCGTCATCTAATTTCCGTTTTCGTCATACCAAATATTACAGGTGTTTTATTGTACTCAAGGAGTAAAACAACGAACACTCCACAATGACATTGGTTGCCAATTGTTTAATTGATTCAAATCCCTGCTAATAAACGAGAAGCAAACATCAGCGCGGCTGTTTCAATGCGTAAAATCCGCGGACCCATGTCAACAATTTTCCACTGCAATTGAGTGGCCTCTGCCGCTTCCTCGGCTGAAAACCCACCCTCAGGACCGATCGCCACCACCGCATCACCTGACTCAAGCTGAATATCTCTAATGCTAATAATGCTGGGCTCTTGTTCGCCGATCGTTTCAGCAAGCGTATTGTTGACTCCCACTTGAGCTGATTTAGGGTGAGCAAAAAATAGGTTCTCCCCCGTTTGCTTTAGAAACGTCTCGAGAGAGGTTACTTCGCCAATTTCAAGTAGCCGATTTCGGCCACATTGTTTGCTAGCGCTAATGACATGATTTCGTAAGCGGACAAGTGCTTTGTCGACAGGTTGAGCAACACCTCGTGTCGTGGTTATTGGAATTACGGTGGTAACGCCTAATTCCACCAGTTTTTCAATGATCCATTTTTGTCGGTCACCTTTTGGAAGCGCAATGCCAACGGTTAATGCCAACGCGGGTTCGAGATCAACTTCTGTTGTACTAAGTATCTTGAGGGTCGCTTCGTTTCGACCGACTTGAGCAATTTCGGCGTTCCATTGCCAACCGCTGCCATCAAACAATTCGACGCGATCACCACATTTGCCGCGCATCACACGGGTTAAGTGTTGGGCTTCACTGCCTTGCAATACCACACTTGTCGCTGGACCAATCGGAGTGTCTAAGAAATATCGCTGAACCATTAGAAATCGAAACTCGCACCGGTGATTAAAAAGTTCTTTTTGAAATCGCCAATCGAAAGATACTCGTAACCGACATAGACCTTTGCACGTCCAATCTGTCGTCCATAAGTTGTCCGTATACGAAATAGTCCAGCACTGCCAAGGCGACCCCAATCGAGATCTGCCGATATAACTTGCAGCTCGGACAAATAAAAGTCACCGCCATATGTAAAATTGATCCCCTGTTCGGCCCCCGCAGACGTTCGCTGCCAATTCATCCCGAGGCCCACCCGCATCTGCGCGTTTTCCATCTGGGCAAAACGCCAAACCACATTAACATCGCCAATCCACAATTGTTCGTGCTGACCCACGGCAACACTCTCACGTAAATAATCAAAGCTTGCATCGACTCCCAAGCGATTGCGTGATTCGAAAATTAAATGCGAGCTGATTTTTTGTTGTGACAAAAAATTATCGGCGTAATCCAATCGTATCCGCAAGTGACTGCTCTCGACTTTATCTCCTAGTTGCGGATTCATCACCATACTACCCGAGTGCGCTCGGGCAAATGGATACTTGATGAATCCACCTGGGGTATCAACGTCGCCAAAAATTGCTTGCGGTACCGTCACCGGCAATGACAAAACCCACGCGGCGACCATATTCGAAAGAATAAACAACTCCGCGTCCATCGTAGAATCATCGCTATCATAATAATGGTCATGATGTATATGTTGCTGATTGAGGCTATTGCTTTTGGCCGGCGGTGGCGGCTCCGCTGCCCCGCCAGTGCGACCCGTGGCAGCAGTCAGTCCCTGCAAAGATCCATCGGCCAATAGATTTGGCGCGGTAATCACGGCCAATATCCAAGCCGTCGTTAGGATACGTACTCGTGCGTTTACACAACAACGGTACAACCGGTACATAAAATGACTCGACTAGGATTAAATTGATTACAGAGAAGAAGAAAAACTACTTTGGATTGTTCGTAGATAGTACAAATCCAATTATCTCTGCGTCAATAACAAACTACTTGGAATTGTGCGTTCAGTACAATGTCAGCGGGTCTTCTTCATCTGTGCTGGCCCACACCGCCAATTCTGAAAACTGATCAGCTAAGGTTGCTGCTAGATTATCTAATGCAAACCGTTCACTTGCATAATGTCCAAGCAAAATCATGGCGATTCCCAACCCGCGTGCTTCCAGACACGTGTGAAACCGCGCTTCGCCAGTTATTAATACGTCACATCCTTGACGCGAGGCACAGCGAATAAACTCGCCGGCGCTGCCACAAGCAATTCCTATTTTCGTCAAAGGTCGTTCGGTATCTCCCACGATGTGCAGCGATTCAATGTTGAACACTGATTTTAGGCTTGGTACGAGCTCCGCTAATGATGCAAATTCAACAGTACCACTGCGACCTGCACCTAAGCCTTGCGTTGCCGCTGACTGGGGAGTATCTAGAGGTACGAGTGGTTTGATATCTTTCAGATTGAGGGCCTCGGCAATTTGCTGATTGATACCTCCCGCAGCCGAATCAAAGGCAGTATGCGCGCTGTACACCGAAATACCTGCTTGAGCGAGTTGCCACAGCATCGTTCCAATATGGGTGTCAGTCGTGATTGTTTTAACAGGCGAGAAGGGGAAGGGGTGATGGGTCACGATCAGGCCAGCCTGTTTGTCAATTGCTTCGGCTATCGTTTCCGGAGTCACTGTTAGACACGTCATGATATGGGTCACGGTAGATTTACGGTCACCTACCAATAGCCCGACGTTATCCCACTCCGCCGCCAAACAAACCGGCGCCAGTTGTCCTAGCGCTTTGCAAATATCACCAACACTTGTCATTGGGTTACTCGTTTTTTCTATTTCTTGCTGGGACTATCCGTTGCAGGGTTCGCATCTGTATTGGGCCCGATCGTGCCAAACAAGTGACCGCCGACATCCCCATGCGTCCAAGTGCCCGCGTATTTATTTTTATAGATCACCACGCGTGAACTAAACGTCCCTAATCCTGGAATCAATACATTGGTCAATGTAATGACCGGCGTGGTTCCCGCCCACTGGACTTGCAGTGGCATCGGTAAGGTTACGTCGCGACCACCAAATTGCACTCGGGCGGTAAACAGCCACAATTCACCTTCAGCGAGTTTCTTAACACTGACAATTGTGTAAGACTCCTTGGGCAGGTTGTCCTGTTGCTTGCCTAAAACTGTAAAGTTACCGGTGAACTTAACGTTTGTCATTTTCTTTTCAAACAAGTCGTAAAGCTTTTGTTTCTCCGCAGAGATTTGCGAAGCGGGAGGTGCCTCTAGTGCAGATACTACAGTTGGCAAAAATAAAGCGATTACAAACATCACCCAAATCCATTGCATTGTTCTTATTTTTTGAATCATCGCCATTGCCTTGCCCTTTGCTTAAACTCGATTGATAACCACTCTCTCATTATGACTATTGTTCAGGTGTAAATGCAACACGCTTTAATTGTTTGGTAGCTAAACATCACCGGTTTGATTGTCGCGGCTCAGATCGCCCGCAAACGTTGCAGTGCCGTGGCGACTTCACCGACAACATTCCGCGACGACTCTGGATCGATCGTGAAATACCCAGCGTAATGTTGCTCTTCAAGCATCGCAAACAACTGATCAAAATCAACAGCCCCCGCTCCAAATGCAGCAGCCGCACCTTGGCCTCGTGCAATATCTCGTAACCCATCTCTAATACGCATGTGAACAACATAAGGTGCTAGACTCTGAGTCGATTCCGTGGCGGAATAACCATTCATTACTAGACTACCAGGGTCCAGATCAACCGCTCCATAGCCAGCAGGTAAAGTTGCTAACAGCGCCGCTAGTACCTCTCCGTCTTCCGATCCCGTCCGAGCGGCTAACGACGCGCCCACTCGTTGCCCATACTCGCCTAAATCCACCAATATTTGTTGCAGCGCCGTAAAGCTTGGATCTTCCTGATCTTCAGGGACCACTCCGATGCGATTGGTAACAACACTGCAACCCAAATTCGATGCAAATAGCATCGCTTGCTGAGTGGCTGCGACGCGACGGTCTAGGTCAGCCATAACGTTGTAGCCACGGCGAGTATTAAAGGATAACGCGCTAATACGTAGCCCTTGATCATCTAACAACTTACTAATTTGCCGCATCGCTGTCTGGCTCATCTCGCCCAGCTGCAGTTCCCGCTGGGCATCGATTTCCACCGCTTCCGCCCCCAGCTCAGCAGCTCGTATAAGTGCCTTGCGAAACGGGAGCCCGAAACAAGCGAGTCGAACGGCGGGGCGTATTCTCAACAACGGGCAACATCCTTATAATGTAGTTTCTTAGCAGTTTCTAAAGTTCCTCTTTATCTTACTTTGCGAACTCCGCCTGTGAGAGGTCCCTCTGAGGCGATACAATAAAAATTGTTACGACCGTGATGTTGTATATCTGCGGTTAACTAATTTTTCATTCACATCAATTGCTTCGCACCACGTAAAACCCCCCATCCCAAAGACAAATGTCCTCACCACGCTTTATTACCGCCTTACCCGTATTCAACGAAGTGCGATACGTTAACGAAGTGCTGGATTTAGTTAAACAATATAGCGCTGACATTTTGGTCATCGACGATGGATCTACCGACGGTACAACGGAACAATTGCAAAGACGCGACGATGTTCGCATCGTTACACATGCGGAGAATCAAGGGTACGGAGCCGCTCTGCGCACCGCATTTGAATACGCGTTGGAGCATGATTTTGAGATCATTGTCACCATTGATTGTGACGGTCAACATGAACCACAACGGATACCCGAATTTGTGGCGGCGTGTACCAAATCTGTCGACATCGTTTCCGGCAGCCGCTATCTCACTCAATTCCCTGATGACACTCCACCACCGGAACAACGCCGTAAAATCAATCAAACTGTCTCCGCTGAACTAAGCCGACGTTTAAACATCAAACTGACAGACGCGTTTTGTGGCTTTAAGGCTTACCGTACAGCATCACTCGATAAACTCTCACCAACGGAAAATGGTTACGCGATGCCGTTAGAGCTCTGGGTCCAAGCTGCCCAAGCTAACATGAATATCATCGAATTGCCCGTACCCCTGATATACCTCGATGAAGCTAGATCGTTCGGCGGTGTCCTCGATGACGCGGCCACTCGACTAGAATACTATCACTTGGTCTTGGACCGTAGCATCGCTAAATGCGAATTGTTTGCTTAGCAGCGGCCCAAGGATTCTCCTAGCGAAACTAGACGTGATATGAATCAGGCCAGCATTACTTATCGCAAGCTGCAAGCACCATCGAGCAATGGTGATTGCTTAATCGAACCACCGGTTTCTGAAAGTCTGAGTTACCTACATGCCAACCACCAACGGTTCGCCGCCTTTGCTGATATCGAAATCGGGGGTCTGAGTTTCACAGCTCTGCGCCAACAAGCACGCGACGAAATAATCACCGCGGCACAAGAACATACCAAGACCTATTTAGATCTCACAAACACCGAAGTTACCGCGACAACATCGATCGTTCTTACCGGTCACCAACCCACACTGTTTCACCCAGGCGTCTGGTTTAAGAACTTTTGCTTGGATCACATCGCTAAACGTACTCAATCGCTGGCCGTTAATCTCATTATTGACCATGACTTAGTTAAGTCGACTTCCATTAAAGTGCCGTCGCAAACTCGCAATGCGGTCACACTAAAAACTATCGCCTACGATCTGTCAGGTTCGTCTAACAGAATTGAGACAACCGGCATCCAAGACGAGAATCTGTTTAACTCATTTCCACAACGCGTTGCCGATCAGCTTGATGTTTTTGTCGAAAATCCAATGTTGGAGTCATTTTGGGAACTTGTTCAACAAGCCCCGACGGATGTTGTTGGTCAAAAATTTTCTCAAGCCCGACATCAGTTGGAACACCGCATGGGCATGAATAGTTTGGATGTTCCATTTAGTACGTTATGTCGTGGTGCCAGCTTTGCACGATTGCTGCTGCATGTGATGAAAAATGCCGCTCGGTTCCGTGATATTTACAACGCCGCCATTTGTGAATATCAAAAAGTCCATCGCATACGTAACCCCGGACACCCAGTACCGGAATTAGAAATTTTATCCGATCGAATTGAATTGCCGCTGTGGAGTTGGACTAGCTCAACGGCTCAACGGCAGCGGCTTTTTTGCCAAGTCACCGCTGAGCAACTCATCCTATCCGACCTGCCGGCTTCCTTTGAACTAAAGCTAGACCTGACGGTTTCACCGAGCGAATGTGTCGAGCAACTACAAGCATGGCAACAAACTGATATTCAATTTCGACCGCGGGCTTTGTTAACTACCCTGTTTTCTCGCTTGCTTTTGGGCGATCTATTCATTCACGGTATCGGCGGAGGTAAATATGATCAGGTTACGGATCAGATCATATACGAATTTTTTGGGCAGCAACCGCCCCTGTTTTTGATCGCTACGGCCACATTAGGCTTGCCGGTGCCGTTGCCCAACGATGGCTCAACAGCCATTGCTGCGGCCACGGTGGATCTGCGCCACCTACAATTCGCGCCCGACAAGTACTTGCGAAGACTTGAACAGCAAGGGATTATTCTCGATTCGCAACAAGCGGCACTGTTGATTGAAAAACAACAATTATTACAAGACTCGCGGGCAAGGACTGACAAACTGGCGTGGCATCACGCGATCCAGAAAATAAACCAAGACCTCCGTAACACACTGTCTGATACCGCTGCACAACTCATATCGCATCGACAACAACTTGAAAAAACACAAAATGAGCGGACCTTACTGCAATCTCGTGAATTTCCGTTTCTATTATTTCCTCTAAAAACTTTGGTCACCTTACTGGAAACTGGTTTGAATACGCCTTAGAGTACAGATGTGGATGGAACCAAGGTACCGCAGGGAGGGATTCGCTCGGGATGAGTTCAAGTATTAGTACTCAGCGCACTAAAGTGCTGGACGGGTTACTCACCAATATTATTCGGATTGAGGGGCTGCCGACATCACGCGGCACCGTAACCGTTTCACCGGCTCAAGCTGGTGATCATGGACCGATTAACCGCTTTCTGCAGAACGTCTTCCGCAAACCGACCTCCACGGATTTCACTGCTCAGCTCGAAGATCCCCAATACGAACCGAGTGATCGAATTGTCGCTAGGCTAGGAAATCAAATCATCGGTCACGCTCGCGTGCAAATGCGCGATATTCACTTTGGTGACCAACAATTGCCAATTGGTTTTGTTTGCGAGATGGCAACCAACCCGGAATTTCGCAAGCATGGCATCGGTACTGCTATCTTGAAGCAAGTTCATGGCTTGATGGCCGAACAGGGCGCGGCAATTGGTTTGCTCAAGACACCCGCGGTTCGGTTTTATCAGAACAATGGCTGGTTTGTCGGTGGGCAGCATAGTTACAGCGTCGCGACTGCCCGAAATATACTATCTCAACTGCGTACCCCAGATCTTGCTTTACTTGACCAAGCTAGTAATCCGCTGGATGCTCCTCAACAACCATTGCATATTCGCGTTTGGCGACGAGTGGAGCAGGAAGCGCTCATGCGACTTTATCAGGTCAATACGCAAGGAACATTTGGTGCGTTTATTCGCAGTGATGCCACCTGGCGGTGGCTATTGAATCGACATAGCTTCGAGCAAGTCTATGTTGCCGTCAATGGCACCAAAAAAATGACGATTCAAGGAGGGTATGATGCCATTGTCGGTTATGCCGTTGTCAAAGATGGTCAGATTCTTGAGTTAATGACAGACAGTAGCCGTGACGATATTGCTAAGGATCTCTTAGAGCGTATCTGCGGCGATGTGATCGAACAAACTGACATGCCTATTCGCTTAGATGCACCGCATCACAACCCCTTGCATAAAATGCTGCTGAATGCCGGTGGACAATATTATCAACGGACTGTTATTGGCGGTGAAGTAATCTTAGCAAATGTTCTTAAGCCGATTGCCCTTACAAAACAATTGCGCCATCAGTTTAATAACCGAGTTCGAGAGGTAGGGTTGGATTTGCCGTTAGAACTTGGGCTCTGTATCGACGGGAAAAAATATACGCTCAATATCACGCCGCGTTCCGCAAAAGTGACTCGAGGCAAAATTGGACGAAATTATATCTCCGTTTCAAAAAATGTATATTCACAATTGCTGCTCGGTGTCGTCAGTGCCAAAGAAGCAGCGGCTAATGAGCGACTCCAAGCGTCCACTAGAATTGCGGCACAATTCGCTGAAACCCTTTTCCCTCAATTACCCCTGTGGCTGCCACCACTAGATGACCTTTTGGCCTAAGTTCATGGTCCAGACTTCTCCGCCTAATACCGCCTCGAATCGAATCCGATACGCCGGTTGGGTCTTGGTCTCGCTTGTCAGTGCAGTAACACTCTTATCAATGCTAATGACGCCCTTGGGGCTCGCCACCGATATTGCGACTTATACACTCGCGAATGCTCAATATGATGCTGGTCAAACGAACAACCCCGATGTATTGGTTTCCGTTGACCCTCAAAACATCTCCCTAAACAGGGAAACAAAATTAACTTGGTGGCCTCGTAGCTATGGGTCCGTTCCCCGAGTTGCCAAGCAAGTCGTTGGGTATTTTGGCATCCACTTAAATGAAGGCCAAACAATGCGTTGGATCGTAAGTTTGGGCTGGCTGCTAGCGATCTCCCTGTGGACCTGTTTTTTTTGGCAGTCAGCGTCACGCAATGCACTCCCTTGGTTAATTGCGATCCTGATGTGCGCGCGCTACAGCACTGCCAATTTATTTCTGTTTGACGGTGGTGAATATTTCTACTGGTGTGTGTTCCCAGCCGTACTTCTTGTTAATCTCGCTGCAATCAAGAACCGCTCGTCTAATACCAGTACGATTGTATTGGCGATGTTAGCCGGATTTTGTGCACCATGCCTCATTTTCTGCAAATATAGTGCTGGCCTAAGTGCCGTCGCGTTTGGAATTGCCTGGATGTGGATGGTCTATCGGAAACAGATTCGACCCAACCAATTATTTTACTGGTCCGTAGGTGCTGGAACTGCAACCGCTATCGTGTTTTGGCTACAGTGGCTGCCGAGCGGTAACCCCACTCAAATTGATTCACCAATGCAATGGACGCCGATCTTATGGGGTTTGGGAGCATGGCTGTTTGCTATGACCGATCTGGGTACTTTGGTCAATAAGTTTACCGTCGACATCTTACCGGCGATGGGTAATCACCATGACGGATCTGAAGGCTGGCTGTTTCTTCCATTCATATTTTTGGTGTTGCTAATATTACGACGAGAAAATGGAAAAACCAACACCGTTATTAATCCAATAGGAAGACAGTTTGCAGTCATCCATCTCATTGGATTTACACTCCTGCTCGTAGCCATGCTCGTCCGAGGCAGCGCTATCCACATGGACACGCGTTTTTTACGACCTGCGGCAATTGCCATGATGCCTTGGATTATTCCGGCACTGGCGAGTCGCGTGGTTGACGGCATCACAAAATCTATCCGCATTTCTGCCGGCGTTTTGGTTGTACTGTTGGTGATTGTGCCATGCACCTACGGTGTTGCGGCCATGTGGGAAAAGGCATTCCACATCGCCGGCGTAGGCCCCAATGGCCTCAGACACGCATCGTTAGCAGGGAAGTTGGACCCAAAAATATTTTTTGCGGACCTGTTGGCAGTCAGCGATCCCGATGATGTTCTATATGTGATCGATCCAGCTTTAGGCATTCCGCTCGTATCACGTAGGTTGTTTACCGAGGAACACGCATCCTTAAGGACCAAAGAGGAACTTGCTCAGCGTACATTTAACGGTCGTCCAGAAGGTAGGTTGCTGATACCGTTACCAAAATTCATGTTTGACGATGGGCGAGCCATCGCTATCCGCGATAGTTTCAAAGACATTTCCCACTGGACCACTAGCGAAATACACTACCATCCTTACTGGATCCTGTTGATTGGCTCAACTGAATAACCACGGGCTATGACACGTATTGGTTTCAATTTACAGTGGTATTAGCAGAGCCCTTGATCATTCCTGAGCATTCTTGAACATATCGAGATGCGGCCAGCGAAAGCTGGGATTCTTATAGGGCTTATGTAAATGTTCTTTCTGCTCGGCAATGAACGTCGCAATGTTCTCACTGCTGGCAAATGGATCTTTTATCGCCTGTTGAAACTCCTGCATCGCCTTGAGCAATCGCTGTTTGATCATTTGATGATCGCCGCTATCTACTAGATTTTTCCACTCGTGCGGGTCTATCCGTAGATCGAACAACTCAAATTCCGGCGGATACAAGAAGCTCTGAACTTGCTGATCTGTGGGCAACCGACTGTTGGTATAGCGCGACTCAGCCAAACGATTGAGATCGCGAGCTGGGTTGAAGACTAACTTATACCGTTCATCGCGAATACCGAACTGCATGTACAATAGATTTGGCGACGAGCCGGTAGTGAAGGTTTGGATATACTTACGCGGCGAAACCTTGCCAGAGTCGATATCCTGCAAAGCGAAGCCTGGGAGGTTTTTTGGAACCGGTAGTCGGGCAGCTCTCAACATTGTCGGCAAAATATCGATTGTTGATACCATGCCGCTTTCGACTTTCCCCTTGGGAAAACTCGTTGGATAGTTAACGATCATCGGAATCCGTGTTCCATTTTCGTAGATGCTGCCTTTGCCTCGCGGAAAATCCGCACCGTGGTCGCTGATATAAATCACCAGCGTGTTTTCGCGATTTCCGGTTTCATCAAGCTTGTCAAGCACCATGCCAATGCCCTCATCAAGCCGGTTCATACAGTTGAAATAGTCGCGCAATTCCTCACGCAGATTGGGTGTGTCGGAGCCGATCCACGGAAACGGTGCAATTTCCTCATCGACCAGCCGAGTGGGAAATCCGTGTTTAGACTCTCGGATAAAGCGGCGATGGGCATCCGCATAATTAATGATCAACAGAAACGGCTTCTTTCTTTCTGCAGCGTTCCGCATGACAAGGCCAGCCTCAGCGGCATACGTTTCAATACTGATTATCTTTCCAAAGTTTGCGCTCTTGATGGCGCGGTGGTCAACATAGTCCTCCACTAACCGTTCAGGATTGATGTGCGTCTTGCCGAGGAATCCGGTGTAGTATCCGGCTTGCTGGAAATGAGCAGGTATCGTCTTAAAATCTCGGTACATCGAAAACCGATGAGTTGCCAACCCGATGTGTCCGGTCTGCCGCGTATAAAGTCCCGTCAAGAATGCCGCTCGTGATGGGCTGCAAACCGAATACGGCACATAGGCACGTGTGTAACGGATGCCCCCAGTCGCTAGCCCATCCAGATAAGGGGTATGCACACGCTGTTCGCCATAGCAGCCAAGGTGATCGCTATTGTCCTCCGAAACTATAAACAGAATATTGGGCCGCTCCTCAGTTACAGTCCTTCTGGCAAAAACCGCCTGCGTGCTCTCAGTGTTAAATGGTGATGCCGGCAAATTAGCGCTATTGATTAGGTTCACCGCAGGATTGGGGTAGGGTAGCCACCCATAACGTGCATCTTCGGGCTCGGGAACCTCTGAGCTTGAAACCGCAATCACATTCTTACCAATAATTTTTGCGGTCGCCGCGTGAAAAACTCCATCCTTGCCACAAACTTCAAAGTGACGAAGTGGTTTCTCATCAGATGATTTCAGACCGGCACCAACGTGCTGAAACGAGATAACCAATGAATCGCCTTCGCGTTCCGCTACCTCGATTACGGGTCCCGCGTAAGTCGTGTGCGCCTTCAGTTTATATGTTGTCCCCAGCGCCCACTGCGCTAGGCGTTGCCCGACTGGTTTTTTCAAAGTTGGGTGTACGTTCGACGGCAGACCCGTATCGATCGTAACGGCCATACCAACGTTCTCGAGCTGACCAAGCGTTCGCCGCTGGCCGTCGCGAAACCACGGCCACTCCGGACGATTTAACGCTGGTAACTGGACGTATAGAAATGGAAAATCATCTTGGCCCCATTGTTGGCGCCAACTTTGAATCAGCAGTGCAAAGAGTCGTCCGTGTTGGTGAACTCGTGCCAGAGAATCAGCGTTGGATTCACCTTGGTACCAGATGGCTCCGCGAATGGCGTATGGAATCAACGGCTCGATCCCAGCAGACCACATAAATCCGGGTTTAAACGAATGATTTGGGCCAAGGTCATCCCCAGGGATTCGGCCGCCCTCTTGTATCGCAGTAAGGAGATTCTGTTGCCCCCGCGTGCGGCAGAAATCGCTGAGGTGTTCATTATCGAGCCAATTGCCGGCAACCAGTCCCTGCAACTCCGGGTCGGCTTCTAAAGCGTCACGAGAAATCCACGCTTCGGCCGGAGTACCTCCGATTGCCGGACAGATCAATCCAACTGGGACGTTGAGTTCTTGCTGCAATAACCTTCCGAAATACCAACCGACTGCGGAAAAATTGCGGGCAGATTCTGCTGATGCCACACGCCATTTCCCTTCGCAAAAGGCTTCCGTTGTCAACCGAGCTAGGTGCGATTGTGTGTAGCTGCCTGAACCTCCACGCGCACCACCAACGAGATTCAAAAGCCGTAATTGTGGATGATTGGCCGTGGATAATTCCGTGGCACCATTAGCGGACTGACTGAGAGCCCATTCCATATTTGACTGCCCTGCGCAAACCCACACCTCCCCAATTAGAATGTCGCTCAGCATGACGCGCTCTTTACCGGATTGAATCAGGAGCGTCGTTGCCGTAGATGTTGCCGCACGAGGTGCAAACAGAACTTTCCAGTGACCACTGCTGTCAGCGGTCGTCTTCAATGTTTCTGCGCCTAGCTGAACGGTGACCTGACTGGCAGGTCTGGCGATGCCCCAAATCGGCAGCGATGCCTGGGCCTGTAGAACCATATGGCTGCCAAACACCTGTGGAAGTTGTAGGGTGGATGTCCTCGATTCACTGATGTCGATCCATCGCTGAGCAAGCCGCTGCCCGACCGTCAGCTTCGCTGCTGAGTTGAAGTGCAGCCCATCATACAAATGCGATCGCAGGTCAGCGTTGTTGACGTACTCGACTGCGCTGTTTCGTTCAGCTGCCGCAGCCTGACCACTGCGGACAACATCGCGTCTGTTTCCTATTGCGGCAATCCCACCGACAAGCAACTGGGCATCCGCAGCATATGGTAGATCGCGGCGGAGATTCGCGATCAGGGATTCAAGACGGTCACCGGACACCTGCGACTCCATTTCACTGTCGCTCTCGCCTTGGACGTAGAGAATCGCCCGAATACGGTACCTGCGACCATCCGGAATGACCCGAACTGCATCCGCAACAGTCTGCAGGACATGTTGATACATGTGGTCGTCCTCCGATCCCTTACTCCAGAAGCGGTTTCCTCCTCCCCCTCGGGAAGCCTTGATGATTGCGAAATCCTGATGTCCAGCGTCGATCAGAGACCGGGAAAAACCAATTTCAGGACCCCAGAAAACCGGATTGGAGCCTTCACCTTGCTGAGCCCGTAGCGACACGAATTTCCCGCCAGAGTTCCCGATTAGAGTCGAGTTTCCATCACCGGCACGAGTCGATCGATTACTCCAGAAGAACGGAACCTGCGGGTCCTGGTGACTTTCGATTGGCCCCGGTTCCCTAATATCCCGTGGATCGACCGTACCCAATGAATTGGATTGACCGGTCAGCACAAACACGTCCAGCGGTGGCAACGTACCAGTATTGTCTGCGGGTTCAGTGGTATCACGGTTGTCCAGCAACTCGCTCAGCGGAATCCGCTGAAATGTCATATGTGCCTGACTTCCTTCGTACAGGATCCCCACTGTTTTCTCATCGATCATCGACATACACGAATAACCAGCACTGTTCCCTTCATCCAACAACAATCGATGCGTTTTAGGCCACGTCAAGCCGCGGTCGGGCGACGCCTTGATGGTGATGTGATGCCGCCCACGAGTGCTATCCGGATTGGAAAACAGCAGCCAATTACCGACATCTTTCCCGACTTCACGATCAACGTCGATCAAACTCGCCATGCAGGAACCGGGTTCAATCAACGACCGCTGAGAAGTCGTGTGTTTCTCCCACGTCTTTCCCATATCGCGAGTCGTCATGACAACCCGCACGGAACTGCGGTTATAACGGCAATTCAGCATCAACACGCCGGGCTCGACTTCGATGACCTGAGATTCCGTCGTGTCGTCAAATGCTCCTGTGCCGACATGCCACGTCTTGCCGTGGTCTTTCGAGTAAATAATTGTCGAATGAGGTAGTCGCCTTTGTTCCGGTGGGTCCTGATACTGAGCAGTAAAGACGATGGTTCCGTCCCGCATCGTGATACCTTTACCAGGGCCTTGGAGAATGAAGCACCACTGGGGCTTCTTAACCTGCGCAGTGATGTTAATCGGCTGGGACCACGTGACACCATCGTCCTCGCTGCGAACCAACATGAGTTGGCCGGTTTCCACAGGTTTTAACCCCGGTCCCGAACCATTCCAAGATCGGTTTCCATGACTCCACGTCGCGGCTACCCAGATGGTTCCAGTATTTGTATCAACCAGCACGGCTGGATCACCGACGCCATCGTACCGCCACTTGGGATCATCCCCCATATTCATAATGGTCTTCATGGATTCCCACGTCCGCCCACCATCGGTCGATCGCGACATGCCAACGTCAATGTCGCCCGGTAGATCACCTCCGGACCGTCGCCGCACGTCGTACACACCAATCAAGGTCCCTTCATTAGTCGTTGCTAAGCCGGGGATGCGAAAGGTATGAACCCCATCATCGCCACCGTTGCGAACAGCAACCCCCAATCGTTGCATCGACGGTTCCCCGTCGAGCTTAAATGTCTGTCCGTTGGAAAAACGGACTTCCTTGATTTGCAAGCCAATGCGGTGGTCGATGTTAACGTCATTCTTTAACCGACACGAGACCCAGACCGTGGTTTCGCCAGCGGATAGGGGGATATTAGCTGACGCCAAAGGCGAGCTGTACTTGTAAATGCCTTGTTCTAATCCAATCCCCTCAACTTCCACTGCCGGAATCGAAATAAGCCACGGGTGTTGGGCATATTTGGACTCCCATTTATTCTGATAAACGAACAGCTTCGTAAAATCGGCGGCACCCTTGTCTCCGTGTAGCGTGACCTGCAGGTCTGTCATAAGCAGCGGATTAATATTTCCTGTCGTCACCACCTTCAGTTTGGCGAGTGGACTGGCTTCCGCTCCTACTAGTGCGGGTAATGTTACCGACACGACTTCTACGCTCACAATCTTTTGGGGTCGAGGCGGCACAATCCTCAGATCGTCGATGAGGATGCCGGTATTTGGCGGACTGGTGCATGTAAATCGTAATGTTTTGATACTCTCATCAAAAAGCGGTATTTTGACATGACTAAGAAATGGCCGCCCGACACGGACTTTAGCGTCACCGTTGTATATCTCCTGCCAGCCCTTGCTTGTCTGTTTTTCGATCCTGAAGGAGAACGGTTTCCGCGACGTCCAACGCTCGGCCCAGAACGTCAACTCTCCGGTCGTTACGACTTCCGCTGAAAGATCGAGTTTGATAGATGTCTTTTGACCGCCGGTCAATTGTAGGCAATTCTTCCCCGTCTTCGCATGCTTGTCATCGATAATTGTTTTGCCAACAACCGGTGTCCAGGTGCCAATGCTAGTTTCGAGTTTGTCAAAGTCACCGGCGGTGGCTTTCTCGAAGCTTGTCGTCGCCAAATTGGACTCGTCGTTTGCAGTTTCCGAAGTCCGATTATTTGGGATGCCGACCAGAGCAGTAAGTTGCTCTGCTAATTTTGCAACCACTTGAGGTGACGAGGCCGCAATGTTCTTCGTTTCGATCAAACCATCGGCGTAGTCGTATAGCTCTGTTGCTTGAACCTCGCCCGATGGACGATGAACCCATTGCGTCAGGCGATGCGTTAGCGTACGCAGCGAGTAGCCCATTAGTCCGCCGCTTCGAGGATACTGACTAATCGCCGCCATGTTTATATTGTTACTCGGATCGTGTAGGATCGGCACAAAGCTTGTACCTTCAAGGTGGTCACCGATCGGTAAACCAGCAAGCTCGGCCAGCGTCGGATACAGATCGACCAATTCGACCAAAGATGAACTCGATTTACCGGCGGCTTTCATTCCCGGCGTACGCACAATCAACGGCACGCGAGTGTCAAGTTCCAAGTTGGTGGTCTTGCCCCACAACCCCTGCTCGCCAAGGTGGTAGCCATGGTCACCGTACAGGACAATGATCGTGTTATCGCTAAGGCCGCAGCGCTCCAGTTCCTGTAACACCCGCCCGATCTGAGCGTCGATGTAACTGATACATGCAAAGTACGCCTGTCGAACTCGTCTCTGCTTTTCATCTGAGATAACACCTTGTTTCGGCTGATCCGTATACCGCCGCAATTCGCCGGAACCGTGTCCCGAGAATTTTGGAGCATTTACGGGAAAATCAATATGCGATGGTAGAGTAACGTCGGTGTAGAGATCGAAGTACTTTTTTGGAGCAATGTACGGTGAGTGGGGCTTAATAAAACCGACTGCCAAAAAGAATGGCTGTGCCTTACTCTTCAGATCCCGCAACGCTTGCACGGCAGCATCGGCAACCTTTCCGTCATAGAGCGTGTTGTCGGGCACATCGGGCGATTCGGTAGCCGGGCCAAAGACGAGTTTCTGCGTCCAGTCATTTGGCCCAGGATTCTTTGGCTTATAAACCTTCTCAAAGATACCTTTTGCCGCTTCGATGCCCTCTTCGGTATAGTAATATCGTGGACCAAACCGAATCGCCGGCACCGACCAGCTCTGTGGATCGCCCATCGTGTCCCACTTGGTATTACTAGCACCGTCAGGAAATACTCCGTGATAAATCTTGCCAATCGCAGCCGCGTGATAGCCGTGGTTTTTGAAATGCTGCGGCAAGGTCACTACATCAGGATGTTCGGTTCGAAAGTGTGAGTGATTTCCGGTAACTCCGATTGAATCCGGCCGCCGCCCAGTCATGAGACTCGTACGTGAAGGATTGCAAACCGCCTGCTGGCAATACGCTCGCTGAAACATCCGACCACTTGCAGCTAGGGCGTCAATGTGCGGACTATCAATATGCGAGGCCCCGTAACAACCCAACTCCGGTCGAAGATCGTCAACCGCGATGAACAACACGTTCGATCGTAATTCAGCGGCACCCAGTGGCGACCAACCCAATAGGCCGACGAGGCTCGCCAGAAACGCTATTTGTGCTATTTGCCAACGACGCATGATTTTTCCCTTCGGATACTAGCCGGTAAACTCGCTTGCTCCTTATGTTATCACATAAAAAACACTAGTCGTAAATCAAGAAGGTGTGCGTTCCGCCCACTTGCTTAGGCGATAGAATCCTCTTCGCCAACACAAGGGTATTGGTTTGTAAAACGGGCGGAACGCCCGTTTTAATTAGCTACCCGTCTTGGCGATTTACATAAAAAATGCCCCCGAAATGCAGCGGATCCTAGGGGGGTTGA
>CAWVZW010000006.1:0-82657 GCA_963934735.1 uncultured Planctomycetaceae bacterium
TCTCCTTCAGGTTTGTCATCAACGCCTGGAAGTGCTGATTCGCGTTCCTCGTCGGTGCCTGGATTGGAATCGACACGAGGGTCGATTGTATTTGCTGGATTTAACAGGTCGTCCTCAGGAGCTATTATTTCCGTTGGGTCATTTTTGGACAGCCATGACAAGAATTTAGCTTCCGTCAAAGCATCTCCCTCGTCCCAACTGTCGGCGGACATGGATTTAACGGCGGACCAATGAGCTTCTACTAATTTCAGGATACCAGCAGTCCCATCGCTAGCGACGCTGTCTCTAGTCGCCTCCCACGATTTCATCGCAACGGACTTATGGCTTTCAAAGTCAGCTGGGTCGCCGACGATCATTAAGGCTTCGCTACAATACGCTTTTCCGTAATGGGCACGGAACTTAGCAATTTTATCGAGCAATGTTTCTTCGCCCGCTTTGGGGGTGGCCGTGGCGATAACTTCGTCAAAAGCCGGAATCGCCTGTTCAAGATTTACCCGCCGCAGGTCAAGAATCCCCGACAGAAGGGACGGTTGACTACCATTGGGATTTAGGGGGTTGGGCCGTGCGGACGTATCCGGCATTAGGGCCTTACTCAAAAGTAAATTTGCCTTGAACAGTTTTGCCCAGGGTAGGGACCCATCAGCCTCCATCGCGGTTTGATGTTTTCGAATGATGTCGTCTACATCAATAACTTCAACCAGTTGTATATTCGTTAACTTAGCAACGATTTCTTCGTGATAAGCTGTCCAACCGACGGAAGCAGTTATATCGTTACTCGTACTTTCGATATACGCCCAAAGTATGGCAATGGTGATCATGGCAATCAGAACTGTCCCCCAAACGCGCGGCTTGGCAAACAGTTTCGCCAATTCATCCGTGGCATCAGACTCGATAGCCTCTTCGGTTGCATGTCTTGTCAACATTGTTGACTCGGGTTGAGGCGGGTCATCTCGGTTTTGCCCATCCTCTTGTTGGTCTGCGACGGACTCTACTTCTGCTGATTCGTCTTCTTGATGTTCTTCGTTCATTGCAATCTGGCAATTCCGTAGGGGTGATTGGCGATTTTTGTTAACGGCATATTATTGCCTCTGGAATATGTTATCTTCTTACTAGATAAAGGTGTATACCCCGATTCATTAAATCAAAATCCTTTTTACTAAAAAACAGCTGAAAACGCTATTTTCGAACGAATTTGCATGGATGCCACACTAAATGACGCTCAACGTGAAGCCGTCAACACACTCAACGGTCCCTTGCTAGTGCTTGCGGGTGCGGGCAGCGGTAAAACTCGCGTTGTGACGGTTCGAATTGCCAAATTGATCGATATCGGTATTTCACCGCGCCGTATTCTCGCGATGACCTTTACCAATAAAGCCGCTAACGAAATGCAGCATCGTATTCGGTCCATGATATCGACACCGCATGATAATCAGCCTGAGATTTCCACCTTTCACTCATTGTGCGTTCGAATTCTTCGTCGTCAAATACATCATATTGGTTATCCCGCCAACTTCACCATTCTTGACTCAGCGGATCAAAATTCGATTTGCCGCAAAGTATTACGGGAAATACGGGTATCCGATGCAAGCCTAAAAGCAAGGGACTTGATGTACCAAATTGGCCAATGGAAGTCCCAAGGGATTTCACCCAAAACTGCGACGCGTTCTGCGGTTACTGATAAGGAACACCTTGCTGCGGTTGCTTATCGACGCTATCAGGACGAACTTGTACGCTGTGGAAACGTCGATTTTGATGACCTATTGCTTCTGACGAATGTTCTGTTCCGCGATTTCCCTAAAGTCCGCGAGATCGAGGCGGCTCGCTTTGACCATATCTTAGTTGACGAATATCAGGACACGAACGATATCCAGTATAACATTGTAAAAGCATTAGCTGAAAAGCACCGTAATCTATGCGTGGTTGGTGATGACGACCAAAGTATTTATGGATTTCGTGGCAGCGACGTACGTCATATTCTGAATTTTTCGAAGGATTGGTCGGGCGCTAAAACCATACGTCTAGAAGAAAATTATCGCTCGACCGAGGCAATTCTTGAAGTGTCAAATCGCCTTATTAAATTCAATGCCAATCGGCATGAGAAAATCCTTCGAGCTGCCCGTGAAGGGGGACAAAAACCTCGCATTGAACAATTTGGTGATGAAGAACATGAATCCCAACAGGTAGTGACTTCGATTCGGCGAGATCTCGAGTCCAACGGTCGACAGCCAAGTGACATTGCAATATTGTTTCGAACCAACGAGCAACCACGGTTGTTTGAAACGGAACTGCGGAAACACGACATCCCCTACATTTTACTGGGAAGTCATTCGTTTTATGATCGAAAGGAAGTCAGAGACTTGGTGGCATATCTGCGAGTCGTTCATCATTCAGACGATGAACCTAGTTTGCGGCGGATCATTAACAACCCACCTCGTGGCATTAGCGCGAATACGGTTGCTCAGCTGGTGGAAATTGCGACGAAGCGAGGTGTTAGTCTATGGCAGGTGATGCTTGATAACGAAGCACTACAGACACTGAAAATACCTCCCCGCATGTCGATCCGAAAATTCATTGAGACAATTCTTGGACAACAAGAAGCCTTTAGGGAAAACATAGATGTATCCACGTTTCACTCTTTTCTCTCCGCAATTAATTATAAAAAAGAAGTTGCCCGTAATAGTGACAATGAATTAGAGATCGAGCAACGATGGGCAAGTGTTGAAGAATTGACTAACGTCTTTGGCTCTTATCTTGCCCGAAAAAGAAAGCCAACACTGGAGGGATTTCTTGAGGAAATTGCGCTCGCCGTGACGGATTTTGACGATGACAAGGATGAACAACTTGACCGTAACGCGGTCGCGTTGCTCACATTACATGCCTCGAAAGGCCTTGAATTTCCGGTCGTTTACATGGTGGGGCTCGAAGAAGGGTTACTTCCGCACGCTCGTGCCGTCGCCGCGGAAGGTCCGGCAATCGACGAGGAACGCCGTCTCACTTATGTCGGCGTAACACGTGCGCAAGACGAATTGACGTTATCCTTGTCATTGACCCGACGAAAATGGGGTCGAATACAAGAACAAAATCCCAGTAGATTTTTGTTTGAGATGATTGGCCAGGCGGATAATCCACATGAAGCTGCAGAACGACGTGAAGCAGAGACTACCTAGGGCTGAGACCAGTAGGATGAACGACATTTATATTCAACTCGCGGAAGACAATGATCTGGAAACTGTAATTCAGTTGACACTGGCTTCCTTTGCACAAGTATCGTTTGAGAGTAACATCCAAGCGGAATTTGGTCTCGTAAATGGTTTGTCATGGAAGGAGCGTAAAGCGGACCACATTCGCGGTGATTTCGGAGACCCCGATGGACGGGTGTTACTCGCAAAAAGGGCTGGAAAAACAATTGGATTCGTGTCTATTCGTCTCAATCGCACATCTAAAATTGGAGTGATCGCGAATCTTGCTGTTTCCGCCACAGCACGGAACGACGGGGTAGGGCGTATGCTAATTCAATCAGCGATTGAACTAATGAGGGACGAATCAATGGAATTGGCGAGAATTGAAACACTCGAACAAAATGAAGTTGGGCAATCGTTATACCCCAAACTTGGATTTCGTGAGCTGGCGAGACAAATATACTATTGCCAAGATTTGCGCGACGAGAATCAGAGGTAAATCCTACTTGCTACTTCGTTGCCAGCGGTGAACATAAAACTACGCCATGTTCAATTGTTGGTTTCCGCCGCTAGCGATTCGACCGGGTGAAGTTCTGGCTTCAGGTAAATGAAGGACTGACCTAAACGCCCATTGTAGTTTCCGGCCGTTATTAATTTTAGTCCTGGCGTTGATTTGGCGGCCGTGATGGCAGCGTATGTCGCATTGGCGACGTCTTGCAGAGACGATCCATTAACTATTATTTCCATTATTGAAGTCACGCCCTGTGGAACGCCACTCTCTTCGCCGAGTTCCTCACGTAACGTCGGACAGTATTTCTCGAATGTACTCGCGATAAGAAATTTGTATTTGCTACCGGCCTTGCTAGCACTCGAAGCCACACCACCGGGAAACGTGGTGACCACACCAGGTGTCGCGTCCGCGGCTAATGCCGCGGTTCTCGCTGCTGTAATCGCCGCGTCAACGGTTTCCCCCATAAACCATAAATTACCTCCCATCACACCTTCACGAAATCCAAACCGGCGTGACAGTTCAAATTCACCGCCCATGATTGGAATAACCCACAGTTTGCAGCCATATCGTTCTGCACGGAATTGATATCCGTCACCGAAAAAGGCAATCTTCTTACCAACGGTAAAGTATTCGCCATCGTCAAGCATGTTGAACACACGTGCTGTGGGACAGGTTAATACGTTTTGACTAAGCCGAGCGATTAGAACTTTTTCAAGGTGTCGTTCGCGATTACGCTTGAACTTCGGCACATGAAATTGAACAATGGCCCCAGGGCGATTGTCCGGTGTCAGTGACTCGTCCAAGTAACGGTCGATTCCTGCTTCACAGTCACACATAATTGTGCTTGAAGCATGTCCAGTACAAGCTGTTACAGCACGGTCGAGCCATTCGCGGTCGCGCGCGGTGATTAACACCTCGGCGTAAATTCCCTTAAATGCTTCCGCATACGTGTCTTCAATTTCGCAGTCCAAACCTTGGTCTTGTGTTTCCACTTAACGCCTCTTTTTAAATCAAAATCTATCGCACCAATTGTTATAACGAATCACGAATAATGATGAGTGTTGCCCCTACGCCCTACCCACGCCTTCGTAAGTTGCGTTTTCAGTTATCACCTTGTCCATATAAATGTCATGTGCTTGAACCGGGATCTCATCAAACATTTGGCATTCAAAACATACGGCAACAATCGCAGCATCTGGCCTGGCATGCTCAAGACACTTATCATAATATCCTTTGCCCATGCCCGTTCGACCACCGCGCGCGTCAAAACCAACGCCAGGAACCATGATTAAATCCAATTCCGTTACTTCGATGCGTTTAGCGGAATCGTCCCGCAGATGGACCGCTGGTTCTAAAATCTTATACATTCCAATTTCCAATTCATCCATGGACTCGAGGTGAAAGAGTTCCAGTTCACCCTCGTCGTTACACCACGGGACAACCACTCGCTTTCCTTGCTGCAGTGCAATTGACAAATCAAAACGCGTCCGGACTTCCGCTCGAACATCAACGTAAAACATTATGGTTTGCGAATTTGCATATTCCGGCAACTCCATAAACGTCCGCATGATGGCGCGACTCAGGTCGTCCTTGTTTTCCTGATCGCGTCGATTCGCAAAAGCTATTTTTCGAATGGCTGCTTTTCGTTCAGCACCGTTGGTTATTGCTTTTGTCATTGTTCGGCCTCCATTGCCTGTTCAGATCGCTTGATTCCATTTAGGTACAGTCCAACGCGTACACATCCTTGCGTGTGGATGAAGAGTGGGCTAGTATCTGCTAGGTTATAACAAACATAGATTAATATTCAATCTACTAAAATGAAAACAACAATCGTAGGCGCAGTTTATTAATGAATATATCCGCTATATTACGCTCACTATTGGTACTGATTCTATTGTCAGAAATCGCTGAGGCTAAAGATTCTACGCGTACGGATGCGGCGTTTGAGAAGATTGTCGCAACACACTGGAAGCAAACGCTCGCAGCTAATCCATTTCTAGCGGCTTCCCTTGGTGACAAAAAAAGCGCCAATGAACTTCCCAATGTCTCTCTAGCGAATCAAGTTAAACTCGCTAGAGATTCTGCCCAAATATTGTTCAAATTATCGGAATTTAACCCCGCTGATCTATCAGCCAAAAACCGAACTAACTTAGCGATCTTGACGCGATTGCTGGTCGACGATGCCCAGGAGTTCAAACATAAGACCTATTTGATCCCTATATCAAACAGGTCTGGATTTCATATGCAGTTTGCGGAACTGCATAAATCGTTACCGTTTAAGACAGTTGAAGATTATCGCAATTATCTTGATCGGCTAGACCAATTTGGAGACTACACGGACCAACATATTGCACTGTTAACGGAAGGCATTGCCGAGGGTAACGTGTTGCCCTCGGTCGTACTGGAAGGTTATGAAGAAACGATTTCCGCCCACATCGTTAAGGACGCCCAAAAAAGTCTTCTGTACTCCCCGTTTCTTAGCTTCTCCACGGCTTTTACAGACTCGGAGATAATACAGTTGCAAGAACGGGCCCGCGCAAGCATCACGAATACTGTCGTCCCCGCCTATACTCGATTCCACGACTTTATGCATCGCGTATACATTCCTGCGGCGCGGGGGACAATTGGTGCATCCGGCCTACCCGACGGTCGCGCGTTCTATCGCTACCGGGTGCAGCACTTTACCACGCTCGAAATATCTCCAGATGAAGTGCATCAAGTTGGTTTAGCTGAGGTAGCCCGTATAAAAGGTGAGATGCTCACGGTTATTGATGAAGTTGAATTTGATGGGGACTTTGCGGAATTCCTCCAGTTTTTACGAACAGATAAAAGGTTTTACCCAACCAATGCGCTGGATTACTTAAAGGAAACTGCCTATATTCTTAAACGGATGGACGGTGAGTTACCTAAACTCTTTGGCAATCTTCCACGGAATCCTTACGGACTCAAGGTAATCCCAGCATACATCGCGCCCAAAACGACAACGGCATACTACCAACCCCCACCAGCCAGCGGAAAGCTCGCAGGACAATATTTTCTAAACACGTACAATCTCAAAAGCCGTCCTTTGTATGAATTAGAAGCATTGAGCCTGCACGAAGCTGTGCCTGGACACCACTTACAAATAGCGTTGCAGCAGGAACTAGCGGATCTTCCATTATTTAGGAAGTACAGTGGCTTTACGGCCTTCGTTGAAGGTTGGGCGTTGTACGCGGAGAGATTGGGTTTGGAGGTTGGTTTCTATAAGGACCCTTACAGCAACTTTGGCCGGCTGAGTTACGAAATGTGGCGTGCCTGTCGACTCGTTGTGGATACGGGGATTCATTACCAGGGATGGACCCGCAAACAGGCAATTGACTATATGATTGAAAACACTTCGCTATCACGACACAATATCGTTGCCGAGGTGGATCGATATATAGCGTGGCCGGGTCAAGCACTCGCGTATAAGATGGGGGAACTGAAAATTCGTGAGTTGCGGCAACGGGCGACGATAGCACTTGGATCGCATTTTGATATTCGAGAATTCCATGATGAAGTTCTCCGGCACGGCGCTGTACCATTACCTATTCTTGAATCAAATATTGAACAATTCATAGAAGATCAAACACCGTGACCGATTCTCAAATTCCCCGTTCTCATCCAACAACTGTTGTTTTTGACCTCGATGGTTTGATCTTCAACACAGAAGAAATCTTCCTCGAGGCAACTAATCAGCTACTTGCACCGCTTGGAAAAAAACAAACACCAGACGTGGTTGCACAGATAATGGGCCAACCTAGCGATGTTTCGACTCAAATACTCAAAGATTATCATTCACTTACTGACAGCGTTAGTGAAATCAGAGCTCAACTCGATCGGCATTTCGATTTGGTGTTGGATTCCATTTTGGACTTCATGCCGGGATTTGAGGAATTGCTGCAACGCCTTATACTAGGGAATATCCCGCGAGCGATCTGTACTTCCAGCAGTGCCGGGTATGCGACTGACTTGATAGACAGATTTGGGTATTTAGACGAATTTGAGCTAATCTTCGGTGGTGACCAGATTGAAAACGGAAAGCCCGCACCGGATGCGTATCTAAAAGTAGCAGAATTGCTAAAAATTGAACCGACTACAATGTTAGTCTTAGAGGATAGTGAAAACGGATGTCTTGCTGCGATGGCGGCGGGAGCATTTACCGTCGCCGTACCCGCGGCCCATAACATGGGTCAGAGTTACGACAACGTCGACTTAATTGCCGATACACTCGCTGATACGAGGATTTTGACAGCGTTAGGTCTTTAAAATCGATAAAATACTAGGTTTACATTAAACAAGTTGCCGGACGCGTCCGATTTGTACAACATTCGAAATCGTGTTGGAGTTTGCAAATGTATACCGTACGCAGTCATGTCAAACTAATGCTTGGTACAACCGTAGCTAGCCTACTATGTTTATTCCTAGGCTGTTCGCTGCCTAATATTCCCGCTGACGACACCTATGAGGTGCTCGGTGGCATTGTACAACGCGAACACCCGTCACTTGGTCGCGCAAATAGCGCGTTTGAAATTAACCAGTCGGAATTAGCAACCGAAATGGAATCGGTGCAAACTGCACCTATGCTTCCTTCGATATTGAAGGATCCGGAACCTCTAGAACCCCTCAAGCATTCTCCGATTATTCCCTAGTCGACTTTTTGCTGTGGACACGAGTTGCCAGTATCGCAGGTGTCGGTTCGCCGTATTGGATCGTGGTGGGCAAAATTCCGCTGTCAGGGCATGAAACTAGCTGGGCGAACTGCTATGCTGATAGGATATTACGTTATTTGGCACGTGGCGAAATTACGTTAAGTTACTTGTTATTACCCGATAAATCCGTCCGGAGTCACGATGTCCGAACTCGACAGCAGAGACCCCAATGCCCCCGTGGAAACGCCTCCGAGCTCAATTCGAGGTATTCTTAGCAAACTTGGTCCCGGCTTAATCATAGCGGGGTCCATCGTTGGTTCCGGTGAACTGATCGCCACAACGACGACCGGTGCCAAGGGCGGATTCGCACTACTTTGGTTAATCATCATCGGGTGCCTAATTAAGGTGTTTGTTCAAATCGAACTTGGCCGCTACACGATTACAACGGGCGTCACGTCGATCAAAGGTCTCTCAAAGTTGCCTGGTCCACGCCTTGGAAGAGGTAATTGGTTTATTTGGTACTGGTTCATTATGTTTATTTTCATCATGGGCCAACTTGGCGGAATCGTCGGCGGGGTAGGCCAAGCGATGTCGATTTCCATGCCTATCACGGAATACGGCAGCGATCATAACGCCTTTAGAGAAGCTGAAACGGTGTTGGAAGTTACCCGTGCACAACACTCGATCACGTCAGTCGCAGAAAAACGTAAATCACTTCAACGGCAAATCATTGAAACGGAATTAGACTCGGCAACGGCCTTTGCAAAACTTGAACCTATCAACGACGAAGGCGTTCCCAACCCTGAGGATCTCAATGCCCTGTTGACCCCGCTTCTTAATCCCAATTTATCGCTCGCGGAACGGTGTATCGTTGAACAATTGTTACCGGATCCACGGTTGCGGCAACTAATAAATGGATTTTCGGAAAGCAGCGGCACTGAGTCGGCTGAAAATACTAAGCTCCTATCGGATCTTATGATTGAAACTGACGCTTATCTGCAAGCTGGTACGACTGACGATTTAACGCAAGACCAAGCCTCGGTAACGTCGTTTTTGCAGTATTACACAGATGCGGTGACACGACCAGCGATTCATCCCTCAAATGACCACAATTGGTATGCGGCTGGGTTAACTATTGTAACGATGGCGTTGTTGGTCATTGGTCGATACTCGTTTATCCAAACTTTTTCAACTGTTATGGTCGCGTTATTTACGTTGGTTACCATTGCGAATGTATGCGGCTTACAAACCATGGATTCGGCAATCGCCTGGAAGATTCAATGGGCGGATATTAAAGAAGGCCTCAGTTTCGGACTCGGCCCCGGTGAGTGGACGGAGAGCTTGGGGTTTGCGTTGGCTACATTTGGAATTATTGGAGTTGGGGCAGCGGAACTGATTGCGTACCCGTATTGGTGCATGGAACACGGATACGCTAGCTTCACAGGTGCACGAGACGATAGTAAAGATTGGGCTGACCGCGCTCGCGGCTGGATTCGCGTAATGAAGTGGGATGCTTGGTGTTCTGCTGCGGTCTACACGTTTGCTACGGTCGCCTTCTTTCTATTAGGCGCTGCTATTCTGGGCCGTATTGAACTCATTCCGGCTGGAGATGATATGGTTCGATCTCTCAGCGTTATGTACCGTCCGGTCTTTGGCCCCACAGCTCAATTTATCTTCTTGTTCGGAGCGATCGCTGTCCTTTATTCGACGTTCTTTGTTGCGACCGCGGGCAACGCTCGCATGCTTTCTGATGTCTTCCGGACGCTTGGCTGGATTAAGGATACCGATGCATCCTATGGTCGTAGTGTTAAGTGGATGTGCGCTATCTTGCCGGCAATTTGTGGGATAACTTACATTATGGGCGTCAAACCAGTGGTTGCCATCATCATGAGTGGTGTTATGCAATCTATTATGCTGCCAATGCTCGGTGGTGCGGCTATCTATTTCAGATATAAATATTGTGACGATCGACTCAAACCCAGTCGCAATTCTGATTTACTGCTTATCGTTTCGGCGATTGGATTACTTATCGCGGGTGGCTTCGCGGCCTACACCAAGATCGCTAGCTTCCTTGGCTAGTTGGGAATACGGACAATTTTCTATCACCGACAACCTTGGACAACTCAGTTAAGGAATATCATGACAGCGACGTTGACTACTAATTTTGTATCACACTTAGAAGGTGCCATTGACGGTGAGCATCTTCCTGCGGAGGTTATTCATACACTCCATAACGACCGCCCGATCTGGGTTCGTTACGATCTTGAAGCGGTCCGCAGCACAGTCACAAAACAAGATTTGTTAACGCGTCCCGGGACCCTTTGGCGATACGCTGAATTGTTACCGGCGTACGATCCGGAAAAGATAGTATCACTTGGAGAAGGAATGACGCCGATCCTTCCGTGTGCAAGGCTTGGATCAAAAATGGGGCTCAGCAATCTTTACGTCAAAGATGAGTCACAACTTCCCACCGGCAGTTTTAAAAGTCGTGGAATGGCATTGGCGATCACGATGGCGAATCACTTTGGAATTGAAACAGTCGCTCTTCCCACCGCCGGCAATGCGGGTGGTGCCGCGGCGGCATATGCAGCTCGGGCGGGAATGCAATGCTATGTGTTTATGCCACAAGATACCCCCATTATTAATCAATACGAAGCCGCCGCGGCAGGTGCTCATGCATTCCTGGTAAACGGTCTAATTAACGATTGTGGCAAGATTGTTAATGATGGCAAAGAAACCATGGGTTGGTTCGATCTCTCTACGCTGAAGGAGCCATACCGGATCGAAGGTAAGAAGACCATGGGGTTAGAGCTAGCGGAACAGTTCAATTGGAAACTTCCCGATGTCATTTTCTATCCTACCGGCGGGGGGACAGGACTGATTGGTATGTGGAAAGCCTTCAACGAACTACGTGAGATGGGTTGGCTCGAATCCTCAGTAATGCCTCGCATGATCGCTGTGCAGAGCGATGGCTGCTCGCCAATAGTCAATGCGTATCGTAGCGGCACAAAGCACGCGACTCCAATCCAAAATGCACAAACGATAGCGGGTGGAATTCGCGTTCCAGGGGCTGTGGGCGACTTCATGATTCTCGACGCGATTAGGGAGAGCGGTGGAACCGCGGTCGCCGTTGAGGAACAATCGATCATCCCCTGGATGTTGCGGGCAACGGCGACCGAGGGAATCAGTATCTGTCCGGAGACGGGCGCGTGTTTCGCCGCGGTAGAACAGTGCGTCGACGATGGAACTATATCCCCGGATGACAAGATCGTTGTTTTCAATACTGGCGCTTCTCAGAAATATTCTGAAGCTATAGCACGGGAGCTGCCCCTGCTAGATATAAACCTGCCGATAGATTGGTCGACAATCTAATAAATTAAATTTGTTTACCATAGTTTAACGGATTATCGTCTTGGCTCGAAATGAACAGTTAATTCGACAGCACAAATTGCTTCAAGCACTGGAACGTGCTCGGTTTGGCAGTACGCTCACAGAACTGCGCGACAGCTTAGTAGAAGATCTTGGATTAACATCGCTGCACACCAGGACGCTTCGCCGCGATATTGAAGCATTACAGTCTGCGGGAATCGACATTGTTAGCGAGGACCTTCAGCGGGGTAAGGTCTGGAAACTGGGACCCAATGCTAAGCACGCTTATACAATTACTGCGACGGCGACAGAACTCGTAGCATTGTCGCTTGGACGAGAATTACTAGCACCGCTCAGCGGAACATTTATCGGGCAGGGCATCAATTCGTTTTGGAATCGTGTGCAGGAGGAAGTTCCGGACAGCGTATGGCAACATTACCAACGGTGTCGGGAAACGCTGTTTATCACCGGAACGCCATCGAAAACTTATGAAAACCACCAGGGATTTCTCAAGACGCTTGAGCGATGCGTAGTGCAACATCGGTGGTGTGAGATAGAATATTCCTCACTTCAGAACGAAGCCAGTACCCGCCGTATTGCACCACGGGCTATCGTATTCTACAACTCAAGCCTCTATGTAATCGCCCATCAAGACAAGGTTGATTCCAGCCCTCGGCATTGGAAATTGGATAGAATATCTGGTGCGGAAGCGTTAGATGAATATTTCTCACCCTCCGACGAAGATTTCCATAATTATCTTGAATCAGGAATTGGTATTTTTGCCAACGAGGGAACGACGACTTATGAGATTCGATTGACTAGTGCCGCTGCGAAGTGGGTTACGGAGGAGCCTTGGCATCCACGGCAAACACTTGAGCCATTGGCCGACGGTGGTGCTTTGCTCAAGGTGCCAGCGCATCACGATATGGAAGTCATTCCGCGCGTCTTGGGGTTTTGTGCTAACGCTGAAATCCTGCAACCGGAGTCGTGCCGGAAAGCCATGATCGAACTCTTAGCAAATATGGTGGCAATGTATGGCGGTGACTAGCTATCGAATATTGCGCCCACATCAGGTGCGTGTTCAATTTCGGCTTGATCGTCAAATTCTAGCAGATCCCGATCATTGGCGAATCCAACCATGCTGGCATAAATAATGGTTGGTACTGATTTTCGGTGGATATTGAAGTTCGTGACTTGGTTATTATAGCCTTCCCTTGCGCGAGCTATTCCGTCTTCGGTGTTTGATAGCTCATCCTGGATTTTTAGCATGTTCGTATTTGCCTTTAAGTCCGGATAATCTTCAGCTAGGGCAAACATTCGTCCCAAAGAACCGGTCAAGGTCTGTTCTGCACCCATGAAAGCCTGCACGGCGCCCGTATCACTCGGCTTGATGGCCGCGCCTTTTAGAGCGCCCTGGGCCTGATTACGCGCCTGTATTACCGCTTCTAAAGTACCACTTTCATGGGACATATATTGCTTCGCTACAGCGATCAGGTTGGGGATTAGATCATACCGTCGTTTGCAATAAACGTTGATGTCCGAAAACCCGTTGTCAGCTAATTCGTTTAGTCGTACCAGTCGATTATATCCACTCCATACGATCATCAAGGCTATAAGGACGAAAAGGCCTAGGACACCAAGGCAGATCCCGGTAAGCCAAAGCCCACTAACTTGGGAAATTAGGAATAACGAATTCATATTTGAATACCTCTCAGGACTGCTAATTTGCTAACTTCTACCATTTATAGTCGTTTTACGGTGGCTATTGCAAGGACGAATACAAATTGTTGAGTTAAGTCGATAGTTGATGAAGGACAGGGCGTCTGCCGTAACAGCAATCCTTCACCTATAATACGGTTCGATTTTCGAGGTCAATTATTGTGTCATTTCCTAAGTATTGTAAATTACCTTTAACCGCATGAACGCTATCAACACCCAAAAATCCGCCCCGCCGACGGCAATTGTACTATTGAGTGGAGGACTGGATTCCACAACCGTGCTTGCAATTGCCTTAGAACACGGGTTTCAAGTCGTAGCGCTGAGTTTTCTCTACGGACAGAACCATAGCCACGAAATTGAACAGGCAATAGTAATTGCCAAGCAGGCGAACGTTGCGGATCATTGCATTGTCAATATCGATTTATCGCAGTTCGGACAATCAGCTTTAACCGCAGATATCGAAGTACCTAAACACGAGGACGTCTCCGAGATTGGCTCCGATATTCCAGTTACTTATGTACCCGCCCGCAACACTATCTTTTTGTCATACGCATTGGCGCTGGCTGAGGTTCGCCAAGCACACGACATATTCATTGGAGTTAATGCACTCGACTACAGTGGGTACCCTGATTGCCGGCCCGAATTTATCGATGCATTTAGCATACTAGCGAATTTGGCAACAAAAATCAGCGATGGCGATGCGGGATCAGGAGATGGAAAAACCAAGATTCGCGCTCCACTTATTGAGATGACCAAAGCTGAAATCATTAAGACCGGCCGCCGTTTAAATGTCGATTATAAAATGACCACTTCCTGCTACGATCCTGTTGGGAATTTGGCGTGCGGTCACTGCGATGCCTGTCTGCTACGTCTGCAAGGATTCGCGATAAACAACCTAACCGATCCAATTGACTACGCTTAATAGTTCAGCACAACGTCATTTTGCCACAATTGACACCGTATCGTGGGCGGAGACGTGGCCCACGATGACCGCACCTTCACATCCTTTGTCCTGCATTTGTGTCAACATAGAATCGACACGATCCTCCGAAACTGAGATTAACAGCCCACCGGAGGTTTGAGGATCATATAGTAGTTCGATAAGCTCGGAATCTGCCGCTGTGGCGTCCACATCGTCTTCATTGGCACTACGGTTGGAGGCGGATGCCCGCGTTATAAGTCCCTTACGATAGTAAGCGAGTGCGTCGGGAAGTTGCGGGATATCCGACATCTGCAGATTTAGTGTAACACCGCTTGCCATAGCAACCTCACGCGCGTGCCCCGCTAGACCAAAACCAGTGATATCAGTCACCGCACTAGCTTTCGCTGCGCTAGCAGATGCCGACGCGACCATGTTTAATGTTCGCATGGCATCAATTGCGGCGTCCTCTGATGCCTGGCTGGCCTTACCGGCTTTCATGGCGGTTGTCACGAATCCCGTCCCAATTGGTTTTGTTAATACGAGAACGTCACCGACCTCAGCACCACAATTTGCATGTAAGTCCTCTTTACGACAAATACCAGTAACCGATAGACCATACTTAATCTCGACATCGCGTACAGTATGACCGCCGGCGACAACCGCCCCGGATTCCCGTACCTTATCATCCCCGCCCCGCAGAATATCAGTAAGCACGCTTAGATCCAATTTGTCGTCCGGAAAGGCAACAATATTCAAAGCCGTTACTGGCGCAGCTCCCATTGCGAATATATCACTAAGGGAGTTGGCCGCAGCGATTTGACCGTAGATAAAAGGGTCGTTAACTAACGGCGGGAAAAAGTCCAATGACTGAACCATCAACAACCCGTTTTCAAGTTGGTACACCGAAGCGTCACTAAAGCCCTCAGCGCCGATAAGTAAATTCGCGTCGTCTGGCTTCGGGAGAGAATGCACAACCTGTGCAATAGCTGCTTGTGGCAACTTCCCTGCTCAGCCAGCACAGCTAGCGTAATCAACCAATCGTTTTTTCTTACCCCATAAACCCATTGTATTGCTACTCTCAAAGATAGATGCACAAAACTAAAGCTGTCTAGTGCCAACGTTGACACAATAACTTTAAACGCTATTATATTGGTTGATGAAGATCTTGCGGTAGCCAAGATCACATTTTTCAATTGAAAGATTAGCGGAATATCACCGCGTTTTCCACTATGCCCGAATTTATCGTTCCGCTATTTGCGCTAACTGCCATGGAGATCGTCCTTGGCATTGACAATATTGTCTTCATCGCTATCCTCACCGGTCGTCTTCCCGCTGCAAAACAGGCTCTAGGTAGAAATCTAGGGCTGATTATCGCCTTGGGCACCCGCGTTGTTCTTTTATGTGTCCTGTATTGGATCAATACGGGTGCGGTATTCGAGGGCGCGATTTTCGAACTTGAGTCGTTGTATATCGACGTGCAAGGGATTTTCCATGCGATTTCCAATGGCGAACATACGTTGGACGCAGAATCATTTGCAGAAATAAATGAAATCACCACTAAAGATATTATCATGTTGCTTGGCGGAATATTTTTGATTGCTAAGAGTGTCCACGAAATTCACCAAAAATTCGACGACGACAACGCCGACCTACCTAGTGCTAAACAGGTGACTTTCGGCGCTGTACTGTTTCAAGTCGCCTTACTCGACATCGTCTTTTCGCTAGACTCAGTGATCACGGCCGTTGGAATGGCCCGTCAATTATGGGTGATGATTACGGCGATGGTGGTCGCTATGCTGGTCATGCTGATTTTCGCCAAACGAATTGCGGACTTTATTGAAAATAACCCGACGTTGAAAATGCTTGCCTTGAGCTTTTTAATCCTAATTGGCGTTATGCTCGTGGCCGAGTCGATGGGTACACACTTTAATAAAGGTTATATCTACTTCGCGATGGCGTTTTCGCTGGGCGTGGAGTTCCTCAATCTGCGGTTGCACAACAAGAAAAAGCGTAAACTTGCTGACGCGGCAAGCTAGACGCAACCCGCTCCGCCCGTTAACTAGGCGTCCCAACCAATCCTTTGATAGCCAAGGCGAGCATGCCTAAAGCGACCCCGATTAAGATTACGTAGATACGTGATTTCCAAGATCTGCCGGACACCATTTGTTAGTTATCCTTGGGGGGTTTTTTGAGTTGAGTGAGGTACGCCACAACGTTCACCAGGTCTTGAACAGTCATCACCTTCTGTAAATCTGCTGGCATTAGTGAAACGCCTGTCTTGATAAGTTCATCGATTTCTGCAACGGCTATAACTCGATCGATGCCTTCCGCATTTCTTATAACAACTTCCTCGTCATTACGGGTAACGACGATACCAGACAAAACGATTCCACTATTCAGCGCTATCGCATACGTCTCGTAGTTATGACTAACACCTGCGCTAGGGTCCAATATGGATACGAACATAGCCTCTTTTGAAAGCTTGCTGCCAATCTCAGTCAAACTGGGTCCAATTTCTTTGCCGACTTCACCTATCTTGTGGCACTTAATGCATGTCCCATTTTTATCAAACACGATTTTACCGGACACGGGGTCTCCCTGTAGTCGTAGTAGTACATTTACCGGCGGCAAGGGCGTCGCGTTGGCGGTCGTGGGGAGCGCAACCAGTTCCTTGGCGGACTTCACAATATCAGGATCGGAGCTCGCAAACAGCGCTGTGCCTGTGACAAACATTAACTCTTCCGGAATACGACCGGTAGTCAGCAGGTCAATTAAATACCGTTGACCCTGTTTGGTAGTACCAACTCCTTTAATAGCAACATTTCGAATTTGGCGTGAAAGTTGCGTATCAATAACTAGAGCCTTAAGTATGTCAGATCGCGCGGAATGTCCACCGAGTGATAAAGCCTGCGCAACGGCCAACGCACGTGCGCTGTCTTCGCCATGGATCACCTTCTTTAATAGCACTGATTGTTTAAAATCTAACAACATCGATGCCGCGTTAACTCCTATGGTATCCGTGGGCAAAGAAATCGTTAGTTCTAATAAGTTTGGAATCGCCTCGCGAATGCCAAATGTCTTAACCAGCTCCAAATATCGGGGCGTTCCCTCAAGTGTTTCTAAATGTCTTCCGATTGCCGCTTTCCATTTATCATTTGCGGAAACGTCATATCGCTTGAGGCGGAGCAGGGTCTCAACTATTAGCTTGTCTTTACTGGGAGAATCCTGACTGGCAGCGTTTGGTGACACGACCAGAAAAGCGAGACAAACCGCGACGAGTACTGAGCATGGGCAAACGGCTGTTTTGCAGGGCGTCGTCATAGTAATTGTTCTGGCCCCATTATCGCAGTTGCCCTAATAGAATTTTTTCAAGGGCCGCATCTTTTGCTGGACCGGTGTGATAATCAAACGCACGCAAATAACGAGGATGCTCCTCTTCCGGTGTATCCTCATCCAACAAGATATCTGCCAACAGCGCTGCCGCTGCGACCGCCCTACTGCGCCACACGATATCCCTTCCTGCAGGGGTGCGCCATTTCCCGTCGATTACCTTCAACCAAGCGGCAAAACGAGTGTCCCAATGATCCGCCGCGCCTACCCCTATAGTTTCTAAATACCAGCGATCGTGTCCATCATGCTGAGATGCCATTACCGCCCAAAGTTGATCAGCTTTAGCACCAGCGATGCCGTGCAAAGCAACCAATGCCTCTCGACGCACGGCAGAATTTTCATCACGGGCGACTTTGCTAACCACAGCGACAATATCAATGTTAAGTTGACGTGCTAAGCGGATACCAGTTTCTCGAATTTCCGAGTTTGCGTCGCCAACCGCTAAGTTTACGTAGTGCGAACCTCGTTCAGGGATTTTACCCAAAAGCCAGAGTGCACGAGCGCGGAGTCGTTGATCTTTGCCGTTATACTTTGCCAGTAATACATCTTCAGCCCCTGCGCCAGCGGAATGTAGTTTTGTCCAAGCTAGATAGCGAGTTGCCAAGTTTGGGCTTGCCAATGCACTAGCGGCCCCACTCAAGGTTTCCAGATCGATTGGTTTAATGTCGTACGATGTATTTGGCGGCGAGACTCTAAACAAACGTCCTCGTACGATATCCCCCATGTTATGGCCACCGACGCCCGGATCGTACCAATCCGTAATGAAGATTGACCCGTCAGGGGCCGTGCAAACATCAGCCGGTCGAAACCACTGGTCGGATGAATCAACGACTTGGATTTGTTTAGCGGTGAACCCAGCGCCATTGGACTGCACAGGGTAGCTACGAACTGTATTAGGACCGGCGTCACAATGAATTATTTGGTTTTGGAAACGTTGTGGTAACAATTTGCCTTCGTACAGCATAATGCCCGTTGGCGAGCCAGCGCCAGTAAGTAACAAGTTGGGCATAACACCAGGATCGTTTTGGTGCCAGTGTCGGTTGGGAATATCACTGGCCATTCCGGTGCGTTCGGCCTTCCACGCAGCGCCCGTCAATTCGTCTTTGTATCCATAATTACCAAATTCGATTACATAGTTGATTCGCACTGCCTTGTTGCCGTCATCATCATTGTCCGACTGCCAAATCCGGCCGAATGAGTCGACGGTAACCTCGTAATTGTTACGGAAATTATGTGCTAGCACCTCAAAGTTCGAACCATCGGCATCGCAGCGGAAAATCATGCCGCCCACATATGGTTTTCGATTATCAATAACACGGTTCCCGTAAACGTCTATGACTGGTCGACCCATTTTGTCGTGGACAAATTGTCCCGTGTTGCCATAGTTCCAATAATATTTACCGTCCGGGCCAAAAACAAAGCTATGAGCCGAGTGATCGTGCTGGGGCTGACCGGTTTTCGTAAACAGCAATTCTTTCTTATCCGCTTTGCCATCGCCGTCCTCATCGGTGAATACTAGGACATTGGGAGAACAACTGACAATGACGCGATTTCCTAAGACACAAATGCCCATCGCGGAATCTACATCATGGCCCTGATAAAAAACGGTTTGTTTATCCATCACTGCGTCGTGGTCCGTGTCTTCCAAGATCAAAATACGGTCGCCCTCGGGGCGTTTACCTTGGTTCTTCCTGTAATTCACGACTTCACAAACCCACACGCGACCACGATGATCAATATCGAGATTAGTTAGGCTTTTCAAGTTGGGTTCCGAAGCCGCTAGCTTTATCTGAATGTCTTTGGGGACACGCATCGAAGCAATGGCTGAGGCAGGAGATCGTGGGTCTTTATCGGAAACATCGTCAGCCAATTTTAGCCGTTCCCGGACTTCATCGAAGTCATAATTCCCCGGCGCGTCGTAATCTTGATTTTCCTTTAAGGCATCGAGCGTAAGTGAATCTGAACCGACTCCGTTGTTAGGGACTTCACCGTGTGCAGTCCATACTATGGCATTGAGTACCACTTTACGGAAATTATCGTCAGCCCAATTCCAGTGAAAGTGTCCGCCCGTAAAGCCAAAACCTCGACCGCCGTTCTCATTTTCCGACGCCCACGCCACATGTTGAATTTCACCTGCCGCTATGGCCGCGCGTACGTGCGGGTTACCGCTATGCGGCCCGTCAGCACGTGATAGTGTGTTCTTTGGTGGTAGCGCGCTGAGGATCGGTGTCACACCTTGCAGATCATTGCGAAATCGCATGTGGTAATACCATTCGTCCTTAATGGCGAATGGCTTCACGCCTCGTGAGATTGGATGGTCGGGAAATTTTGAAAATGACGCTGTCCAATGCGGATTGACCGACCAATGCGCCTCAAAATATCCACCTATCCAATCCAAGAAGCTATTTCCGACTTCACCCTTTTCAACTTCAACTCCGTAATGAATACAGACGATACCGGCGCCTTTTTTTGCGAGTTCGTCTACGGACTTTAAGTGCGGTACTACAGGATGTTTCCCCCCGCCATCCGCGTACATGACGATACAATCAACGTCGGCCAAGACCGAGGCGTCCTTGGGCCAACCGTTGCGAAACACATCAATCGCATAGTCAGGCTTCGCGGTACGAATGGCGTCTGCCAATATCATGCAGCCCGCAAAATGCTCATGGCTACCGTAACCGTGACTTCGAACTCCTGCTATTAACGCAATCTTCTTTTGTTTGACGGGCAAATTCCTAATTCGGATATTTTTGAACTGAACCGTCATTGGCGGGCCAGCGTGTAATTGCAGAGCCAGTAATCCTTTTGTGGCGGCTTTGGCCGTCTGGTTATCTGTTACATCAATCGTCACATTACCATTAACGATTTGAATTAAGTGGTTTCCATCAGCGATAATGGTGTAGTCATTCCAACCTTCTTTATTGATTGTGGCGAGGATATCTTGTTCGCCCGTCGTTGCGGCAACCCGCGTTTTCTTTCCCGCACCATCGATGACAACTTTGTTTCCACGTTTCGCCAAGACACCCCGTCCGCGTTCTTCGTAAAGCGTACCTGTCCAAGCGCCGGCACCATCAAAATCCGCTTGATATCCACCCACTACCCACTTGTTGACTTCCTTGCTGCGATATTGGACCCCACTATTACCGCCAACAATTCTAAACTGCAAACGCAACTCGAAATTACTAGGCTGTGCACCACGGTAAATAATAAACGTGTTACCGCCGGTCGGATTCTCCTTAGTTGTCTTTCCGGTGATCGCGCCGTCAGTAACCGACCAGAATTTGGGATTTCCGTCCCAGTTCGTAAGAGTTTTGCCATCAAAGATTGGCTGAAATCCATCGTCACCGTGGATCACTGAGTTCGCGCCGAAACTGCATAACACCATGACAAAGATTAGAGGTAGGAGCTTTTTCATCGGTTGTTATTCCTTCTAGTACATATTGAAAAACAATTCATCGGTTAAGGATGAATCAGCAATTAGAGTTGTCTAAAGTGATCTGTATAATACCCTCGTCAACGATTTTGGTATGCAATTGCATACTAATCTGCGGGCATTATAACATTGTCGGACCACTAGTGTGATACTAGAGACTATCCATTATAGATAATCGTTCCGTTTTCCAGAAAAGGAACGTCTAGATGCTTGGGCCTGTCTGTCGCGGGATCGAAGATTACCTCAGGTGAGTATTGAGTTACATAAGCCCGTCGCATTGAAGATGTGCGGTTTGGACTACTGCAATGGAACACAAGGCTACTAAAAACGACGAGCGTTCCAGCTGGGACGATAGCCTGAACTCCCTCCGCGTCACCAAAATAACCCACTTTATCACCTGACTCCTCGTTACGAATGTGTTCCACTGGTGACCGGATTCCCACTTCTGAATATGGCAACAGGGACACCGTACCATTTTCCGCGGTCATGTCATCTACAGCTGCCCACACGGTCACATATGGAGTGTGTCGGAAATCTAAGTACCCACTATCCTGATGCCAGGCGAAGGGGCGACCTATTTCCGCTGCCTTCGCGACGTATTGGTCATAAAACAGAAAGGCATCTTGACCAACCGTTGCCCTGCAAATCTCAGCCATTAACTCGCCAAATACGTATTCATCGAGGCCGTTGATCTGGGCGTATTGTTTGGCAATATGATAGCGTTGATTGCGATGGCTTATATGAAGGTGATCTGTTCCCAATCGATCCATTTCGGAATGTATGCGGTCGATCAATACATCACAGGCGTCACGTAGCAATTGTAACGTTTCCCAAGACAAGGCCGACTCTAGGATGAAATAGCCTTCTTCCCTAAATTGCTGTTGTTGTTCTTGCGATATCAATGGAATACCTTGTTTAAATACGGTCGATACAGCGAGCCAAATACTCCCGCGATTTATTGATCACCGCGTTGGATTCTTCAACCGAAGGCATAATTGGGATACCGCGTGGGGTAGGGTGCATGAATATTTCTGTTAGTCCCTGATATTGTATGTCTCGTAATGCCGACAAAATAGGTGTGAAGTCTAACGTGCCAAAGCCCGGTAATTGCATCAACTCGTGCGGTTTAGGCATCTTGCGATGGCAACCCATGCCATGTTCCCACGCATAAAAATGCACGATACTTTTGTTGCAATGTTCGATAAGCTTGGCGATTGTCTGACTGTTTTGGGGAAGATGATATGGTGCTAGGGCAATCCCGAGGTTTGCTGATTTGTTCATGTCGGCGAAGTATCTCAGCGAGTCCAGTGAATTAATCAATGCGCTGCTGTGATTCTCAATGGCAATAACCACTCCCGCTTTTTCGGCAATGGCAACATGAGGTCGCATCTTTTCTATAAAATCGGCCACCTGTGTTTTGAGTGACCCTTCTCGATTACCGGTAGAACCACAGACGATCATCTTGCCGCCAAGTTGCTTAACAACCTGAATTTCATCTGCTAGGCCGAACGGGCCTAGATCGTAACGGGTCGTCATTTGGGGACTGACTTTAGCGGTTTTACACGCCATGACGTATTGTTCGTGGCCAATCGCATCAATTTGAATGCGTTGATCGCCGTGTGATGGAGGCCATAGGTCAATACATGTAGCCCCAATCTCGGTGACCTGTTCGATGCATTTACGGACGTCGAGTTTTCCATACATACATGAAGCTAGCATGTAATTGAGTTTGAATTCGGTAGAGTCAGACTTGGCAATTGACCAATTCGTCGCTGTCAACGAACTCGCACCAAGGGTCGCTAGCATCGCCCGCCGCGATATTATTCTGTCGCTGGTAAAATTCATAATTGCCTATTAAGATAGATATTCGATTCGATTCTGTAGCTTTACATTAACACTTTGGTAATCGTCATGCAAATTACCTGAATCGAACAGAGATTGTCGAATGTACTCTGTGTCGTCCGCGCCGATCGCGTTGTCAAAAATTGGTTGTAAATATTGTTGGGCCGTTGCAGTAATATCTAAATTAACGACGTCGTACAGTTCTGGGTGAACCGTTCGTGGGTGTATCTCCCCCCATTCGTCACGAAACACCTTCGCGTCATAATCGTCTACGGCAAATGTGAGGTCCTCAGCGTTCCACTGCAGCGTCGCTACGCGGTTACTTTGACCACCAATTAACATCTCAACGGAGTGATAACCTAATTGCGTTGCATGATATCGATCAAATGACAATGGTCTCCCGCCTCGTTGAGTATGGCCCACTTTTCGTGTAAATAGTGCTGTGTCAGGGTCTGCGAAGCCCCCAAGTTCCCGTAAGAACGAATGGGGAATTTCATCCAATAGCGATTGTTTTAGGGATGCCGCAGCGCCGGCAAACCTGTGGTTACCTGCGGGATCACTGCTGCGCCGCGAGTCACCAAAGAAGTTACCTTCGGCGTCCTGTATGCCTTCTCCGCAAACGATAACCGCATGTTGTTGATGCTGGCAGATCTCTTGGATCTTTCTGGCGAGTGAACCCACGTCCACTGGCACTTCAGGGATGAGTACTATGTCAGGTTGACCGTAGCTAGCACCGACGGCGATATATCCGGAATGCCGTCCCATCACCTCCACAATCGCTATGCGACGATGACTTTCCGCGGTGGTGCGTACGCGGTGAATTCCATCTGCGGCCACAAAAACGGCAGTGGCATAACCTGGCGTCACGTAATTGACAATTGATTCCAAAGCGAACTTATTGGATTCATCGCTTGAAACCTCTCGCCGGGTATAAACTAGCTCAGTATCGTTTTTCTCTCGCAACCACTCCGATGCCTCACCTAAATAATTAAGACCCAGATCATTATCAATGGTTTTAGGCGCTAGGACCGTTGGTAGGCATTCACACAGTGGTTGCATACCGTTGAGCGTGCCATCACCTCCGACGCATATTAGTCCGTCGAAATTTAACAATTTAAGACGTTCAAACGCAGTTGCAAGTGCTGCGGGGTCGGTTTCATCAACATAGGTTCGCGACGAACCCAAGATAGTACCACCACGCGTTGCGTCGAGTTCAGGTATCGCCGTTAGTCCGGGATTCAATAACAGATGGGGTACATCGGGGCGGTAAAGAGCTTGGAAACCGGATAGGAGTCCGATCAACTCGATTCCACATTCGTTTGCTTTATGAACAGCGCCTAACAGTGTGGCATTCAAGGCCGGCGTATCTCCACCAGCGGTCAAAATTCCAATACGTTTCATCGTTTTTCTTATCGCGAACTTGGTAGAGCGAGTTACTCAGAATTGATAGCGTCGCTAAAGCGGCTAGAAATTCAGTATATCGTCAAAGTAAGGAAGGACAGTGCTAGCAGTAATTGACGAATCCGATAGTAGCAACGATTCAAGCGACGCTAGTTCTTGCTGCCCCACCATCGCGGTGACATCGACTACCGTTCGGTTCGGGATTTCCACACCATGGACCAGTTCAGCCACGCCTTCGATCAATACGTTCTCGTTGTTGTAGAATTCTGCCAGAGCAAGCAAGTCCGGATCATCGCCGAAGTCGACTTCAACCACACTACCATCTGCAAGGATAATATTGGAGCCAGTTGTTTCACCACCGATTACCGCCACATCGTTAAATATCAGCTCGCCAATATAGGCGGATTCTAGGATGCCGTCCAATAAGTCGATCATCTCCTCTGGAGTATCAAATTCATCCGTCACAAATTCGTCGAGATCGAAGCCCGCGTCATACGCACCTTCAATATCATCTAATAATTCGCCGACATCATGGCCTTCAAATACGAACAAGTCATATTCATCGGTTTCAAGGTAACCTCCCACGAATTCATCTAACCCAAACTCCGTGTCATCGTAAGTTTGAAATACGTCATCAAAATTATCGATGACGTCGCCATAATCAGGTACTTCGATATCACCCACGACATCGTCGATTTCGTTGAACAATTCATCAAATACATCTTCAACGTTCTCGTACGCGTCCGGGTCAAAATCATATTCATCGGGGTATTCATCTAGGGCCGTTGGATCCTCTGGGAAATTTGCGTTTACCAACTCAGTTAAACCGACGCTAAGTTCCTGAAGGTCTTGACGGTACTCTTTATCAATTACGCCCGTTGCAACTTCGAACTCATGGTAACGTGCAGTGATTGCCGCATTGTTATCTAGTGAGAAATTTAAAAAGTCGGTGAGCGATGTGTCTAGAAGTACTTTGGAATCGGAGAAATCCGCTGTCGCATCAATGAACTGCTGGGCAACTTGCTTCAGTCCCTCAGGGATATCGTCGAAATTGTCTTGACAATATTCTGATGCCAATTCAAATTCTGTGTCGACGGCATCTAAGTCGGATTCAGTCGTACCGTTAAGCAAATTAATAATGCTGATCATATCGTTGGGAGCGACGATACTGTCGCCCGAGGTGTCCAAGTACGCGCCCACCTTACCGTCATAGAGGTCAAATCCGTTTAGGGTATTTACGATTGCGAGTGCATCCGCTGGTGTAACGAATGAGTCGTGAGTTACATCCATAGCGTGGGTTGGATTTTGGAATGCAAATATATCGGCGGCAAGCAAACATCGTTCCTCTAGATCTTCACCGCGAAGTTCTCGGACATGGTCAGGCGAGTTTGGTTTTCGGTTGGATCGCAAGTTTAGCATTTGACATTTCCTCAATACGCTATATTGACAACAATAAACGTAATTCTATAAGCGTCGTAAAGCCGACTCATAAGTTCTTACTTGATAATCTGTACATGTAGTACACTCGTAAGTTTAACATCCGTGAATTAATAAATCACATATTAGTTGCGCAAAACACACAAAGTCAATGCAATATGAATTCTTCCGCTGATTATCTGCTGGGAATAACGGTTTTACCGGAGTATTTTCAAGTCGAAGGGGCCGCTGACGTAATTGCCAATTGCGTCGAAATTGCCCATGCAAATGCTATAACCACTTCACCTTACGTGATGCGTGAAGCCGGCCCCTCCGATGCACATTCTGGTCAACGCGAACCCCCAATTGATGCCGGCGCCGGTGGTGTCCGTTTGCTTGACCGACCGCTGTGGGGAAAACGGGAATTATTTGTACAAACAGCCCCGGCGTTTTCTCCAAGTAAGACACTTTACCGTCAGTTGAAATATCAACCCCCTGCTGAATCTGAACTGACGGACGCACATCAACATCACATTCACGATGCCCTAAAACTAGCCCGGGAAAACAATGTGCTGACATATATGCAAGTTCAAGCAGCAATCCCACCTGGTTATCGCGTGCAATTTTCGTCTACTGCACCTGAGGACATGCCGCTACTGCCGAATCAGCAACCAGCCCTAGACCGGGTTGCGGCCAATGCTTCCTTAGCGAGCGAGGATATTCTTAGTTACCATTGCGCGCTTGTTGTAGACCTGTGTAATCAATACCCCAGTCTCACTGGCATAAGAGTCGACTGGCCGGAATATCCTCCTTATAGACTTGACAGTGTGTTTTTGGATTTTTCACCGGCGGTACAAGAATTTGCGTCTGGCCGAGACGGTCCATCGTTTTCATCGATCCGTCGAAGCATCGCGGCATTTTATGATGCGATTCATGGAAATCCAAATCCGATACTTACAAATTCGCTACTCGAGGACATCATCAACTCAGCCAGCCCTTGGGCGCTGCTCGCCGAACGTTTTTCCGAATTTGCCATCCGTGATTGGTTGCGTCTCAAGCAAGACCTCGTGTTTAATTACATCCATAAATTGAGAGATGCCCTAGACTCCCACGGCCACCAAGACAAGCAACTGGTACCGCATGCATTCCCCCCGCCCTTTAACATTATGAGTGGGCTGGATTTTGGACGTATAGCGCCCCTGGCGGATCATATTCCCGTAAAACTATACACAATGCATTGGGCAATGATCGCGCGCTTTTATTTAGACCAACTCAGTGAGAACAATCCGCAGGTCGATGAGGCTTTACTCGTTTCGGCTTTATTCAATTTATTGGAGATATCCGATGGATCGCCGCCCACGGAAATCGCGAACGTAAAATATCCCTCTCCGGACGAACCACACCTACCCAGCGAAGGCGCGCAACATCGAAAAATAGCCCATGCACAATTGGCGGCCGGCGAAACACCGATCGCGGCACTCGTCCACGGGTACGGTCCCGTTGACGATACCCTCAATCGACTAGCTGTTGGCTTACGAGCGTCCAACAATCGTATCTGGGTTAATCGCTACGGCTACCTCAGTGATGAAAAACTCCGTAAACTTGGGGAACTTTCACGCAGTTATACACGATAGGATGTCATGGACCACGACAGTTCCCAAAAAGCCATAGAATTGCCCTCCCTTAGCGACTCCAGGTTTCGATGGTGGATCCTAGTTCTTCCGTTTCTAATGATTGTCTTTCTCTTCGGTTGCTACGGGTTGGTTAATGGCGATATCTGGTGGCACCTCAAGACGGGCGAGTTGATTCTTGAAACGCAGCAGATACCATCGGAGAATTTGTTTACGTACACCAATCCTAAGTCATCCTGGATTGATTTGCATTGGGGTTTTCAGTGCTTTGTAGCGTTGATCTACACGTATTTTGGCGCGTTCGGACTAATTGTTGCGAAATCCTTGGTCGGTGCCACCACTTTTTTACTGTTGTTACTCACGGTGCGTAATTCATTACCTGCTTGGTTTATGCTCTTGTGCTGGGCTCCTTTTCTTTCCGTGTTCGCGGGTCGGTACCATGTTCGTCCGGAAATGTTGTCAATGCTCTTATTGGCTTGTACGCTCTGGGTGCTCCACAATTCCGCCCGTCGCCCTTCGCTACTATGGTTGCTCATACCAATTCAGATTGTGTGGGTCAATGTTCAAGGCCTGTTTATCCTGCAGCATCTTCTGGTAGGCGCTTATCTTCTGGAGCAGTTACTGACATTTCTATTTGAACGACGCAATGCACAGTTACTGCGACGATTATTGCTGGCCTTCATTCTCTTGACGATGGCGAGCTTCATTAACCCTTATGGGCTTCAGGGCGCGGTGTTTCCGTTACAGTTGATGGGCAAGATGTCCGGCGAGCTACGCGTATTTTTTCAGTCGTTGGCCGGTGAAACTAACGGTATTTCTGAATACTTCGATCGCAGTGGGTTACTCGCAGTTACCAAAGACTCAACCATCCTTATGCTATTCGGTACCGCCTTTGCGGTCGTGATCAGTCAGATTGGCTCCAGTCTCTACCGCCGTAAATTGGATATCTATCACTGGTCGTTGATCGGTGGCTTCGGATATTTAGCGTGGCAAATGAATCGTAATTCAAATCTGTTTGCTTTGGTATACGGTTACCTCCTTTGCAGCAACGCGGCTAACATCGTCCAGTCTTATCGCCTAGCAAAATCAAACATTTCGTCTCAACCATTTCCGAAACATTGGTCTTCATTCGCGGAAATTACCACATTTATTATCCTCGTTGCCGCCTTGTCTTTGACGATCAACGACGCGCAAAACCACGGCGAGCAAACCATCGGTCAAAGCCCGCGCAGGATATATTTTACTGAGCAGCATCCTTGGTATAATCATAATGCAGCTCAATTTATTTCAGATATTCCAGCACCACTTAATGTATATGCGAGACACAAGGGTACAGGCTTTGCCGGAGTGGTGATTTACCATTGTTTTGATAAGGTGTCTGAAAATGGCAAGCGGGTTTATGCTGACGCGCGTCTCGAGGCTAATTCTGTAGAAGTACTTGTGGATTTTGAGTCTATACCCAAACTCCTAGAGCGTGACATGCTCGCGGCGGAAGCTCTCCTCATCGATGATCAGGGTCAGTTGCCATTATTAGTGTTGGGCAACGAGCTTCTTTTACGACGCCCCGGTCTATTGCAATCGCTCATTGACAGCGAACGATGGCAATGTATCTATATCAGTGAATTTAACGTCGAGTCATGGGATCGTGGCGTTTGCATGTTTATGACAGCGACGAAACGAACCTCGCTTAACCTCCCCCGCGTATCCGTGGAGCCATTAATGCGTTCGCGTTAGATATTCCAACAATAGCCGCTGACGAACGCAAAGAATTACCGTATGTGCTAAAATGCATGGGTACTCTCAAACGTCCTAACTATTTACGGTTGGGTGTTACGTGAAACCTCGTTCGAAAATTTAACTCTCTTAGGTACGACACTATGCATCGTTTTAAGTCATATATTTGTTCCGCACTCGCAATATGTTTGGCGATTGTATTATTTGTGCCTTCCACGCATGCCGCGGATTGGTCTATTTTCCGTGGCCCCTCGGGTGATGGCGTCAGTACAGCAACCAAGCTTCCGCTAAAGTGGTCGGCGACCGACAACGTTGCTTGGAAAACGCCAATCAACGGGCAGGGGTGGTCTTCACCAGTCCTAAGTAAAAGCGTCTTGTACATCACAAACGCCGTCGCGGAAAATACGGATGCTGTGCAAACCAGTTATAAACTCAACACCCTCGCGATAGACGCCAAATCTGGTAATATCCTGTGGACGACCAACGTCTTTACGCAGCCAATTGACTCCGCAAGAATCCATGCGAAAAATAGCCATGCCAGTCCCACGCCAATCGTGACGCCCACGCATGTCTTTGTCCATTTCGGCCACCTCGGCACCGCCTGTCTCACGATTAAGGGAAAAATTGTTTGGAAGACTTTAGCATCTGAATACTCGCCCGTTCATGGAAACGGCGGAACTCCGATTTTGCACGATGGCAAACTATATTTTAGCGTCGATGGAAAAATCAAAACGCAAGTAATTTGTCTAGATAGCGCGACGGGGGATACTGTTTGGGTTTTCGATCGCAAAAGTGAATCACCCCGAAAATTCTCATTTACGACTCCGGTCATTATTGAAGTCGACGGAAAACAGCAATTGATTTCTCCCGCCAGTGATATCGTACAATCAATTGACCCGCAGTCTGGAAAACTTATTTGGCAGGTCAAATACGATGGCTACAGTCTTATTCCCAAACCGGTGTATCACAAAGGGTTGTTATACGTTTGCACGGGATACAATACGCCGTGGCTATACTGCATCGATCCCCGCGGTGAGGGAGATGTAACCGATTCTCATGTTCGATGGAACATCCAACGGCAGATTCCGCATACGCCGTCGCTCATCCTGAATGATGGAAAACTGTTTATGATCTCAGACCGAGGAATTGGTTCTTGTCTGGACGCCACCACGGGTGAAACAATTTGGCAGGAGCGTATTGGCGGAAATTATTCCGCCTCGCCTATCTTGAATAATGGAAATATCTATTTCACGAGCGAACAAGGTGATACCACGATCATTAAGGCGTCGGAGGAATATCAAGTGGTAGCTAAAAATTCGATGGGCCAGTCGACACTGGCTTCCTTTGCAGTCGCTGACGGAGCTATATTTATTCGCACCGATTCTCATTTATATCGAATCGAATAGCGGTCGCTGTTAGGGATTCCATTGGATATTGGCAGCCGATGAGAGATATTTTATCTCTCCGTTAGCTTCGACACTGACGATGAACGCCTTGAAGGGACCAGACGTAGGTGTGAATTTGGATCCCACATTAACGCGTCCACCAGAAGGGGACACTGGAACACTTATAAATCCAAGTAGCTGCGAATGCACCACACAATAAACAGTGCCCCGCGACGTTCGATTCTGCTGTTGCAGGATCTCAGTTGAAAACGTCATTACAGTACCGTTTTGCGATAGCAGGGGAGTAGCGACGCTATTAATCAAGGAATATGCCGGGCTCGTAATATTGCCTGGTATGCGGATGCCTGCCGCGGGTCCCTTTGCCTTGGAAGCGGGCTTCCCAGTACTAGGGTTTTGCGAGTTTGGCCGCATTGCGGCTTTGGGCGGATTGTTGGATGCCCCAATAGGTTTAGTCCCTGATGATTTACTCGGGCGGTCTCGAATATTGGGAGTTCCACTTTGCGTGGTCTTATCGGGCACTCGTTTCTGAGGGCCCCGACCATTTTTCGGTTTTTCCATCCCACCAATGCCACCTCCAAACCCGCCGAGGGATTGTTCGCCTCCGAAGTCGTCTAGAGGTGGTTCAAACATGCCCCCACCTAGACTTTCTAAGTAGCCAGGCGTTCCGTCGCCACCGCCTAAATTCGCAGGCTCAAGCATATTCATTTGCGCACTCATATCGGTGTCGGCGCCGCCCTCAAAGCCGCCTGTGGGATCATCCATTTGCATCATTTGTTGTTCTTCATCAAATCCCATAAGCGTCCCTCCGTCTTCCATCCCTTCCATTGCCATGTCATCCTCGAAGTTACCGATCATCTCTGAGTAGTCTTCGTTCATCGGGCGATCACTAAATCCATTCACACCGGCCGATTCATTGGCTCCTGGTTGAGCCATGGATGTATTCCCACCGCCTCTTTGCGAAGGGTCGATTGCGGCTGCATCGTCGGCTTCGGAGAGTTGGGCTGAGTCATCCGTACTAGGGAGTATCTTTGCCAGTTGTGAGCCAAGGTCATTGCAACCCAACATAACTGAAACTAGAGCTATGCCAGTCAAGCCAGGAAGAATTCGAGAGATTTTCATAACAGCTCCACGTATGTCTGAATCTTACAGTTTCAATTGTATAGTTACTTAATCGAAAACTCAAAGGTGAATCTATAAAGAGTTGCCGTATATATTGCTTAAGAGACCAACATCATTGTCGTTTGGTACAGAGTTTATAGGAAATCGCCACGTTTTCGAAGAAGAGGGAAAAATTGGCCTGACACCGGTTCACCGACAGAAACCACCGGTGTTCCTGCAAGTAGGGGCGATGTACTATTTGACACCACTCCATCCGCTAACATATTAATAACTGCCCCAGGCCTAGAATGTTCGGTAGTATTTTGAAAACTTCCGTGGACAGTCAATGGATGATGAAACACCATCTGCCCCCGCTGCAATTCAATTGGCTGAGGATTCTGAATCGCCGTGAATTGTTCCACGCTTAATACTTGTTCAATAGACTCCATGTCACCCGCAAGTCCTGTAATCGGTAACAAGTCCCAATGATTGCTGCCAGGAATGTAATTTAAACATCCGTTCGCCAAGGTCGCATCCTCAAGTGCCACCCAGCATGTAAGATGTTTCATCGGAGTTGTACGTGACCAGTACGAATAATCTTGATGCCAGGCTACACCGCCACCGTGTTTAGGGGGTTTATAAAATATTTGATCATGCCAAAAACGTACGTCAGCGTCTAACAATTGAGTTGCTGGTATGGTTACCGCGGGTTGCCACAAGAGATCATGAAAACTTTCAGATATTCGCCACGCACCTAGAGCGTGAAACAAAACATCCCGTCCGTTGTCGGATTCATTTAAATGGCATTCGTGCCACAGAGGGTTACTGACGTTTTCTGGGGCCACGAGAGAATCTAGATCGTTACAAAGCAGGTCTACGAATTCATCAGTCAATGACGCATTACCGATCACAAATCCGAGTGCGTGAAACGATTCAACTTGACTATCAGATAATAGAAACGGTTGAGGACCTACCTTACCCGGATTTGGCAGATGTCTTATCGGTTCTGGGATCGTAGAGAGATCTGTAATCACGATCTATTTCCCGTCTAAACTTGGTACTTTCAAGGTGGCGCGAAAGGTATCCCATTTGGCGCGAGTCTTGTCACGTGATTCTTCGTCAGCGAACCCTACTCGCGAGTAGCTAAACTGACCGCTCGTTAAGACTTGAATGCGTGGGAACCCATATAGCTTAGGATCCTCCTTTGCTAATATTAGCATTGCCGCAATCGTTACGTCCCGCAACTGCGTTTGGTATTGGACATTGTTAATTCGTTGAGTAACGCCACAAAACGATTTGTCGGCGATCCGCAATTCCAACACGGGTATATCGTCTTTATCACCGAACATTGAAATAGCAATCATCACTGATTGTAAAACGTGGCAGGGAGTTTGTTTATCTCGCACTAATTCGAGGGCTCTTGGTAAACACTGGGGAATATTAAGGCTCATGGCCAATGAAAACGCCATCTGAGCGTCCCAACTTTCACAGTGCATTAAGCAACCCGCAAACAACTCGCGCATAATATTTGCGTTCGCATTGGAAGGGTAGGTATAGTTGCCTGTATTGCTACGGACCCGCAATTGCCCAGAAAAAGTCGGTTGGTTACATAATCCAAAAATTGTCTTGACGCTATAACGATTCATTTTTACGTCGTCCATTCCGGCAGCAAAAAGCAATCCGGTAATAGTCCCCGCCGCAATGGTACTCATCCGATTCTCTCGTTGCGCAACTTGAAGTTCTGCACAACGGCGATCAATTTCTTTAGCGGCGAAGGCCGCTCCTTGTTCAATGGACCGGCAAAGGCGTGGTTCAGCGCGACTTATTTGAGCAAAGGCTCGACGAGCCTCCGCTGTCTCGGGTATCTTCGTACAGAACATTTTCCAGCTAGGTAAATTTACGTTTTTGTCTCCAACTCCAGCCTTAATGAATTGCTCGAGTCTTTGCTGAAACACGTTTTGTTCAACTGCGTCGAGGACTCGGCCGGCGCGAAAGCGCGTTTCCCGATTCCCATTTCGGATCGCAGCATTGAGTCCTGGTATCGCGTCGGCACCGATCGCTACCAAACGGCTCATGGCTCGCTGCCGCACGACAAATTTTGGCGCTGATAAATCCATAATCAAAGCGGTGACGTATGCTTCGTCGTTGTCTGTGTCTTCGGCGAGCACATTGGGTACCGCCCCAATCAGCAATGCGGCGCAACATCCGAATATCATCAATTGTAGTCGGGCTGAGCGGACGGTAATTTGCCGGAATCTATCGACGGCGCCATAAATCGGAAAATTACTCGACGTGGTATAGGTAGAATTCATTTTTTACTGCCATTTACTGTACCGGCGTGCTGGACGCTCAAGTTCCACATCCTGCATCTATTATGCAGCAGTGAATGACGAAAGGCTAGAGGTTACTCAGTGCTTGGTCCAAGTCTTCAACTAAGTCATCAACATGTTCTAACCCAATGGATAAACGTATAAGTCCGTCGTGGATTCCGTTGGCAAGACGATCCTCGCGATCGTAACTCGCATGCGACATCGACGCTGGTTGGCTGATCAACGATTCAACCGCGCCCAGCGAAACGGCTAATTGAAATAATTGAGTTGACGCAACAACGTTCTTAGTCGATTCGAAATCGGCATCAATTTCCACACTTAGCATGGCACCGAATCCACCTTGCATTTGACGCTTGGCAATGTCGTGCCCGGTGTGAGTCGGCAGTCCTGGATAAAGTACACGCTTAACTTTGGGATGTTGTTGCAAGTGTTCTGCCACGAGCATCGCCGTTCGGCATTGTTCGCGAACTCGTAATTCCAATGTCTTGATTCCACGGGTAACTAAAAATGAATCCCATGCACTCATGCAGTTGCCAACAGAATTATGGATAAAGTACAGCTTGTCATATAGTTCATCATTGTTTACGACGAGCATCCCCCCGTTGGCGTCGGAGTGACCGCCGAGGTATTTCGTGGCCGAATGCATAACAATGTCGGCGCCCAACGATAACGGTTGAGTCAAGACTGGTGTCGCGAATGTGTTGTCAACTCCAAGTAGTACGCCATGTTGCGAAGCAACTTCCGCACATGCGGAAATGTCCGTAATTGACATCAATGGATTGCCCGGACTCTCGATCCATATCAGTTTAGTTTCGGGTCGAATCGCTGCTGATAACGTTTTCGTGGTACTTGAATCCGCTAATGAAACTTCGATTCCGGCACGGTTGCAAATCTTATGTAGTAGGCGGTAAGTACCGCCATAAATATCAGTACCAGCAACGACGTGGTCGCCAGCACTTAACAGCATGGTGACACTATGGGTTGCGGCCATACCGGTAGCGAAAGCTAGCGCGGCGCTGCCGCCTTCTAAGGAAGCTAGCGTAGTTTCTGTTGCATCACGAGTCGGGTTTCCGCTACGCGTATAATCATAGGGACCCCATTCCCCGGGCACCTTCTGTACAAAGGTCGAGGCAACATGCAAGGGTTGAACTACAGCACCCGTCTGTTGATCCGCTGCATTACCAATGTGGATCGCGCGAGTTCGAAATCGTAATTGTTTTTCATTATCCATTTTGGATTCCACTAGCCCTGCAACGCTTGCTCTAGATCGTGAATGATATCGGAAAAATCTTCGATTCCGACTGATATGCGTATCATGTTATCTTGGATGCCAAACTGTTTACGTTCGTCTGCACTGAGCTCAAAATAACTCATAATCATAGGTTGTTCGATAAGCGATTCTACGCCACCGAGAGACGGTGCGATTCGAGGAATTTTCACCGCGTCTACGATATCAGCTGTTTCACGCCAATTTGCTCCAGCGACTTCAAACGTTATCAATCCCCCGTACCCGGTCATTTGTCGGCTTGCTAAGTCATGGTATGGATGCGATTTCAGGCCAGGATAATATACTTTTGAAATCCGTGAATGACCTTCCAAAAATTCCGCGACCGCCTGTCCGTTGGTGTTATGTTGTTGCATTCGCAATGTGAACGTCTTGAGACCACGTTGTAGTAGATACATATTGTGGGCCGAGTTGATTGAACCCATGATTCCCCGTAAATTCCGGACGTCTGCAAGTTGTTTTTGTGAACCAGAAATCACGCCAGCAAGTAAATCGTTATGACCCCCCAGATATTTAGTTGCCGAGTGCAAAACGTAATCGATGCCATAGTCGAGCGGTTGCACGTTGTAGGGCGTCGCGAGCGTTGCGTCAATCAAAGTTTCGACGCCGTGCCGCCGGCCTAACTCCGCGAATTTTTCTAGGTCAACGATGCTCAAGTGAGGGTTAGTCGGTGATTCGCTAACTAGCAATTTGGTGTTTTGATTAATTGCTGCATCCATGGCCTCATAGTTGCAAGCTTCTACTTGCCGCGTGACGACTCCGAATCGCGCGAGGTGTTTCGCGCAAAATTCACGGCTGCGATGATAGCACTCATCAAAAAAAACGATCTCGTCCCCGCCGCTCAACTTGGTCATTACCAATCCTACTAGAGCGGCCATTCCGCTGGAATATACTATTGCTTCTTCGCCACCCTCAAGTGCAGCCAGTTTGCGTTCAACAACCGCTTCGTTTGGGTTGCCATATCGTCCATATTCCTCGCGAGATTGCCCTTGTTCGATATAGTCAATAATCGATTGGCTATCGACGAAGGTATAAGTCGAGGCAAGGACGATCGGATCGGTGATGGAGTCAAGTGCCTTGTGTGCCGATTCGCCGCTGTGGACCGCGCGCGTCGCGCGACCTATCGATTTGTGGTTTTCAAATTCCATTATCCCGATACCATTATTGCTTCGAATATTATATGTAATGAGCCATGATCGAGAAGTGCGCACCTAATAGCAGCCGCTGTGTGCAGAGCCCAAAGAACCGTAACGCCAACTTGGAGGTATTATCGATGGTCGGTAGCACTTTAGCAGGTTAAGGCTGCAATCGGCCGCAAATCCCTATTCCAGTAATCTACTTTCGGCAACGTCAGCCAACAAGGCGTAAAATACCCCTCCTAAGCTAAAATCCGTGTGATCGCCTATCGCCGCAGTGGATTATGCGGAATAGATGGTATTCCCCTACCATTAGGCAAACTAGGTACACTGTAATTGACCGGGCGAACTAGCGTTGATCGCACACCATTACCAACGGGAAAACCCGACGTAGATGGCAATACTGAAGACCTTGTAGGTAAAACTTTCGAAGGAATCTCCTCGATTACCTTTGCGGGTGTCGGGCCCTCTAGGGGACCCGATTCATAAATAACGCCAGGCATCACACGATCGCAACCGTGACAATTCGACCCGTAAAAACGTTCGGAGAAAAACAACCCACGACCTCGACAAGGGAAAATACAATCGAAAGTATTGCGCAAGCCCTGTGCCAATGCGGGCAATAATGGAATACCGCATCCGCAATCGTGACCGATTAGACCTGTATCGCCACCAACGGTTACCGTGGTTCCCGCAATTGTCTCGCTAGCGGAAATACGATTTCCCGAGAGTAGCGGATAGTTCATCGCGACACGCGGTTGATAATAAGATTCGCTGGATGTCGGCAAACCCTCTTGTCCGTGTGTCTCGCAAATTCCAACTCCCAACAACGCGACTGCTAAAGCAGACACAACTATTCTTTTGCAATACATAATGCGTGTATTCCACTCCGATAAGAAGTTAATTCCATTTTTGTCAACGCCACCTGCTCTCTTCTTCGGCACGCAATATTCCAGATATTTAATACCAGCGGAACATGCGAATTAACTTACGCACACCGTCTGCCATTCCCAGATACCGCAGATTACAAACCGATAATTTCAATCTTGACGTGGCGTTCCTTTTTTTAGTACTTATCTACTTCCTAAAGCTGTGATTTATTTTGAAAGCCCCTTCCCTAAGTCTTTGTTTTGATGCTAATTCCAAAATCCACCTACGACATTGTGCGTTTGTCTGTCATCATTGCGTCGTTGAACTTTTCACTCTGTTATAGTGGTACCTTAACTGCCGCGCCCACAACAGCGACAATTCAATTTACTAGCTATCAAGATACGGGTAATTTGGCGGATCCTGATTTTGACGCTTACGAAAATAGTGGTGCTCCACGTCCCCCCGCCTTTGGAAAAGGCGATAATGGCCTGGGATCAGCCCCGGGACAACCTTGGTTTGGACCGGAGTATACCGAACCGAAGGATCCTCCAGATAATTCCTTATTCTCAGGTCGTTTATTCAGTCAAAATCGGCGTTCAACCGTATTCGATATTTTTCGGTTCGCCGAGACCCCGCAAATTCAATATGCCTGGATCCCTAACGGGAGTAGTGGAAATTCGGTAAGCATGAGTGAATTCGACCTCTCAGTCGTCTTCGCGTTTCCAAATTTCATGGAATCGGAACAGCCGATCTACGTCGCGCCTACATTTGGTTTAACCATGTTCGAAGGGCCGCAATCCGAAGAACTTCCTGGACAAGCATACAGTGCGTATTTGGACTTGCAATGGAGCTCCGACTCGACACAGCGGTTCTACGCTGACCTCGGTCTCACGATTGGAATCCATTCTGACTTCGATACATTGACCACGGACAGCCTACGTCTAACGGGTCACGCATTCGCGAATATCTCGCTACAAGAAAACGCCACTATTAAATTTGGCGTAATGTACTTTGACCGCGTTGACATCAAACTGCTACCAGCATTTGGAGTGCTTTGGAATCCCCATCCCGAAATCCGCATCGACCTCTTCTTCCCGCGACCTCGGATGTCTCAGTATTATACGTCGATAAATAACTACGACGTCTGGTGGTATGTAGGCGGCGAGTATGGGGGTGGCAGTTGGACAATGAAACGCAACGGCGTCGCTTCGACACAAGTTGACATCAACGATTTACGGCTCGTAACCGGATTCGAGTTCGGACTTGCGGAACAACTGCGTGTAGGGCGTCATATCGGCTTTGTGGAAGCGGGAATTGTGTTTGACCGCGAGGTCATCTATAAAAACACTCCCGCCGATAGCTTTAGTCCAGGCACAACGGTTATGCTCCGCGCCGGTTTAGGCTACTAACTTAGACACTATCACTATTCGGTCACGGACCACTGTGCATGGGGTTGCCCACTTGGCACTTCTAACTTCACCATCAGACGTGTTTCGCGAGCAGGGCGTTTGACACCAATCGTGATGGCATGTTGCCCCTGTTTCAATTGCAAATCACAACGTTTTCCATTTAATGGCGTGGGGGTGCCATCCACCCAAAGCATAATGCCTGCTTCATTGTCGAACACAAGTGTACAGCGTCCATCTTCACTTACGTCTAGTTGAGTTCGTAAAAAGCTAAGGTTCTCCACACTGGATCGAGGCTTGAATAATGGTAATTCAGCGATTTCTACGTTCCCTTGTACCGTTGCGTAGAATGGAGCCCAAGTCAAGGCAACGTCGTTGCTCGCAACAGTATCTAAACTGGTACGATTTATGCGATTGTGTGCCTCGTCAGTCCACACGAGTTGTTGCCAGGTACGCGCAATTTCCTCTTTGCTAATTTCAAAATCGCCAACTTTACCAAGTTGCGACATGAAAGTCACTAGGTCGATTATTTCCTGTCGCGTTAGAGCATCCACAGCGCCATCGGGCATTAGGGAGCGGCTTTCCTTTTGCAGGTCGATGTCTGCCTTAAGGATAGTGACCAATTCGTTTTTAGCGTTTCGAATTACCACCGATTTATCGTCCGAGCGGACCGGAACACCGGAATACACCTGACCATCAACATCCAGTATCTGTATCGAATGATAGTTTTCTTTGACTTTCCGATTTGGGTCAATCAAGCTTTCAACGAGATAGTCAACGGGGGCACTTCCACCGATACTTACTAAGTCTGGGCCCACCTTTCCGCCAGCCCCGCCAATTGCGTGGCACAACATGCATTGTAAAGACGCCCGCCGGAATATCTCTTGCCCCTTGTTAGGATCCCCGTTATTGAGCGCCGCGACGGCAAGTTCTTGAACTAACTGTTCTGAATATTTCCAGCCGGCATCAGCGATCTTACCTGCTCTACGCAGTGCGTCGATTAGAGACGAGTTATCGCCGGTGGCACGCTGTGCCGTGCGCACTGCAGTCTTTGCGACGTCTGCGGTGATCGTTATGTTCGCTAACAAGCCTGTCAAAACCACCGAACCCCGTTTATTGCGCAAAACCGCCGCTAGTGCATCGTTCGTTTTGACATTCGCACCTCGCTGCATCATCACTAGCACAGATTCAGCCGCCTGCTCTACAGCGAACGTTGACAACGCCTCAATTGCAGCAACCGCCCCGATCTGATCGTCTCCGTTAGTGATCTCACTCAAGTCAATACGTGCGGCGTCGTTTTGATAAAAGCCAATCGCTCGGATCGCTTGGGATTGGGTCACGCGATTTTCCATTTGCCTACTGTGAGTCACCAGTAGGTCGTAGTACTTAGCCAGTTTCCACGCACCTGCGGTGGCAAATACTGCAGGCATATATGCATCCCCTGCTGAAACCATGGTTTCGGCCAAGGCTTCAACTCCATTGGGCCGTACGCGTCGTCGCCGCAGCTCTTCGATCAATTCGACCAATATCGCACCACCCGAAACCTCGTCGTCTTTAGCGTTATCCAAAATCCATGCAATTGCTGTACCTGTTTCATTGGCCCCTCCGCTACTTGCAATCGCCCGTAAAACTCGCTGTGTTCCGCCGCTGTTGAATTGGAGTCCTTTCAATATGTTGATCAGCGTGGGCGCAACATTCCCCGAATCCACTGACTCCAACGCATAAAGTAGTTTCTTGCTATCACCGTTAAACGAGTACGCACCGGATTCAACCGAAGTTAGCCATACTTCCTTTAGGTCACGCAGGGCTCTCCATGTGGCAAAATCAAGAAAGCGATCCATTGGATATTCCAAAACAGACGAAATCTCAGTGACTGCAGCAAGGTCCGTTTCACTTGACAATGCCCGTACCGCCTCAAGTCTGACACGCGGGTTATCGTCACGAACCGCAGCGGATAGATAACGTCGATATCTCGGTAACCTGGAACGTTGATGGGATACGACACGGACTGCGGCCGCCCGGATTCGATGGTCAGCGTTATTAAGCAAGTCCTCTAACAAGGAAATATCCACGTGATCGACACATTGTAATACCCACAACGCTTCCAATAATTCGTGTGAGCCTTTGGCGTTCGACGCATTGCGTTGGGAAGTCCATTTAAGCGTTTTGGCAATAACGTCTTCGCGGTCATGTTCTTTGAGCTTTAACTTTGCGTTAAGCCGCACCCATTGCTCCGGTAACGCCAGTACGTCGAGCAATTCATCGATATCCATACTGTCCACATCAAGTGGCGTAACCAACGGACGGTCCTTAGCCGTGACCCTCCATATGCGACCATGAACGTGGTCCCGTCGTTCGTCACGAAAATCAACCTCGCCATGTTGGATAATTGGGTTGTACCAATCTGCAATGTAGATGGCACCGTCTGGCCCCATCTTCACATCGATTGGTCGGAACGCTTGATGACTCGATTTGATCAGCTCTTCAACTTGCTTCGATCGATATCCCGACTTGTCCTCGGTCACCTCAAATCGACAAACACGGTTTGCGCGGAAATCGTTTGCGACCATCGTTCCACGCCAACTCTCAGGTAGATGGCGTCCACTGAGAATTTCTAAGCCACAATGTTTTGGACTGCCTGGATTTAGCCCGATTAGGCGACGCGGCTCGCCAGGTGATGCTAGGAATACGGCACCTGGGAACACGTAGTTAATTCCTTCCCCTCCAGCGCCGTCCGTTGCGAAGGATTGTCCCCAAGCGTCAAAATGATGGCCCCACGGATTAACTAGACCTTTGCATACCACTTCCAATTGCATCGACTCAGGTCGAAAACGCCAAATTCCCCCTCCCAACAGTCGTTTGACACCGTAGGGCGTTTCAATATGGCTGTGGATATAGATTGATTGATTCATATATAACCAACCATCTGGCCCCCAACGCAACGTATGTAAAAGGTGGTGTGTATCCTCCGAACCAAATCCGGAAAGTACGACGCGTCGTTTGTCGGACACTCCATCCCCATCGATATCCTGAAAATGCAGCAAATCTGTACTATTGGCGACATAACACCCGCCGTCTCCCGGAACGACGCCAGTCGGAATTAGTAACCCGTCGGCAAAGACACTCGTTTTTTCCGCGACTCCGTCTCTATCAACGTCTTCAACGATGATAATCTTGTCGCTCGCCTTTTCGCCCGGCTTAATATGTGGATAGGATTCGCTCGCCGCTATCCATAACCGACCCTGAGAATCGAAATTCATCTGGATAGGTTTCGCCATGCGAGGGTCCGATGCGTATAAATTGACCTCAAAACCTTCTGCTACTAGAAAGGATTTTAATTCTACGATGGGATCGACACTCGGTATTTCTTTCAATCCACGCTGCCCAAAACATGTCAGCACAAAGCAACACGTCAGCGCACACGCCACTATCTCTTTACCCAATTTCATAAGCTTGTTTTCCTGCTAATCTTATAAACACCGTTGAATAACAAATTGTGATTAACCCCTACGTATTTCAACTTTGTAGGAACTTGAATTTTGAATCTTTTGAATCCTCTTCTCAAAGCCATCAACAATTGGATCATACTGCGGGACTTCCACAGCATTGTTACCCTGTTCGTGTTTACGGAAAAGAAATAAATATGTTTCATTTTGAGGTCGATGGCGGTGAAAAAACATCATGTTCTTTTCCGCCGTTAGTTCATAAGCCTTCTTAACCGCCAATTGCTGAAAAGACGATGGTAGCGCCACTCCCGATTTCAGCTGATTTGCAGTGGTGCGAAAAACTTTGGTGTCGTCGATATAGATGCTGTATTTCCCAGATTTCAAATTCGAAAACTGCATACTTATCTGGCCAGCGAGTGTTTGATCCTCGCCCTGCCGACTGGGCAGTTCCAACGCACCGATTCGTTGCATGGTCAACACAAAGCTGACGCTGTCGGGAGTTGACGTATAGTCGGTTATCTTGACGTTCGTGCCTTCCTGTTCAATAACGTTTAATGTCGATTTAGGCAAAGCTAAACCATCTGCTATTCGGCGGGCTAGCACTTGATAGCCGTGTGACGAAAAATGTATTCCGTTGTTTGTTAAACCAGAATGTTCCGGCAACACCCGCCAGTTCCTAGGCTGTAACTCAGTTTCAAAACCATCATCTTCTGGGGGTTCCCGCTCGGACAAATGTATAACGGGGAGATTCTCTGATGTTCCTAGCGCGTCAATAGCCTCAATATAGATCTTCAATTTTGTGTTATAAGACTGTGGGTCGGGCAGCGGAGGACCTAAATTCTCATAATATCGCGGCGTAATAAGAACAATCGTTGTTTCGTGCAATTTCAAAGCCTGCAAAAGCGTTTGATATCCCGCCACAAATCGATCTAATCCAGCCGCTCCCTCATGCGCTTCGTTGGCGCCATAACTTACAATTATTACCGATGGCTGTGCCAATGTCATATCACGTTGCAGCCGTTCAAAGCCCTGAGCAACGGTTCCGAATACCGCGCGACTCTCCCCCCACACATTATCGCCGCTCCAACCTAAGTTTCGATATGTCACGCCTGAAACACGGCACGATATCTCCGCTTCAACATGCCCATAGTTTTGCATGCGCTCGATAAATGTTCCGCCTAGGAATACTACTCGGTCTCCCGATTTGATTAACGGTTTGGCGTGGGTGGTAACACCGCCACAAAAAAGAAACACCGCCGCTATACACATCCATAATCGAGCTTGTCGAACCATCACACTTACCTCATGGCTATTTGTTATCCAATTGCACAACATTGCCTCGCCGTATCCTCGCGTGCCTTGATGCTTTTGAAAAGTATAACTCATTTCGCAAGCAACTTCTGCGCCCTCGTGTAACCGAATTTGGCAAAAGATGGACTATGAGTGTGCTCCCTAGGTTAACGGCCAGACTTCGTATTATCTGGCGGTAAAATCAGCGAAGAAAGTAACAACGGGCCGCACCGGTTGTTTATTAGTTATCGCGATGTGTTATAATTGCGCCCACTTACATGTTAACGTTTACGCGGTACTTCTGTAGCCCACTTAGGAAATCATGACATGATTCTTCGCATAGTAACTAGGTATATTTCTCGAGTCCTATGTATCGTTCTGATCATCGCTTTGTACAGTCCAATGCCCTGTGCAGCTGTCGAAATCGACGAGTTGACCGCAACGATTCGCAACATTGGTCCTAAGGGCGAAGGTCACGCCGCCGCTCAGGAAGCTTGGAAGTCCCTAGCAACACAACCTGCTTCCGAACTCGTAGCCGTACTCGATGGATTTCAGGGTGCCAATCAGCTCGCGACAAATTGGTTACGCGGCGCCGTAGATGCCATTGCTCAGAATGCACTTAACCAAAGCAGCTCGCTTCCGCAAAACGAGCTCCAAGAATTTGTCATTGAACATGATAATGCCCCTTTAGCACGACTCACCGCATACGAATGGCTGCTACGAGTGAATCCTGAGCTGAAGGAATCATTACTGCCTCATTTCCTGAATGACCGCTCGCTTGAATTGCGACGAGACGCAGTTGCTGCATTGTTAAGCAAGGCTAAGTCGTCGGCCAATGACTCACAACCCGACACGATTATCGATGCCTATCGTACGGCGTTAAACCATGCACGAGATCTTGATCAAATAGACGAAGCAACCAAACAAATAACAGACCTTGGAGGTAAAGTTGATTTGCCTCGACATTTTGGGTTTCTGCTTGACTGGGACGTCATTGCACCTTTTGATAACGCGAACAAAAAAGGATTCGACGTCAAATATTCACCGGAGGAAGACGCAAACCGCTTGATCGACCGAGAAGCTTCACACGCGGGAACAATCCCAAATCTGAAATGGAGGAGCACAGCCTCGAAAGAACGCTTTGGAATTGTGAATCTTAACGATATCTATCCGGACAAATACAAAGGTGCGATTGCCTACGCACATACAACTTTTGAAAGTTCCTCTGCTCAGGATGTGCAAATACGGCTCGGTTGTATTAACGCCAATATGATATGGCTCAACGGTAAACTACTGACACGCAACAATGTCTATCACGCAAACATGATGATCGACCAATACATTGTAAACGGTGCGCTTAAAAAAGGTACCAACCGTATTCTGTTGAAAATCGCGCAAAATGAGCAAGAGGAGTCTTGGGCACAACGTTGGGAATTCCAGTTGCGCATTTGCGACGCTAACGGTACCGCTGTTTTAGCAAAAGATCGGTAACACACACTTACGACGAACTTATTAATCCAAGCCATTTTCCCCATCAAAATATTGAAAAACCTTATGACACAATACATAAAAATGTTAACGGTCGCGGCTCTCGTTTTGGCTACTTCAACACAAGTTACAGCCGATGACTGGGGTGGGTTTCGTGGTCCACAAGGAAACCCTGTTACGAGTAGTCAGCTACCGCTCGAGTGGGATGTTGAAAAGGGAACCAATATTGGGTGGAAGTCCAAACTTCCCGGCAGGGGCGTTTCAGGACCGATCGTCGTCGGTAAACGGGTCTTCGTAACCGCCAGCGGAGGAGTAAATCAACAACGTCTCTATGTACTGTGCTTTGACGTAACATCCGGTAAGCAACTGTGGAGACGTGATTTCTGGGCAACAGGGCGAACCTATAGTCATCCAACAAGTGCTAATGCGGCGCCGACGCCCGTGTCGGATGGCAAGTTGCTATTCGCATTCTACTCATCCAATGACCTCATCTGCCTAGATCTCGACGGAAACCTAAAGTGGTATCGCGGTTTAGCACATGACTATCCTAAAGCCGGAAACGACGTGGGGATGGCAGCGTCACCCGTTGTTGCTGGGAACGTCGTGATCGTGCAAATCGAAAACCAAGGCGACTCCTTTGCTTGTGCGATTGATAAAAACAGCGGTTTAGAAGTCTGGAGAAAGCCACGTGATCCGCGTGCTAATTGGTCCTCGCCCACGACATATATCCATCACACCGGCGCACCGACAGTCATACTTCAATCAGGTTCGGGTTTGAATGCATTTGACGCGGATACAGGTCAAAAAGTTTGGGATATTGGCCTTTCCTGCGGAACGGTTTCTTCACCACTAGTCGTCGATAATACATTGTACGTGACCTCTGGTGGGATAACCAAGCTAGACCTGAATTCCTCTGCTGAAAAGCCTCAGGTTATATGGGCGGTTAATAAGCTAAATGCGAATGGCGCCAGTCCCGTCGTGCTCGGGGATAACTTCTACGCCTTAGCAGGAGCCATCGCCAAAGGCGCAAATTCCAATACCGGCGAAATTCTTTGGCAGCTTCGTCTCAAGGGACGATTCTGGGCTACACCGATACTCGCAAATAATCACCTCTACTTTATCAATCAAGATGGATTAGTACAAATTGTGGAACTTGCCGGAGACGGGAAGACGCAAACTGCCAGTATCGTTACCGTCATAGACATGAAAGAATCAGTTCTCGGTACGCCCGCAGCAGCGGACAATGCGTTATTCATTCGCGGCGACAAACATCTATGGAAAGTCACCGATACCACTAAGGTGAAATGATCCTTAAGATCCTTTCGAAAGCGATTCCACTTGAATAAGATGTTTCACTGCCAACTATGCACTGGACCGGTAGCGGGTGAAATAAGACCACCGGGTTCAAAATCGATTACGAACCGAGCGCTCGCGTGTGCAATGTTGGCCAGCGGTTCCTCGACATTGACGCAGGTATTAGATTGTGACGACACCCAGGTGATGGTCACTGCACTTGAAACCCTAGGTCTCTCTATAGACTGGCAAAAGGATGCCAACACCCTCGTAATTCAGGGTTGCGGAGGCCAGGTTCCCGTTACTACAGCGGGGCTCTACGTGGCCAATAGCGGCACGACTGTTCGGTTTCTCACATCGATTCTTGCTAGCATGCAGGGGGAATTTACCCTCGACGGTGTCCTCCGCATGCAACAACGGCCAATCAATGACCTTGTCCAAGCCTTAAATGAGTTGGGAGCAAGGGTACAATCCGCTCCCAACGGTTGTCCACCTGTAACAATAAATTCCAATGGATTTTCCGAAAACAAGTGTCGCATAGCGGGTAATACGTCCAGTCAATTTCTAAGTGGACTAATCCTAGCAATTGGAAACTCAGACCTCGACATACAACTCGAAGTGACCGGAGCACTTGTTTCACAACCGTACATTCAGATGACAATCGACGTGCTCGCAGCTTTTGGCCGGGATATCAGGTCGGATAACAAAGACGTGTATTCATCCCGAGGTGGGCAACCCTTAAGGGCTATCGAATACGATATTGAACCGGATGCGTCGGCGGCAAGTTATTTCTTTGCGACCGCCGCTGTGACTCGTGGTGACGTGAGGGTAATGGGGTTGTCTAAAGATTCTATTCAAGGTGACATAGAGTTTTGCGATTGTCTTGAACAAATGGGATGTGAAATTGAATATGGTGCGGATTATATACGCGTTCAAGGTGGCGATCTTATCGGAATCGATATCGACATGAATGCCATTAGTGATACGGTTCTGACTCTCGCTGTCGTAGCCCTATTTGCTCAAGGACCAACGACGATTAGGAATGTGAGGCATATACGCGACAAGGAAACTGACCGCATTACCGACTTGGCGCGTGAATTGCGGCGTTTGGGTGCCACCGTTGAGGAATTCGAAGATGGAATGAGAATTACGCCAAGCCAATATCAGGGAGCTAACATTGAAACGTATGATGACCACCGGATGGCGATGAGTTTTGCGATCGCGGGCTTACGGATTCCAGACGTCGTCATCCATGACCCGGAGTGTTGCAAAAAGACCTATCCCAATTTTTGGGAAGATCTAACCGCGTTGATTAACGATTGACGAAACCTAATTGGACTATTTTGGTTTCCCAAGGTTATTGTCCGCTTTGTCAATCAACCCATCAACGCGCAATAGAATCGCGTCACTACATTCCTCATCACTTGGCGTAAACACGTCTTGTGCATCACCGGCCAAAAAATCGCCGCCGCAATGATTGCAGACCATTTCTCGCCCTAAGTATTCAACGCGGACCTGAAGTTTACGGCCGCAGGTGGGACATTCTTTTACGAAATATGTAGTTTGAGCCATCTTAGATTCCTTTGTACAACAAAATATTGGGGCTGCCGCGGTATCGTACCGCCCAAGTTTGTTTAAACGAAATGTTAAATAGATGAGAGTATCTCGTTTTGCTTTAAGCGTCGATTTTATAGACTAAACGTTTGTGCCACAAGGACTAACTCGTGTGGCTACGAATATTCAAACGTCCCTTCTATTTCCTAAAAAGAATACGTGCAGTACTAAATAACCGCTAGATAGGCGTTAAATACCGTTTTTAGGCCGTTGTTCAAGGGGAAAAATACCAGGGATGTTGCCAAGGATTCAAAAATGAGTGTAGTCCCGAATATATGGAAATTACTAGACAAATGCCCCACAACGAAATTAATAACATCGATTTACGGATGATCCTCCATGCTGGAATCAGCATTAACAGAAACAGAGGTGTCAACCAAAAGAACCACCGGAAGCCACTAGCCACGCCGCCATAATTTCTATCGGCTAAGGGACGCATTGTATAAAAGACCAATAATACGAAAGTGAGCGTGAGTAACACGTAAGAGAGTTGCCGCCAGATAGGTTCTGGGTCACGCCAGGCAACAGCGATGCCTAGCAACGAAAATATCCAAATCGGCGTTAGCGAGAAAATCCCGTGGTGACCAACGGTCATGTGTATAAAGTACTGCAGACGGGAGGGCTCTCCCAAATCAACCCCGCGAGCTGACCCTGGAAGCCAATAACTCGGTCTTCCATTCACGTCGTAGTCATACCAATTATCCCAAACTCGAATTTCAAACACACTTCCAACCTGTTGCAAAGCGTAACGCCGAGTGTTTTGTAGGTCAAAGATGCGCCACCGACCAACCGTGGGGTGTTGCTCAATCACAATGTCGGTCATCCCGGGAAGGGCTACATCTTCGCCAGTCTGCCCACCAAATAGTGCAAGAGTTTCGGGGACAACCCCTGATACCAATAACGCAGCGTCTTCTTGTTCCAAGTAGGCCAGTACTTCTCCGTCGCTTCGATGCGCGTAGGGAGGTTGTAGTGACCCGTGCGCCCAGTAATTACTACCCAGAAATGCGGTCGCTACGATACTGACACCAAATACTCCGAACGTTAATGTCTTAACCGGTGATCTCAACAATAACCAAATTCCGACCAGTCCCAAGAATGATAACGCGGGCAGTTCAAACGTGACACTTAACGCAGTCATAACGCCTATGGAAAAGTATTCAATCCAACTAGAATTACGATCGCACTCAATGCGAATCATGAGAGCAATAGTGGCTAATACACATAGGGCTGCCGGAAGGTGATTATTCAGTGATACGGCAAAAGTTGAAAGGAACGTCCCGAATCCTGCAGTTAGTCCCAAGCATATCAAAACAGACCGTTGCTTTACAAAACGCTGGCAAATTTGTAAGTACAGCCACAAGAATAGACCAAACAATAAGACTTGATTGCAGAATACGAGTCCCTTGATCGCCCAAAGTGGATTTACCAACATGTCCACACCAAACACACGGTTCAACACCCAGTATTGGGATGAGAGGAAAAGAATGTATAGTGGCGGTTTACTCGAATAAAAATGTTCCTCGCCGGACCTGTCGATGTGATAGACCTTGTCAATAGTACCCCAATTACCGTTAGGACCGCGTAAACGGTCGACATCATCTATCTGCCATGTTCCTTGATGCACCAAGGACACGACGGCGGCCCAGCGACTGCGATCGTTGGCACAGTGCATACCCGTCACGGCCTCGCGTTGTTCAATGAACGGCCGATCGACTTTGGAATCATTATCAAAATATTGGTGCCACAAGACTAAGCGAAACGTAATTAACAACAGTGCCGGCAATATCAGCCACGCTAAATCTCGTTTAGACAATAAAGGACTTGTTTGACGTTCGGCGTTTCGCACACGAGTCCCTTGAGCGGACTGTGCGTCAGCAGGGGTCGATGCTTTATCGTGTTGCGGTTTAGGCATCGCCGTTGTCCTGGTTGCCGACGCGGTCCTTGACGGAATATATTTGCTCGTCTCGGACAGTTTTTTTAGTAATAAGTTCCGCTAGAAAACCCGACGTCAACAACTGAATGCCAATGATGACCCCGCCAATTGCAAAATAGAATAGAGCCCGCTTATGCAATTCAATTGGAGAGTCTACAGCCATCACTCGGTGCACGATCCACCAAAACGTCAGAATGGTCATGGTCAGCCCGGAAATTGCGAAACAGCCTAATCCAAGTGACCCCAATAGATGTTGAGGGCGATTGCCGTACCCGGTGACCAAGTGCACCGTGAGCAAATCTAAAAATCCCTTTACAATTCGTTTCACGCCGTATTTGGATTCACCATACTTTCGTTCACGGTGATGAACAATAATTTCGCCCACGCGCCATCCGCGAGCAGCCGCTAACACGGGGACAAACCTGTGGAGTTCGCCATAGAGTTGTATTTCATCGAGCACTTCCCGACGATAACATTTGAAACCGCAATTGTGGTCACGGAGTCTCACGCCTGTCAGTTTACTAACCATGTAATTAAACACGCGGGATGGCCCTACCTTGTGCCATGGATCATAACGTTTCTTCTTCCAGCCACTCACCACGTCAACATCTAGGGTTTCTAATGCGTTTAGAAAATTAGGGATTTCTTGAGGATCATCTTGTAGGTCCGCATCCAAGGTAAACACAATCTCGCCTTGCGCTAGGTCGAAGCCTGCATTCAATGCAGCGGCTTTTCCAAAGTTTCGTCTAAATTGGAGACCCAGTACGCGCGGGTCGTTTTTATGTTCCTCAACGATGACATCCCATGATCCATCGGTTGAGCCGTCGTCAATGAAGATAACCTCGTAATCAAAATCGTGCTTCGCAGCTACGGTTTCAATTTCTCCAAGTAGGGGACTTAGACTTTCCACCTCGTTAAAAACTGGAATTACAAACGATAGCATTATCTAGACTCCGGAACTTGTTGAAGCATTTTCGCTTAAGCGCTTCCTCCGTTTGTTGTGCAGTACAAAACCAGCGGCCGCGCCCAATTCACATAATAACCACACCACGCGTAAACTAACAGCAGAAATAATCGCGAATACGGGACCAATTAACGGTATAAGTATCGCCGAAAGCACCATTTCTCGCACGCCCGCACCACCAGGAAGTAGCGAAAGGAATCCAGCCACCATCGACAGCGCCACGGCAGCGATGATTTGCGGCGAGTCGGCAATATCAAACTGCGGACTACCCTCGATCGATGGAAATGCGAGTAATAAAAATACCAAACTGCCGCCGAAAAAAATCCAACCCACTGCCGCAAGTAACCAACCTTTTGCGAGAAACTGCCATGTTAATCCGTTAATAGCCTCATTGAGCGCGGACAACCCGCGCCGTTTACTGAGGTACCGTAATACAAATCGGAACATTGGCGGACTCGCGGGCACTCCAGATCCCACAGCGAGCCCTACGGCTAACCATATTAACCATCCGTTGTCATGCGTATCCCAGTGTCCCGCAATAAGCAGGACACTGGCCAGGATCCCTCCAACCGCCATCATTCCCAGTGTTTCAACGAAGACGCCGACGACAGCAACGCTTCGCTTGACTCGCGATGAACTGACTCGGTCGCTACGAATAATCACGACCAGTGCCTTCCCCGGCACGTATTTTCCCAAGTGACTTAAAGTGTATGATCGCAACGATTCCAACATCGTAGGGCGCTGCCCCATAGCAAGAAGTGCCTGATGCCAAAACAAACCGAAACACGCTAATCCAATTAAATAACTCAAAGCGGCCAGGGTTACACACACCAGGTTCAGGTCGCCAATGGACAACTGTGTCGTAGCAAATTTATCGCCAGCGGCTTGAAAAAATTTGACGATCCAAATAACAACGAGTACTACAACGGCGAGTCTAATATACAACTTGAGATTGCGTTTGGTCGGTTTTTGTGGTCCACCGGGCGTGCCTATTTCGGCCTGTTTAGATGCAGCTTTATCGTCTTCTGAGTGTGCGTGTGGTTCAGACGTCATTTGCGATCCAACTATGAGTATTCAACCCATTTACTTCCTTAGCAATCCGTTGATATTGTCTATAATAGCAGATCACTAGCAACCAGCTATCGCGCCAGACGCGATTTGGTTTCCCTCGACTGGCTAGAGTTTTAGTATACAATGCACCCTCACATAATTTTGAACAACTCGATACCAACTCATGGCTGAATCAAATAATAAATATCGACGTTTAATATCATTTCTTGTCCTTATTGCCATCATCGTACTTAGCGGCGCGATGTTCTATAAAGTCATGGCGTCCTTTGTGCTGCCGTTGTTTCTCGCCGCTGTATTATGCGTAGTGTTTGCCCCGCTACATCGTTACGTACTTCAGAAAATGAAGCATAGAATCCGCCTGGCTGCACTAACCACAACGGCGGCCATCGGCCTAGTAGTCCTGCTCCCGTTAATCGTCACCGTCGGCATCGCTGTCGTCGAGGGTAGCCGACTCGCATCCACAGTGACGCCTGCAGTGATCGCTGATAGTCTTGCCGACTTACGACAGAAATTTAATCTAAATATTCCCCATAAACCAACTCTCCTCAAAATTGAAGAAGAAATTGATACGCTCACAGCAAGTGCGTCCGTAAGTCTTTTTGACCAAGCCGCGCAAATAAATACTGATCACTCGTCGCTCGATCGGGTCCAGTTGTTATTAAGTGGTTTGGCGTTGGAATTGGACGCGGACAAACATACAGCAGCGTCGAAACGGCTGGCGGAACTTAACAAGTCTATTAAGATAATTTTTTCCCATCTCGATGACGAGGCGTCACAAAACCATGGGCCTGAATATCTCGCGCAACTTGTTGACGCAAACAATCTCTATAATGAGTTCAAAACATCTCTCTTGGGCGGTACTGTCCACGCTTCAATCGTAGAACTTGTTAATCCGTCACCGAGCGAGTTGCGAGATTATAGCGCGAATTTCTTTGACAGCGGTTTTCGTAAACAGATTCTAAGCGTGGGGGCCAATACCCTAGCTTTCGGTCTACAGATTCTTGCCGGAATCGTTGTAATGCTCGTCGCCACGTATTTCTTTTTGATTGACGGTGCGCGTATGGTGCAATCCATCACCAAACTATCACCGCTTAAACAGGATTACGAGGAAGCACTGATTGACGAATTTGTGACGGTTAGCCGTGCTGTTGTGGTCGCTACGTTGTTATCGGCATTAGCGCAAGGGTTCTTAGCAGGAATAGGGTTTTGGATTGCAGGAATGAACTATGTATGGATGTTGACCGTTGCGGCGACGCTGTTGGCACTGGTACCGTTTATTGGCGCAGCGTCCGTATGGCTGCCCTGTGCGGCGTACCTGATCGTCTTTGGAGACCAACCATCATGGGGTGTGTTCTTGTTGATTTGGGGGGTTGGCCCCGTATCATTGGCTGACAACATAGTGAAGCCATACATTCTGCAGAATAAGTCAAATCTACATCCGATGCTCGCGTTGCTCAGTGTTGTTGGAGGGGTGCAGGCGCTTGGACCTATTGGTATCCTGACCGGACCAATGGTCGTTGTGTTCCTCCAAACGCTACTTAATCTCTTGCATCGTGAAATTTCTAGCATGGACGGACATGATGTAGCCCATGAAGAGTCAGCAAGTGATGAAGAAGATAAACCGGACAGTGTAGCCGAAGATGAACCGGAAATTGACGAGGCCCAGGATGAACCTGATGAGGTCGCTGACTAGAGACCACGGTCTGGATTCGCAACTTGTTTAATCAGAAATGGTATCTTTTGGGCCGGACGCACCCGACGGCGCGACGTTCCGCTTGCGATAAAACTCCAGCACCGTCATACCTAGATACACGTTTCCACTGACTGAAACTAACAAGCCCAACAGCGTAATGCTGAACAATGGCCAGGAACGGGAGTCAGCGGGCAGTGCCTCACTTGGCGGGACATTAGAAATGCGATTTGTAACATCCGCTTCACTCGACGTTGCGCTGGCCAATCTCACAAAGTCCGCTTCATTATCACGTAATAACTCGGGTTCGTCATCTATGGTGCCAAGCAGCACGGTATTTTCATCGGACGAGATTTCTAAATCTGGTAATTCTTCTAATACAATCCGGTCATCCGCCTCGCCGTTATCTAGAAGATCCAACTCCGCAATTTCCGATTGGGCGTTGTCCTCCGTCTGAACAAAGATATCCGAACCCACGCTATCGAATACCGGCTCAATAACGACTGCCGGTACTTCGATGTCCGCTGGGACTTGCGTTAGCTTTGGGAGTATTGTCACATCCGGCTCAAACACCTGACGTACTCCTTGAGCGTCCGTGTCCGAAGCCACTGGAACCCCAGGTAACTCGGTCGCATCGACTTGATCAGGAATTATTTGTAGGGTTTCTGTCTGCTGATTTGTTAGTGGTTCTGTTTGCAACGGGAAGGCATCTGTATCGATGTCGCTTGACTCCCCATCGGGCACTTTATTAGGTGTCTCAAGGCCCTTAGGAACCACCGCGGCTTCCACGTCGTCTCCGTCCGGTGCAGCTAACAATGGCGTTGGCTTAGTGAGTTTCTCATTCCCTATTTGTATGCGGAATTTACGAATACCCTGTAATTCAGGAGGGATAACGCTTTCTATTACGTAGCCCTCAACGAGTTGTCCGGCAACTTCTGGCTCGATTTGAATGACATAAACGGAACTCTCTTTTCCGTCGGGCATCACGCCATAGTCCACAACAAAGAAATTTGCTATGAGTATTGCAATTATTCGGCTCATCTTAGAATTCTCCCCTTAATACAAACAAGTTTTAATTATGCTGCGGATACGGAACCAATCCGCTAACGCCTTACGCCGCTATGTCATCCTCGTTTTCAGTGTCATCCTCATCCCAAACTTCCTCTTGCCCGTCCACTATCTCGGCATCTGGTTCCTCACCGTCAAGAGCGTCCATTTCATAATCGTCCTCTTCGATGATCTCGATCTCATCAAATTGCTCTTCATCCGTTTGCTTACGTGAATCTTCAAGCGCCCGCTCAACCAATTCTCCTATATCCATAATCGCGGGGTCTAAGTCATTCGTGGCCGGATTTGAATCCATACAAGATTCGATCTGATCCATTTCGCCAGCAACCGCTTCGACCAGACGATCCACAACAGCAATTTCTTGCTCAGTCGACAGAATTTTGTCGTCGTCAACTGCTTCTGTATCGTGGCCTTCCGTTGAGATTGCATTTGCGTGTTCTTCTGTAGTTAGAGGCGCGACTTTTTCTTCATCCGGTCGTAGTTTATGCGCCAACCCATTTGCTGGATGCACGCGTTGCTCTGGAGCGTGCTGACTGTAACTATTCTCGAGGATAACAGAATCTCGCTCTGTATCGACGACCACAATCATTTGCTCGTCGACCGTCGTTCTCGATTCTTGTGCACTTGCACCAAGATCGAGTTCCTTGGTGCTTGTAATCGAATATCGTTGAATATCAGGGGCGACAACATTATCCCTGAGTGTAAGTTCGCGTACGTCCGCGTCGGCCGACTCGAAACTGCTAGCCAAGTGACTGTGACAGGTAAAGAAGAACACCTGCGTTCCTTGAGCCGCAAAATCCCGCAACATGGTAACACCATGTTTTGCACGGGTAGAGTCACAATTGACTAGGACGTCGTCGAGAATCAATGGTAGGCGAACTCCACGCTTGATATAGCTATTTACCAACGCGAGCCGCAAACAAATAAACACGGACTCTCTCGTTCCTCGACTGAGCATGTCAACTCCCCATGTTTGACCGCTGCTGTCATCGACATATAGGGCATCTTCGTCAAGCGGCGTCCAAATACGCGTGTATTTTCCGTCTGAAATCTTCGCCAGCCATTGCCCCGCATCCACTAGCGTCTCTGGTTGTCTCTCTGACTCGTAGACATCGCGTACTTGTTGTAACACATATTCGGAAACCGCCCATACCCTCCAACGTTGCTGCGCATCCACTAGTTGTTGACGTACCACATTTCGTTCCAACTTAGCGGCATCGAGCGAAGGGTCCTCCAACAGTTGTTGCAATTCTTGTTTTTTCTGCCCTTGCTGTTCATGTAAATTTGCTAACAAATCTGTACACTGGTCAATCTGAACACCCATCCCAGCGATTTCATCCAGCAGATCAGGTCCATTGTGTTTGTCTAAAATCGCATATAGTTCGCGTTCACCAAAGTCCTTATCTTTTAAATGTTGGAGAATTACTTCCCGCGCTTCGTTACTTCGACTTTTCAGCTCCAGAGCGCCGCTATGGCTTTCCGAGAGAAGTTCAAGTTCCGCTAGGTCCGACACCCCTGCACGGACAAATACTCGATTGAGAGATGTTTCCAATTCCTGTCGCTCAGCAATAATCTTGTTGCGCTGCTTCTTCAATTTACGCGCGGACTTCTTTAGTGCTTTTCTTTGTTGTTTAGCTTCGCGTTGGGAATTTAGTAATCGATTTAACTGCTGTATTTGGACAGCCGCGTCTGATGATTCCGGTTGAATATCCATTTCGATCAAGATTTGTTCAATGCGATTAACTAAATCAGCTAAATCTGATTCGCGTCGTAACAACTCCGCTTTACGATCTTCGAGTCTACGCTTACGTTGCGCAATCACGTCGGAATTATCAGCAATTGCGTGAACGTCACAAGGACGCAATTCTGCAGGAAGCCCTTGTTCAACAAGCACACTGGTCCACGATTTCTGAGCCTCGTCCGAATTGCGTTGACAGTCCCCCAATCGGGTACGCGACAATTTAAGTCGTGCACTGGCCGTCTTAAGCTTACCTAATACGGGCACCATTGACTCCAGCTGAGAGTGTTGTGCGCCCAAATCACGAAGCTGTATATCCCACGACGCGCCGTCGAGGTTGTTATTTGTTTCGATGGTTTCTATATCTGCGTGGCACTTCGTCTGCTGACGACTCAACAGCGAATGACGAGCGATACCCGCAGCCGCTAGTTGTTTCATGTGTAGCGACTTTAGTATTCGGTAGCCAATACCACAGGCAAATGAAACAACACCTAGGATACCAATCAATGTCGCGGTCGCAGCGCCCAGTGAGAACACTTCAGCAAACACAAATCCGACGGCCATTCCTACGAAACCGGCGATCGTTAAACCCGCCGATAGCATTAATACGTTTCCCGACGGTAACAGCTGACCGCTTCTTTTAGAAATCCGACCATCCTCCGCTTCGATTTCCCTTTGCAATCGCATCTGTTGGTCGTCTAATTCAAGACGCGTACGTAGCACGCCAATCTCGGATCCCAACTCGGCTAACATCGACTCAAACCCAAGCTCATCAATTGTGGAGTTCGACGAGTCCGCTTCGGACCTATCTGAATCAACGATCAATTGAGGGGCATTTGCAACCACCAACTCCATCCATGATTGCTCTACATCTTTAAGGTCATCTTGGACCTGATCCACAAGCAACAACTGCTCTGCGTATCGTTCATCGGCAAAGGTCAATTCAGTTTCAACTTGATTCACTGCCCGTAATGTGTGATGGTCCACTTCCGGCATCGGTCCGACGATCCGGTCTAATAGTCCACTCGATAACTCAAAGTCACTTTGAGTACTTAGTTCGGCGACGTCTTTTTTTAACGACGCAACTTGATCCTGCAATGAAACTAGCCAACTGGAATGTTCACAAATCCCTCGAATTCTCACGGCGTTGGTCGCAACATCGGTGTTGATCGGTATCGCTCTAATATCGCTCTTTAACACGGAAACTTTGTCCGTCAACTCTTGGATTTCCTCGCTAAGAGTAAGTCGCTCGCCCTCCGTTTCACGTAACCGCAGAACGGAATTGGAGTTCGCAATTTCTGCGAGACTCTCACTCAAATGTGGCAACTCTTCTAGTTCCTCAAGGGCTTCATTACGTTTTATCCACACTTCCTGTGTCAGCGCCGCTATCTCGAACAGCTTCCTGTCGTGTTGTGTCGTGTGCGATTGCTCTGTAATCCGTAAAATATCCTGTTTGCCCGCATGCAACTCGTTGCGTAACTGTGACCACGACTCAAGCTGTCTCAAGTCCCCGTGAATCAACTTGTCAAGTTGTTCAACGCGACGTTCCAATCGTCGAATTTCGGAACCTTCATGATTACAATCAAAAATCGAATACCGTGTCTGGGTAACGCCATGCATTACTGCCCCTAGGGAAACGCGGTCCATGCCCGTCGTCATTTCGTAAAGAAATTCGGCTGCGTCCGTCGCGTTAAGTGTGTTGAGATGCTGTAATTCATCTAACCCGACGGTGAACACATTTCGAAATATGTCATGGTCTACTCCTTTGAGTAGCTCTCGGTTCATTGTCGCGGCAGAATGTAATTGTCCACCGATAAGTATGTCCAATTTCTCTTTACGTTGCCCATCAGTGGTAGCCAATTCACGTGATACAGTCCAAGCTTGTCCATCACCGCTTTCGATCGAGATCGACCCACCGTATGTTTGATCGGCGCCGCCACAAACGTACTTTTCCCGACCATCGTTCGTTAAGCCATAGAACACGCCTCGAATAAACTCCATGCACGTAGTTTTGCCCGCTTCGTTAGGGCCATATACAACCAGCAGGTCGTCACTGATATCGTCAATCTCAGTGTTTTGACAAACACCGTACTTTTCGACGTTAAGGCTGCGGATCAACATTTCAGGCAGCCTCCGAATCTATTTCTGGATTTATTGGAGGTTGCGATACGTTAGGGGAACCGCCGAGCAATAACTCGCCCAGTCGCGCAGCGTCATCGAGTGTGCGTAAACCAGCAAGGTTTTCTTGAACACTCGCCCAGTCATCGGCCTCCTCACCTAACTGCTCGGCCCCAGCCAACTTCATGTTCGACCAACCATTTTCACGAAGTGATTCAAGTGCAAACAAATAATCGCCTAACAGGTCCTCGTCAGCGGCTGATATGTCGGTGTCTTGTCCATAATGAACGTTAACACCCAAGGTAAACACGGACGAACTCGGTAACATCGTCTGTTGCCCGAACGTTTGCTGCCACTGCATAAACTCTGTATTAGTATTATGGAATACATTGTTCGAATCTTTACAATTTAGATCCCATTGAACCAGGCTAATTCGATTAGATTTCCAATTAGATGTTTCGGCATGTTCACATATCAGCAGTTCTAGCTCGGCAAGATCGCTGATTGACTCGGCGTCAATAGAAATATTCTCATATCGGATTGCTGAACAATCTAACATCGTGCGTTCGACCTGTTCGCTAACATGAATTAGCTGCGCACCGCGCGGTCCACTATCGGCCAGGCACCGTCCTTGTGGAACCCCGGCATAAAATATGTTCGCGTTACCGTCGACGAGATGCTCTGCATAACTGCGACCACCAAGTAGCCATAACTCCGCCGCTTCGAAATTCTTGAACGTGTCGACAGTTCCACCGCCAATTACCATCTGATGATCACCACGCGACAAACCATCGAACCACTTGGGGTGGATATTTCCGTCGGCGTCACCGCCGCACCCCATCACTTCAAGATCCATTCCCCCTACCGTCATTACTCGTCGATCGAGACTGCCACGGTCAAAGCGAATTGCGGAATCTGGCCAAGTCATTGACGTAGGCCAGTCACCCAGTGGGTCAGTACCGCCGGTTGCCCAAACCACAGGAATACCGTGTTCGTGCATACGCGCGAACTGGTCTGAAAGAAAAGATAGTGAGCGAGCACTTGATTTACGGGGACACAAAAGGTTACCAGTCAACGCGAGCATATTGACCTGATGTTCTATCGCCAAGTCAAAAACGCGGCGCGCAGCCTCTTCGGGTGCCGCTAGCACTTCTTTTTCGATTGCCTCAGGGATCCACCGAAGTCCACCCAGTGGGTTGTCCAGTTGAAAGTCCGAAGCATGTAAAATGGTGAATCCTTCACCAGCCATCGTTACCTCCGTTGTAACTATTGGCGTTTTCGTCGGTACCAAATATACAAATACGTCCAAATTGTAACCAATACAGCCAAATCATAAAATGTTAATTTGGCGATTTGCGACATCAAATTCGTACCAATTTGATGCATACGATCCACCATGAATCCAACAGTCACCGCTAATACCTAGCGGGACCTACGGTCGAAAACCAATTGCGCGATTGTACCGCTGGATATTGCCCATCTGTCGTGGCGGAGATTTCGCGAGCGACTGAACATAAACTGTTATTTTGGCAAGCTCGTCGTCACTCAGTGCGCCACTGCTGGGCATCACGGTTCCGGGCGTACCTAAACGAATAACTCGAGCAATCGTGTCGAACTGACTTCCCGCCTTGTATGGATCCCGAATCAAATCTCGGGCAAACGTTGGAAACCCCTTATCATCGATTAAATCCACACCAAAACTACCTTCCCCTTGGTCTCCGTGACATTTATGACAGTTCTGTTTCAAATATAGTTTACGGCCATCCTCTAGGACGCTATCGCTACTGCGCAAGACCGGCGGTGCTACCCAACGCTGCGTTGCTACAGTCTGTTGTGTCGTATAATCTATCACCACCTGTTGACCCTCGGAATTCAAATTGCCATCAATGTCAACAAGTAATCCATCCTCTTTCAGTACCGCCAACACTCGTTGTCGAGCTCCAATAATTTGCATTTCTTGAACTTCAATTACCATTCGGTCAATCAAACGAGCACTAAGTTGCTTCCAACTTTGCATCGAGGTGTTCGGCACACCGTTGAGTAAAACCAGCTTAATATCATCCGCAGAAGCGATCATATTAGAAGAGGTTGCCAAACGAACTTTCCCGTTAAGCAAGTCTCTAGGTTTGGGATACAGGTATCTTCCGGCCTCGCCTTGCCCATCACCAGTATTCCCGTGACAGGCTCCACAATATTGACGAAATTCCTTGCTTGTTTCAAACTCTGCAGACAAGCCGACCCGGACGGGTGCAAAGATGCAGTTGAACAGCAGCAGCAAGCACGTGGTCTTTACAGCCCCGTACAGAATTGATTTTAAAGAATCGCTCATGTGTTGAATCGTAACCATTTTACTCTGCCTGCTCCACCCGAATTAACGACTCTAGTGAGGTAACGCCTTGGCAACCATGTACCCATTGTTCGCCAAAACGAAACGCGGGCACACCCGTCACGTTCATTTCCCTACAATATTCCCAATCAGCGTTTACCTCTTGGGCAGCCGAAGAATCAGAAAGCGCCTTTTCGATATCAATATCTTCTCTACCAATCCTGCGACAAATTTCTTGCAGCGATTCTCGATCCGCAATATTTTCTCCCCGAGCAAAATACGCCAAGAACACTTCCTCTCTAAATGGGTCTTCGCTGGCAGTGCCTGTTTCAGTATCAAGCAAGGCAATGTACTTGGCCAAGTGTTGAGCGGGGCTGCTATTATAAGTGTGGGTTCGCGGTCCGTAATCTAAATCTGCGGCTTGCATCATGGTTCGAAGTTGTTGCTGTGCTGCTGCAACATCCATTCCGCGTCCCGCAAAGAGTTGCTCGAGCGTCATGCCTGCCAACGGAGTTTCAGGGTGCAACGGAAAATAGACGTATCTTAACGGTCGGTCAATATCGCCCATCGCAAGTTGGAGTTGTTTCTCGCCGAGATAACACCACGGGCATACAAAATCAGTAAAGACTTCCAGGACGTTATTTAATTCGCTCATAATACTTTGGCTCAAAGGTTGTTGCTTTCACAACGTTCTCGGTGTGAACGTCGCTCGGTGAGTAACAAGAGGTCCCCCAATTTCTCAACGGGCGGTGGAGGCGTGAGATAACTTACACTCAATCCCACTGTCAGAGATGCTACGGTGGTAAAAAGACCGTCCCACCACGTGTTATGTTGGATATCCACAAAACTTCCTAGCCATTGCAGGTTACCCTCGGTTTCCTTATCGATGTACAGTCGAATAAACCAGAACACAAGCACACCGGCAATCATTCCGGCAGTTGCCCCTTTCACATTTGCGCGGGAACAAAACATTCCTAGCAGTAGCACGGACAACAACAATCCAAAGGCCGCTCCCGCGATAGATATTAAGATATCAAACACAGGCAAATCCACAGTCACCAATATCACCGCGGCGGTTGTTACAGCCATCCCGAAAATAAACGTAATAATACGGTTTGTTTTAACGCCAACCTCTTCGCCGTTTCGCCAATCCGTCACAAATGACGCGGTCATACTGTTGATTCCACTATCTAAACTACTCATCGCTGCGGCAAAAAGCCCCGCCAAAAGAAGCCCAGTCATCCCAAAGCCAGTGGCATAATGAACCACAAAATGCGGTAAAAGCTGATCCTTCGTCTTGCCACTAGCCATCTCGTCAAAAGTTTTTAGTGTCTCCGGTGACTGTTGATAAAACACATACAATGCCGTACCCACAAGAAAAAACAACGTACATGCGAAGAGCGTAAACAATCCCTTGACATAGAGACTACGGCGAGCATCAGTAATCGTATCAACCGTAACGTATCGCTGAAAACCTCCGTAGGTTGCGACTTGTGCACCTAAATAGATAACGAAGCCGTATGCACACGCTGAGTAAAAGTTACGCTCTCCCCACCCGCCGGTCGTTGAGAACATTTCGAACTTATCCGCCTCGATGCCGACGGAAATTAAGCCCATCCATCCGCCATCAATTTCCGAAACGATAAAGAATAGTAACACAAATAAACCGCCACCTAGAGCGAAGGCCTGAATCGTATCTGTCCATATCACGGCTTTTACACCTCCGACCGCTGTGTACAAGGTAGCCAAGGCACCCACCACAACGATTATCAGAATGGCATCAGTATTGGAATTCGTTTCAAGTACAATTTCCAATATTCGTGAAACCGCGAGCAACATCGTCGCCATCCATCCAGCCGAATACAACATGAATACTCCACTAGCGAAAAGCCGTATATTGCGGTTAAATCGGCGTTCCAAATATTCATACAAACTCACAGATCCCATTCGTTTATAAAATGGAATGAACCAATAGCAGACGATTGGAACGATAACAAACGGAATAAATAGAATTGCCAGTAATTGATGATAGTTGCCAAACGCACCCTCAGCCGGTAATCCTACAAAGGAATTTGAACTCACTGTCGTAGCAAACAATGACAGACCCACAGGCATCCAATGCATGTTACGGCCACCGAGGAAAAAGTCGTCGTTGCTGGATTGGTCATGGGAAAACCATAAACCTAAGGACACAACCACCATTAAATATCCAAGGCATACGCACCAATCTAACGCCCCGACATCTGCGATTCCGCCCAGAAAGCTAATATGATTCATGGGTTATATGCCTCGTAACAAAAGGTCACAGTACGATTAACACCAAACTAAACATAACCGACACGTCTAAGATTTATGGAATGACAGCGACGGCGACACCTATACGCTATAAAAGGAGTACGAAATTCATCCTACACCCTAGCAATCTGAGATTATAGTAGACCCAGAAAAAACATGCGCCATCCACATGCCAGATCCCTACATATCCTTTCCTTGTTTATGGCCGTCGTTGTGCTGCACTCCACGGGTGTTAGCATAACTCAAGCAAATGAGGTCTCGATTCAGAACGTGCGTTCCGTGTTCAACAACGGTGAGCATAACGCATTCACGGATCTTACATGGTTCAAGGGACACATCTATCTTACTTTCCGTACTTGTCCGGACGGACATATGGTTTTCCCGACTAGTCGAATCATCGTTCTCAAGAGTTCAACGGGAAAAGAATGGATGCAAGTCCACGCATTTTCCGTAAAGAACCGCGATACGCGTGACCCCCATTTCGCGCAACTAAACGGTACATTGTTTGTCTATACCGGAACGTGGTATTGTGGGCCCAACAAGCCTAAAATCCGCAATATCAACCAGATGGTTGGCTACGGAGTAAATACAACTGATGGAACGAAATGGTCATCAACTTTTATCCTAGAGGGGACCTACGGGCATTATGTCTGGAGGACGGCTACCTATAAAAATCAGATCTACATGTGCGGTCGGCGTACTCGTGATTTCGCCGAGGTCACGAACCTGCAGGATCGAGCGAAATTATTACAATCGCAAATACTTGCTACGGAGGATGGCAAACGATTCGTCCCTGTTGGTACTTTTCAAGAGAAAGATGGTGACGAAACTGCATTTATGTTCGACGATGACGGATCTATCACGGCTATAGCTAGGCGAGGGCGGGGCACTGCTGAGTTAATTACTCTCTCGCCCAATTTCCAAGTCACCGCTCGTCGCGAACTCGACCGTTATATAGGAGGCCCCTTTATCGGACGCTTCGGCGACCATACGCTTGTTGCCGGTCGCAATATCGTTAATGGTGTTGCCAAAATGGTGATCTGTACACTCGTCGACGGTAAACTCAATACTCTCTGCGAACTCCCGGCAGGTGGCGACTGTTCTTATCCTAGCTTGATACAACTCTGTCCGGGGTGCGTTCTCGTATCCTATTACTCGAGTCACGAGAGAGATAATGACGGGAATCCAATGACTAACATCTATCTTGCTGAGTTAGAATTCTAAAAAGTGCGGTGCTTTCTCAAACATAACTCGCGTCATCATTTCTGCAAAACCTTGTAGCTTACGATACGATCGAGCCGGTAAGTTTTTTCGGATTCATCGTAATGACAGTGTGCGTTGACGTAGTATGCATTGTTTTGTTGGAAGATCATTTTCGGTGTTATCAATATCGGCAGGTCGGGATACTCGCCGTACCGAATTTCCAGTGTGCAGCCATCGTCGATAGCAAGTTGCAATTCCACGAACTCATCCGGTGCAACAATATTAGCCGACGAAAAGTCCGTAAACCGATATACTTTCGACGCAGCGATGAGGCTATCTAGGTATTCGAATTGCGGCAAAACCTCAAATGCCAACGTCAGGCATCGCATTAGGAGCAATGAATCTGCCAATCCACGATGCTCTTCGTGATCAATCAATCCGAGCCGCCTGCCGATCGTTTCAAGTTTATAGTTTTCAAAGTGTGGAAACGCTAGTCGGAACAATCTGAGCGAACAGATAATTTGGTTATTTGGCGGCGTTCGCTCGGACGCCGTATACGCGGCCGCGAGGAAGCTGCAGTCAAAAGGAGCATTGTGAGCGACCAGCAGTGTATCGCTGCCAATAAACTTTTCAAAACTGGGAAGGACGTCACCGATTAATGGCTGGCCCTTCACATCGGCGTCAGTAATTCCATGGATATCGGTAACCGCGGGCGGAATATCTCGTTCGGGATCTACTAATTGCTGAAATGTATCCACGTTCGCTTCGCCGAGGAGGAACCGCACTGCACCTATATCCACGACTCGGTCAACAAACGAGCTGATGCCGGTTGTTTCCAAGTCAAAAGCCACGATCTCAGTTTTTAGCATTTTTTGCATTATGAGTTTCTACCGGAGGTGCTTTCATCTCAAACATAAAGTGTACTGCAAAATATGCGTTCAACAATCGACCAGTCACCCCTAATAGTGACAACATTCACCACTTGCCGTCGCGAAATAGGTCAAGCGCTTGCCAAAGATACCAAGACGCAATCGTTCGATAGGGGCGCCATGATTTGGCGATTTCAAGCATTTCAGTTTCGGTCGCGTGATCGTTGAACTTGTACAGTGCTGTAACCGCATTAACAATACCCAAGTCTCCGGTCGGGAACACATCTGACCTACCAAGCGAGAACATCAAATACATTTGAGCCGTCCATGGCCCCACGCCCCGCAGTTTTATCAATTCGGCCGTGACTTCCTCGTCGCTAAGAGGCTTCAATTCGCTCAAACGGACTTCGCGATCAACAATACTTTTTGCGATACTTAGTACGGCTCGACATTTCGCTTTCGATAAGCCGACTGCACGCAACTGCGCAGTACTGAATAACAGCATCTTCACAGGGGACACTCGACGCCCACCATTAAGCACTAGCAAGCGCCGCCAAATGGTCGCCGCCGCTGACGTCGATAGTTGCTGTCCCACAATACTGCGCACGAGCATCCGAAATCCATTACGGTCAACCTTTATCGTACACGGGCCAACGAGCTTAATTGCCTTCCGCATTATCGGATCACGTCGCCGCAGCGAACGGCCGGCCTTCCCAAATTCTAAACCATCCATCGCGATCCCTCAATTGAAAGTAATTTCCGCACACATCACTCGCTCGATTTGCGCCACGTACGCTCGTAGAACAAAGAGAATAACGGATCGAAACATTGCCGTGCGCTTCCACCTCACTGAGTCAATATCAGAGACTTCATTCGGGAATCTTCACGACGATTTCGGCACAAAACAGACTGGTTGGGTCGCCTCGTTCGCTTAAAGTTCTTGCGATCACTTTTTGTTGTCTAGCAACGAGTCCTTGATAAAGTGTTTTTCCACGATATAACACAGTAACATCCTGGTCGAGGTCCAACATTTTATCATTGAGTAGAATAACAATTTCTGGGACAGTTGAAGTCTCGATCGTCACGGTTTGTGCGTCCACGTTAGCGACTATCCGACTACGCCCCTTTATCGACTCGCCGCGAACCGCCAGCCAATAGAATCGTTGGTGTGTCTCCGCATCCTGCAGCCAAACAATCCGCCTAGGTAACGGATCTCGCGTGTATCTTGCCATCCAAGGAATCGCCATGGCATCTTCTCTGTCCATCCAGTGTCCTTTACCGGCGCGAACTTTCGTGAAATGCTCATACCCCGTAGGCGATTCTTTTTGCAAGTCGTCCAGTAGTTGTCCCCACTGTAGAGCAACTTGGTTCCTTTTATACGCCGCGTCCAACGCTCCGACTTGTATCGAAAACGGAGTGTTTAATAAGCTGTCAGGTTTCGCGTCATTTGGGTGTCCCGCCATCATCGACGCCGCCGCCCATGTATCTGCCATACGTGGTCCGATTTGATAGACGCCGTCACCACCGGCCGAATATCCTAACACGTACACTCGATTCGGATTAACATGCTCAAAGACTATTAAGTTTTCGATCAACCGCGTAAAAAAAAGATCTATGTGTGATTGGTGCCAAAGATTCCAAGTATTTGTGGGTGCCCGAGGTACAAGATATACGCCCTCTTTGACCGTATACAGACGCTTCTGGTTTTCCCATTGTTGGTCATTGACCGTTACCGGTGCCCCACCTCCGCCATGCAATGAAATATATAAGCTACGCCCCCCTTTTGGCGCTTCCCCAAACGTCTTATACCAATAAGGCATCTTTAGGTCACCGAGTTTAATAACCTGGGAATCCATCTCCGCTTTTCGCTCGACCAGCAAGCTTTCCGTATGGTCCTTCAGAAGCTCCTGTGCAACCTTCGCTGCCTCAGCTTTTGATAATCCTTCCGCCGCGACAGCGACGGTGCCAATGAGTGCCAACGACAAGACCCAAAATAGTTTCTGCATCTGAATTGTTCCTAGAGTTACTTGTTCGCCCTAAATTTAAATATCGTCAAGACGCCGGCCGCTTCAAATTTCACCGTACGATGTATGATATCTTCATCGTGGTGGACCAATATTTCATATTGCTCGGATAATTTCAGCTTTACATTCAAATGGTCATTCGTGTCAAATCGAATATCATTCGTGTTACCTTCATATACCAAATTGCCCTCCGTGTCCCGAATCTCAATAGCGGCTGACAATCGAACTCCGTTGTTATCAACAGCGCCAAGCATCACTCGGCCAATCCCTGCGGGTAACTGTTCTTTCATTTGTGTATAACGATCGGTCACGTTCACGGCCCAAACCCAATCTTTCTCAGACGCCCAACCAAGTGGAAACCGTTGCTTAGTAGGACGGTAACTCACAGCATATATCGCATGCAAGCGACTGTTTCGATCCGCCTGAGCAGCACGACCTAGAAACCAACCGCGGTCCAACTCATCACCCGCTGGCTCACACGCCCCTGTAAAATGCCATCCGCCATTCCAGACTTCCACCCATGAGTGATTACCGCTTTTATTGCTCCACATCGGTGTGCCGACGAACCGCGCGGGTATTCCGACGCTACGACAGGCATCGATTAGCATTACCGAAAGGCCGCTGCAGGAGGCCAGTCCGCTGTCAATGGATTCACTAGGAGACTGATCGGGCCGTTTCCTCGCTGTGGAATATTTTACGTTCGTAAGTTTGAATATTTCCTGATTAAGTTTTACGGCCGCTTCTCCTGGCGTTTGGGAATCTTTGACGATTGCTTGAAACCGCTCATAAAAATCTTTCCGCCACGATTCCCGTGTTTCAGTGACATTTGAATAGGGAAGGATGTTGTTCAGGAAAATGTCCTTCGAAATGGAACCGCTCCAAGCGGCTTCTTCCCACGCTTTGTAAGCATATTCAACGTGTTGTAGTAGGAACTGCGCGGACAACGACTGTAGATCAGCGTTTGGCATATAGGCAATCAGAAATTCCATGCCTTCCTGTTGCTTTCGAGGAACGAGGCGTAGAGCCTTACTTATCTCTCCACGATTGTCACCGGCATTTTTAATTGACTGTCGGGCCAACGTGTCATATTCGCTTCCCCAACTTTCAGCAGTACCCACCGCAATTAGACTGAATAGGATCGATAGGTACGTGAATTTTCGAATCATTAGCTGGAGTCTCCGTGTATTTGGTCACATCCTGCACTCATTGTTCCATGATTGATGCCATTTTGCAATCTAACAATTATTCAATCGGGGATGTCTAGACGGATATCGAATATTTGTTTGCGTTACGACTGTGAACACGTGATAATGTGTTCTTCACACGTACAACCCAAAGCGAATCAAATTATGGTCCTTTCAGTTCCACGACGTAAAATTCTGTCATTGATGTCCACGGCAACGTTATTGTCTTTGCCAGCCGTCCATATGCTGGCCGAGGAAGATGGTCGACCACCGGTGAAACGCCCTAGGTCCACCGACGGAGATGAACGCTTTGAACCCGATTGGGATAAAAAGTTCACCTTAACCGTGGGAAACCAAGATGCGGACATCAACGGCAATTCCGACCGAGCATTGCAAGCAGCGGTAGACTACGTGAAACGCATGGGCGGCGGGACTGTGAAAATTATGCCCGGTAAATTCACGCTTCGAAATTCCGTCATTTTACCATCACGTATACGGGTTATAGGTAGCGGCGATGAGACGCTAATCACCAAGGGGGCCTCCTTCAGCACAGAGATTTCCGAGGACTCCGACTGGTATGATCAGGAAATTACGCTCAAGGACGCCAAAAGTTTCCGAGTCGGGGACGCGGTGTTTATACAAGTCCGTAATCCCAATCACAATGGACTCGACACAATCAAGCGAACATTGGTGGCCCGCAGCGGAAATCGTTTTAAGCTAAATGACGGGCTCCGAAAAAATGTCTGGCTTACAGGCAAACCGACTGCCACATCAGTGTTTCCTCTTTTCGCCAGTGAACGGACGGCCGATGTGCGTATTGAAAATTTGGTACTCGACGGGAATCGTGAAAACAACGTCAATATGAATGGGAACTACGGCGGTTGCATTTTCCTGCAGGATTGCAATCGATATACCATCCACAACGTCACAACTCGTAATTACAACGGCGATGGAATTAGTTTTCAAATATGTCATGACGTCGTGGTTGAAAACTGCTATAGCCACGGTAATCAGGATTTAGGTGTGCATCCCGGTTCTGGCTCGCAACGACCTGTAATACGAAATAACAAATTACACGACAATGGAATTGGTATCTTCTGGTGCTGGGGTGTGCGTTATGGGCTCGCCGAACACAATAATATCCAACGCAATCGCAACTTTGGAATTTCTATTGGTCACTGTGATACCGATAACGTGATGCGACTAAACACTGTCGAGGACAGCGGAAAAGTAGGCATCCTATTCCGAGATGACTCGCGCGGTAAAGACTTCTGGGCCAACCGCAATGTTATCGAGGACAACAAAATTATCAACAGTGGCGCTGCCGATGGCATAGGAATATTGATAGAAGGCCAAACTCGAGATACGCAGGTCCGCAATAATACGATTATCGAAAAACGTGGTCCCATGAATCGGACCGGAATTAAAATACAAAAGGACGTCGGCAACCTTAAATTGGAAAGCAATAAAATTGAAGGCTACCATCAAAAAATCGTGGACAATCGCGAATAACCTTGGCTCCCGATTCCTGCTTGCGGTTAATCGTTCATAGTCACGGTATTAACGTGACGTTAATACGCCCTACTTTTTGCGATCCGAAGCCTTCATTAGCGATGCTTTGGGTTGTGCTTGATATGCAGCTACATCTTCAATGAGCAATTCAACGGCCTTGTCCAACTGCGTATCAATCCCAGCAGGCATTTCCCCTGGTTGCGGCCAAATGATCACGTGTGGGCGTGCACCATTTAACTCCATGTCCTCACCTGTTTCAAGCACGTACCAACCACGAAACGGAATTCGAATACTGCCCGCATCCATGATCGACATGCTGCCGGTGCTAATCACACTTCCAGATGTTGGAACGCCGACAACCTTCCCTCGTCCTAGGCCTTTCACGGCGTGGCTAAAGATTTCCGCATTGCTGTGACTGTTCTGATTGCACAATACGATGATTGGTTTGTTCCATGATGCGTATACCATTCGGTCCTGAGGGTATCCCTCACCGCCACCTCGAGGTTTTGTAATTGCGTGTCGTGGTTGACTGAGAATTGTCAGAAGGTGGTCAGTTGTGAATCCACCTCCGTTCTCACGAACATCAATAACGATTCCCTCTTTACCTTCCGCAACTTCAAACAACTCGCGCTCAAATCGGTGGAAGCTCGACATATTCATCGCTTGAATGTGTAGGTAAGCCAGTTTACCATCTGACAACTCCTCAACTCTAGCACGACTCTGATGCAACCAACGCTCATACAGTAGTCCGCGTATCGTGGCATACGTGGTCGCTCGTATTGTAACGGTAATCGCCTTGTCTGCTCGCTGGACGCTGAGGGCAATGTCCTTGGATAGCTTACCATTCATGACACTGCTCTCGTCAATATCCGGATCTACTTCAACTCCGTCAATGCTCAATATTACGTCACCTACCAGCAATTCACTTTTGGCGCGTGCACTAGGGCTGTTTTTGATGACGTCACGGACTTTCCAGCCGGGGCCCTTGTGGGACGTGTCGTATAATACGCCCAAGTGCGCTGTAACATCGTCAATCGACAGCGACGGCGACGCGTCAGTCTTCCCGCGAAATCCAAGGTGGGAACCATTCAGTTCGCCTAGCATTAACGCCATCACACGCGCGAAGTTCTCGTTGGACTTACTGGCCGAGGCCGTGTCCGCGTACTTTCTGAATATTTCGTCCCAGTTCCGGTTGTTAAAATTCCCATCATAGAAGTTATCTCGCATCGCCCGCCAGCCTTCCAAGAAGACCTGACGGTTGTACTCGCTTGCAAGATACGTTTGGCGTGCGCTAAACACGTAGGATTCTCCACCGCTGCCGCTCGCCCCACCCCACCCAGGGACTCCGCTTTTGAGCCAATATAGTCGATTTCCAGTGAGCCGCCACTCAACAATCGTAGCCTTTACTGGTAACACCAACCGCGGCGTATCGCTGTTATAAGGATTAATTGCAAAGACACCCTCTTTGGCGTCAATTTTAGCGCTAAACATCAGGGTCTTTGAGTCGGGCGACCAAGTAAGTCCGCTTTCATTCACGTTAGGAATTGAAACTTGCCGTAACCGACGGTGAATATTTACAAGATCCAACACCAATGCTGCAGGTTTAACGACCTTCGCTCCTTCGGCGTCTTTCGCGTCACCGGTCTTTTCCTCAACAGTAGGATTGGTCTTTTCCTGATCGTCGACGCGCTCAGTATTTGTTTTCAAAGCCCGTTCTAATGTGATATCGCGTTTGGTCTTCTCATGCAACGCATCAACGAGCGGAACATAATAGATATCCACCTCGTCATCAATTCTGCGTCCAATAAAGGCAATCGATTTACCGTCTTTTGACCAGACGGGGGACACTTCGTTATCAGGGTGACGAGAAATGTTCGTTACGTTCTTTGGGTCATCCACGTTCACAACAAACACGTCATAGTTAAAATTGTCGTCGGATGCGGAATAGACCAACCAATGGTCGTCCGGAGCCCAATCATAGCTAATCCCGCTCCAAGTATTAACAATTTGTTTCGGCTCAGCGTCTTCCGGTTTTAGTGCAAGTATCCATAACCCATCTCGCGAACGCGAATATGTGAGATAGGTGCCCTTAGGGCTTATTGATAGCTTCGCTTCCACAACATCATCATCCGTAACCTTTTCAATTTCAAACGCCTTGTTGCGCCACCAAGCTTGTTTGGCGTCGGCACGCTGTGCCCGTAGGACGTCGACTTGACCGTCGGTCTGGCCAATGAAGTACAGAGACTTCCCGTCTTTCGTAAACACCAAATCGGTCTCCCAGGCGGGAGTATTAGTTATCTGGACAGGTTCCTTGAGCAGGGTATCCATAACCCAAATGTCACCACCTGCAACGAAAGCCATTACCTTGCCAGATGAACTGTAAGTGATCTGTGTAGCTTTGGTCAAAGTGCGTTCGATTTTGTCCTGTAAAAACAGATCGCCCTCATACTCAAGTTCTACGATCACGGGAGATTTATTTTTAGTAGGGTCAAATCGGTATAAGTCAAACAACCGACGAAATACCATGGTCTGTCCATCGGACGAGAGGGCGGGGGATACAACCCCATCGTCCTCGAATTTTGTAAGCTGTTTTCGCTTCTGCGATTTAAGGCGATAAGTCCAAATATTTCGAGTTCCGTCCGCTTCCGAAACGTAATAGAAAGATTCCCCATCCGGTGCCCAAATAGGATATCGACAATCGTCTAAGTCGTCGCCGACTATGCGTTCGTACCCCGGTTCCTCTAGACGCTTCAACCATATCTGCGACGCTTTGCTGCCCGTGTATCCCTTTCTGGACCAAGTCATTCCTTCCCTGGTAAAGAGAACAGATTTACCGTCCGGTGATAATGCTGCCATCGCGCCATAAGCGTCGAACAATAAATTTTCTCCACTTTGCGGGGAGGTCGCAGAAATTGTGAAATATCTCGTGTCCCAACGGAACCAATGATCACGGCGTCCACTGACGAATAACGATTGATTGTCACCCGTAAAGCCAACCGGTCGTGTACCTTCGCTATGAAAGGTCAATTGTGTGGGTTGTCCACCTTCAATTGACATGGTGTAGGTTTGCAATGCGCCCGTACGATTACTCGCGAACGCAATCGACTTACCATCACTCGAAACGCACGGGAATCCCTCGGTCGCAGTGTGCGAAGTTAACCGAGTAACCCGCCCTCCAGTCGTGGAACCACTCCACACATCTCCTCGCCATGAGAACACCACTCGCTCGCCAGTGGGTGTGAGATTAATTCCCGAAACTAGCTTTACCGGTTCTGCGTGTGAGTAATTAACCGAAACTAGGAATACAATTAAGGTATAGACGGAATTTTTGAACTGATTCATAACGCGATATTTCCAGTAGTAGAATATAATAAGTCGGTATTCGATTCAGCATAATTAGTGAAATGAGCGGCTCAAGTCCCTAAATGACTCGCTAGGTTGAACGAGTATCCTTAACAATTGTTACAAATCGCTATCGTCACACCCGTATATATAAAGAATACCCCCCAAATCACCCAAGCGATGACTTTTAGCCCTATAAATGCCTTTATACACAACCTGCTTTGCGCCAGCGTTCTGTGCTGCGCCACGCTGGCCTCTTTAGGCCAAAAAGTGACCGGTAATCAACCGAATATTGATGAACCACCGTCTACGATTCACTGGTACAAACCACTGGCGGGCGGGCCGCTTAAGCTATTGGTGATTTTGCCCGAGAACAACCTCAACGAAGTCGATGAATTAGCCAAACAACTCGACATGATGGCAAACGTTATTCCAACAGGAGCACGCCAAACTTGGCGAATTGCCTCCGCCGATCCGTCCCAAGCGGGGCCCTTGGCAAGTAAACATCTGGCGTTAACGAATAATTATGACTGTATCACAATTGGAAAAGTCGCTTGGGACGCCATACCTGAAATGGAACGTGGTCTTATTCTCAAACACGTCGAGCGAGGTACTGGTTTGGTTTACGTCAGTCCCTACATACACGATGCGACCATTTCAAAAATGGACAATACGGTCATCACATTCAATGATCTCTTCCGTGGTCCGGACACGCTCAATCTGTACCGTACAATCTATTCCCGTACTGCATACGCCTTCAGCAAACTTGTCTATTATCGAGATCGCTTGGTTACATCCGATCTACCCGCCTTGCCCCGTCAACTTTATCGCCAATCGCCGTTTTACATATCATCAAAGGTCCTAGGGAAGGGGCGGGTTGTAGCCTTAGATTATGATGACGCCGCAATTGTCCATCCAAACCTCTCGGCGTTAGTTCCCTTTGTAGACTCAAACCATTTGAATGCCCTTACGCGACAGATAGTTCCTGCTCGGCGGGATATATGGCTGTTTGGACTTTCGATGGCCATCCTCCACTCGAGCGACAAATACTCCAACTCGCAGGTATCATTTCTCAGTAAAAGTGTAATTCCTACACCACGTGTGGACCGCAATCTCGTGACACCACGGCACTTGAAAGAATTGAGTCCTCGCCAATTTTATCGTTACCGTTTGCCTGACGCGGAGTATTATGTCGTGCCACCTCGAGCGGATGAAACATTAAAAACGTTTTACTATCGAATCCGCTCATCGTTCAATCAAACCATTGTTTCCCAACAAATCGAAATTGTCGAACAGGATAAAATTACTTTTAAGCTACCTGTGCTTGAACAAGGACATTACTTGATGGACGGTTTTTATCTCGATAAGCAGGGTAAGGTAATAAACTCGGGTAACACTTCGTTCCAAGTCGTTAGCGTTAGTAAAATTCGCGAGTGCATTATCCCCCTCAATGATCTTCATGCTAACGGAACAGCGGAATGTGAATTGATCTTGGCCCAGCATCTCACTGACACTCAACACGTCGAAATTGTCATTACTGACATTGTTGGTAAAGAATTGAAAAAGATTTCCTTTATGGCCGACGCGTTTTCAAGGCGATTTAGATTCTCGTTGACGTCACGGAACCTCCCGACTCATCCGTTTGTACTGCAGTGCATGATAGTTGACGGCGACGGGGTGGTTGTTCGGTATCGACAACTCATCAATTCCGCGTCGTTCAAGTAATCGATGGACGGTTTGTCTCGTCTACCAAACTCGTTTTCCAATTTTGGTATACTGACTACGATTCAAAATACTATGCCCCTATGGAAGTAATGCCCAATGCGTATTGTCGTCCTGGTTTTTGTTTGGTTATTAACTAACACGCTGTTTGGTGCGACCGACAATTTACCGCCACAGTGTGATATTCTGATTCAGAACGGACGTGTCGTCGATGGCTCGGGCAACCCCTGGTTCCATGCAGACGTCGCCATCAAAAACGGTCGCATCATTGCCATTGGAAGGTCGTTGCCACATCTCCCTGCCCAATCAATTGACGCAAAAGGATTGGTCGTATCGCCTGGGTTTATCGATATCCATTCACATTCCGACACCAATATTCTACGTGACGGACTAGCCCAAAGTAAAATTCGCCAAGGCGTCACCACGGAAATTCTAGGTGAGGGGGGATCCGCTGCACCGTCGACAGGCGCCCGCGCGCCACGCAGTTTAGTAATTGATGGCCAGATAAGTCGTTGGAGCACGTTCACGGAATATTTTGACCTAGTCGACAAACAAACAACCTCCGTCAATATTGCTAGCTACGTAGGTCTTAGTACTGTTTGGCAATGCGTGATGGGCAATTCCTTTGCGCGTCCAAACGAAACACAATTCGGGAAAATGGAGAATCTAATCTCGACGGCGATGCAACAAGGGGCGTTGGGGCTTTCGTCTCAAGTAATGATGCCTCCTGGATCGCTGACGACAACGGATGACTTGGTACGTCTGGCCAAAGTTGTAGCGCCATTCGGCGGTCTATACTCAACACATATTCGCAATGAAGGACTGGGGATATTTTCCTCGGTTAAAGAAGCAATTGCTGTGGGCGAACGAGCGGGAATTCCCGTCGATATCATCCACATCAAGATAGCCGACGAATCCAATTGGGGGCGAATGGATGAAGTAGTAAAGTTAATTGAAGAAGCGCGGATTCGTGGCGTAGACGTCCAGGCAAACGTCTATCCGTATACACGCGGTAACAATAATTTGATCAGCATCATCCCACCATGGGCCCACGAGGGTGGGACTAAACGCTTGCTTGAGCGACTTGCAGACTCGTCGGATCGGAAACAGATACATCATGACATCATTAATGGTGTTGATGATTGGTACAACCATTATACCGCCGTGGGTGGTGATTGGTCTCGCATGTTGATCAGCGGAAACCATCAATTCCGCGGATTAACAATGGATCGCGTGTTTATGCTGCGGGGGAATCCTAAAGACCAGATTGACGACCTACTTTCCATCCTGCAGGAACATGGCGGTGGGATTTCCACCGTGTTTGCCCATCATACTGAAAAGGACATGAATTTTGTACTTCAGAAAACATGGTGCAGCGTCGGTTCAGACGGATCGGCTTATGCAATTGAAGGACCGTTGCGAGTCGGCAATCCCCACCCGCGGAACTTTGGTACATTTCCACGCGTGTTAGGAAAATACGTTCGACAACAGAAATTGCTGTCGCTCGAGGACGCTGTCCGAAAAATGACGTCACTCAATGCCAACAAGGTTGGATTAAAAGAACGGGGTTTGATCAAAGTGGGATTCGCCGCAGACGTTGTCATTTTTGACGCGGACAACATTATTGATCGGTCCACCTACACGGCGCCATTCGCTTATCCGGTGGGGATACCCTATGTAGTTGTAAACGGCAAGCTGACTGTTATAAACGGCGAACACACCGGTGCACGCGCTGGCGTATCCTTACGGAAGGGTGTAACGCGAGATACACCATGAACTTGTGCAACGGTGGATATTGATTATTGGGTACCATGTCCAGTTGGTCTAGTTGATTCAGTTGGGCCCGCCGCTTTGCCGGGCACTCGTGGATCATGGACACCGGTGAACATCCCGGTATTAGGGTCACGATAAATCATTTGGGTCGTACCGGAGGATCCGCCAATGACGACCGTATGCCCCATCTTACGTAGTGACTGGGCGACGGATTCAGCGGTGCCCGATTCCAAATATAATTTGTCCGGAGACCACTGGTGGTGAAACCGCTTCATCGCGAGCGCGTCACTCGGGCGGATACCCAAGTCCAAGACCCGAACTGTGCCCAACAGTGCATTTGTAATAATTCGCGGACCGCCAGCAGCGCCAATCGTCATTACCGGTTGGTCACCCTTAAGAATGATAGTCGGACTCATACTCGACAGCGGTCGTTTAAACGCAACAACTTCGTTTGCTTTAGATCCAATCAACCCGAACGCGTTGGGAACGCCAGGCGCAATCGAAAAATCGTCCATTTCGTTGTTGAGTATCACGCCCGTTCCGGGAACAATCACTTTAGAACCGAATGATGTGTTCACGGTGGCAGTGATGGCTACCCAATATCCTTCCGCATCCACTGCTGTGATATGCGTTGTGTGACGGTCAAATAACCTTGTTTGATCCAATGGCGGCGTACCGTGCGACAACACAGGACTAGCCTTTTCTGGGTCAATTTGGGAACTCTGGACCTTTGCGTATTGCTTCGACACCAAACCCAAAGGGACATTGGCATACCTCGGATCGCCAAGCCAGTACGCGCGATCAGCAAACGCTAGCTTCATGGATTCAGTAACAACGTGCGTAAATCCGTTAGGATTCTCCTGATATATGGTGGCCAAATCATAGTGTTCAAGAATATTTAACATCTGCGCAACGTGCACGCCACCGGAACTCGGTGGAGGGAACCCGACGACCGTGTATCCACGATACGTAGACGTGACCGGCACTCGCGATACGGGTCGATACTGATGGAAATCGCGTTTCGTCATTATACCGCCGTTTTGCTGCATCCATCGACTAATCAAAATACTCGGCGGTCCACGGTAAAAATACTTCCCGCCTGATTGTTGAATGCCTTTAAGCGTTTTAGCCAGATCAGTTTGAACAAGCTTGGTACCGGCCAATCGGGGTTCACCGTCACTATTGAACAGCACTTCACGCGATCCCGAAAACCGATTCAAAGAAGTCCGTTTAGAACGGATTCTTTCCGCATATTTCTTGGGTATCGCGAAACCGTCAGACGCATAGCTGATGGCGTCGTCAAATAAATAACTCCAAGGTTGCCGTCCCGCGAATTTCCATGCCATTTCATAAGCAGCGACGGCGCCCGGGACGCCTGAGGCAAGTGGACCAGTTGCAGATGCATTGGGTATGGGTCGTCCTTCCCTCAAGAACATGTCGGGCGTTGCTGCCCGAGGTGCCGCCTCACGACCATCGATCGCAAATAAACTTCCATTGGGAGTACGAATCAAGATGAAACATCCGCCACCAATACCTGAGTTGTAGCCGTCCACGACCGCTAAAGTAAAGGCGGCAGTGATCGCTGCATCAACTGCATTGCCCCCTTGCTGTAACACGCGTATTGCCGCGTCCGTTGCCTCAGGGCGGACTGTTGCAACCATTGCTTTATCACTAGTGGCAACGTTCTGTTGTGCCACAACAATTTGCGTGGCGGCACAACAGACCATCAATTTATACGCGACTCGCCAGATGCTTTTACTCACAAGAAGTTCCTCATAATTAGCGGATCGTTCATCGAGCGTACCTCCGCCCAGATAATCCTTAGTATTACCAAACTATATCGTAGCCATTTATAAATGTCATTTTTAGGGTTTTGGATATATCAGACGCAAAACCTTGGGTAAACAACGTTGATTACATACAATTTTCGTATAAATATCCATCTATTTTACGATCGAATTCGACATTACATTGCCAAAACTCTTGGCGATATACGGAGTTTAGGTAGGGTCTAGGGATTTATGACTCGTAACCATACCGCATATTCTCAACTTTCTCGAAAGCAGTCGCCGATATTCCTAGCAGTAAAACGGATTACTGATTTTTCACGGAGAAATTTATCATGGACGGTAAAGCATTAGTTAAAAGTGTTAAGGGTTGGGTCAAAGAACTTACAGAAATTGGAGTTCTGCTTATCGCGTTGAGCGTTGTATTGGCATTGCTATTAGGCGATAGCGTTCCATTCCTTAGTGGAGCGGGTGAAGTGGTTGGCAATATCACCACGATGGTCGGCAGCCTTGGCGAACAAGGGATGGTCGGACTGATTGCGTTAGGTGTTATTCTTTATATCTTCAATCGCAAAGATAAATCTGCATAACACGTTTTCGATCGTGTAATTGCGGCCAGCCCGAGTATTTGCTCGGTGCTGGCCTTTTTTTTTAACGGGTCAAAGTTGCATCCTATTTATGCAACGGCCACTACCACTTCCCGTCTGCTTGTAAACACCTTGTTGATTATGCCATAATGTCATATCACGACAAATCATTCAAAATAGGTTGAAACAAATGCAGATCCCCTTTATGGCAAAATCAACAATTCTATTACTTGTTCTTTCATTAACGCTGTCTGTACAGGGCGTCGAGCCGGTGCGGATGGGTTCGGGATATATGACGTTCGACACGGTTCCCGGTTGGGGATTGCGTCCAGACGGTTCCTCCGCTCTTGGAGCAACGCATGGGGGAGTCGTCGTTGATAAAGATGGCAACGTATATACAAGCGCCAATAAAGGCGTCGTTGTTTTTTCGGCGGACGGAAAAGTGATCATGGAGTATCTCGGTGAAAAATATTCGAACATCCATGATATGGAAATTCGAATCGAAGGAGACCACGAGTTTATCTACGGTGCTCGTAACGCCAATGCCGAGGGAATTAAGTTTAATGCTCATACCGGCGAGATCGTGTTGACACTTCCTTTTCCTAAAGAATCGGGACTCGACCTCAAACGGTTCAGCCCCACAGCGATCACGGTAACGGACAATGGTGACATCTATTTGTCAGACGGTTATGCCAGTAACCATATTTTCAAGTTTGACAAAACTGGTAAATACCTGATGCATTTTGGACAAAAGGGTAATGACCTTAAGCAATTTAATACGGCGCACGGCATGACGCTCGATACTCGCTATGATCCGCCGCGACTATTGGTTTGTGACCGAAATCACACGCCTAAGGGTCGATTGGTTCATTACAGCCTTGAAGGGGAATTCATTTCGGTAGTCGTTACTGGTTTGGGCATGCCTACATCAGCTGCAGTCCAAGGCGATTTCGTTTCCGTACCAGATTTACACGGGCGCGTTGTAATTCTAGACAAGAGCAATACGATCATATCCGTTCTGGGTCATAACATTGATCGTGGTGCCGGGCGAAACTTCAACGTCCCACAGGATAAATGGGTTGAAGGGGTTTTCAGCGGAACACACGGCTCCTATTGGGACAACGAGGGGAACTTATACGTCCAGGACTGGAACGTTGCTGGTCGTATCATTAAACTCGTGCGTGTAAAATGACGCGTTTTCAGTCAATTCTCGTAACTGTCCTACTCACATCCTACTGTTTAACAACAGCCGCGTTGGCGGATGTACAACTCGAGTACAAGACGCTGAAAAATGTGGCCTATCGCGATAAACTCCGCAAGTGCTCATATGCCGCCGAACGATGTCAGTTAGACATCTATTACCCGGCAAATTTAAAAACGTTTGCGACTATCGTTTGGTTCCATGGCGGAGGGCTCACGAGTGGAAACCGCTCTATTCCTGTTGCGTTGAAGAATAAACACTTGGCGATCATCGCCGTTGGCTATCGCTTGAGCCCTAAAGTCAAAGTTGCGACCATACTCGACGATGCGGCGGCGGCCGTCGCGTGGACCTTCAATAATATCGAACAATACGGCGGCTCACGGTCACTAATTTTCATTAGTGGGCATTCTGCTGGAGGTTACATTACCAGCATGTTGGGCCTGAATGAAGAATTGTTGAAGGCCCATAATATTGACTCTAATTCCTTAGCGGGTCTTATCCCTTATAGCGGACATGCAATTACCCACTTTACCGCTCGAGCCGAGCGGGGTATCAGCGACAAACAACCCATTATTGATGAATTCGCACCGTTGTTTCATGTGAAAACAAATTGTCCGCCGATGTTGTTGGTTACGGGAGATCGCGACCTTGAGTTGTTGGGCCGCTACGAAGAAAACGCCTATTTCTGGCGAATGATGAGAGTAGCAGGTAACACGACCACGTCATTGAAGGAAATTAGAGGACATAATCATGGCCAAATGGTAGGGCCAGCGCATCCTTTAATGGTTGAATTTATTAAACGACGCATGTCGGTAATTCAAGCTGTTTCTCAGTAATTTATTAATTCAATGCGGTTTTGACTCGGTTGCGCCGCTCAACGCACGCATTTCACCGGTCGGAGATTACAAATGTTACAGGACAATTCGATAAGACTTAAAACTCTACTAACTGTATTGCTGCTTTACTTTGGATTTGTCACGAGCCAATTGAGGTCCGCTGACAATTCGCACACTGTTGGTAAGCCTAATATAGTTCTCATCCTTGTAGACGATCTCGGTTGGATGGATCTTTCCTGTCAGGGCAGTGACTACTTCCGCACACCAAATATTGACCGCCTCGCTTCACAGGGTATGCGGTTTACCGACGCCTATGCCGCTTGTGCTGTCTGCAGTCCTACACGCGCCGCAGTGATGACAGGACGTTGGCCAGGGCGGGTTGGAGTTACGGACTGGATTCGAGCTCGTTTTCAGCGGGGGAATCAGCCAACTTCCAATATCACGAGAACGGAATATGTGGGTGGAAATAATCGGAAACTCCTCTGCCCATCTAATCCCTTCTGGATGGAACACGAGGAAATAACCATTGCGGAACTGTTAAAACCAGCGGGTTACGTTTCGTGTCACATCGGTAAGTGGCACCTTGGTGATCCAGACTGGTACCCTCAACGACAAGGTTTTGACCTCAATATCGCCGGATGCGATATAGGGCAACCACCATCCTACTTTGATCCCTATAATCACCCTCGCTACAACTTTGATAAGCAAATGCTGCCTCGCAAGCAAGGAGAATTCTTAACACATCGCGAGGGTCACGAGGCAAAGCAGTTTATAGAACAGAATAAATCGAAGCCATTTTTCCTGTCCTATTGCCCATATGCCGTTCACACGCCCATACAGGCGATCGACGAGATTGCGGCTAAGTACGTCCGACCGGATAAAAGTGCTAATAACGCTAAGTACGCGGCCATGGTCGAGAGCGTGGATGATGCGGTTGGGATGATAATGGATACCCTCAAGGAGACCGGACTCGCAAAGAACACATTGGTTATTTTCACGTCCGACAATGGTGGCTTGAAGGGTCCCACGGACAATAGCCCGTTGCGGTCCGGTAAAGGCTATGCGTACGAGGGAGGAATCCGCGTTCCGTTAATCGTACGTTGGCCAGAAGTCATAAAACCAGGAACGATCAGTAATGAACCGGTCAGCAGTGTTGATTACCTGCCGTCTATAGCGGAGGCCGTAGGTTGTGATATTCCTGACGAAATCGAATTGGACGGAATCTCACTGTTAAAGGTACTAAAATCCAATGGACGACAGCTGCTTGATCGTGAAGCTATTTACTGGCATTTCCCCCATTATCGCCATGCTCCGGGTCCCTATTCAATCATTCGTTCCGGAGACTGGAAGATGATTAAATGGTACGAGGGCGGTTTCGAGCTCTACAATCTAAAATCTGATCTTTCAGAAAGTACCGACTTGGCAAATACCATGACTGATAAGGTAAAAGAACTAGACCATCAACTCAAGAAAGAGCTGACGCGGATTGGTGCCAAAATTCCGAAACCCAATCCCAACTACGTCAGTAAACCCAA